>JBPCXI010000024.1:0-19039 GCA_051008895.1 Gammaproteobacteria bacterium | reverse complement strand
GCCCATGACGGAACGAACCTTCCGGTGTTTTCCGGCAGCCCGTCCTATGCCTACGATATCAATAACGAGGGTATCGTCATCGGGTTGTCTTCCGGCAGCGCAAAGATGAAGGACCTGGACACCGGTGTGGAGACATCCATCAATGGCGGATTCACACCACGCGCCATTAATGACGCAGGGCGAATCGTCGGCAGCCGGGTGTATTGGGATAACGGGAATATCACGCTCATGGGCAACCTGGGTGTCAGCGGTAGTACGCGAGCGCAGGACATCAACAACAACGACCGCGTAGTCGGCTACTCCTACCCAACACCCGGTGCTCAACACGCCTTTTCCTGGGACCTGGCAGGGGGGATCGTGGACCTTGGGACACTGGGAGGAAGTATCAGTGCCGCGAATGCCATTAACGATGCGGGTGTGATCGTAGGCTGGGCGGCAAATGCCTCGAGCAGTCTCCGCGCGGCACTTTGGGATCCGGTGGATGGCGTGCTGGACCTCAACGACAATGTTGAGGATCTGACCGGATGGGACACCCTGAAGGAAGCGCACGATATCAATGCCAGTGGCCAAATCGTCGGATGGGGCGTTACCGCCGATGGTGACAAGCACGCATTTTTGCTTTCGCCGGTGGCACCACCGGTGGCCGGAGACGTCAATCTGGACGGCGCCGTGACTGTAGCGGATGTTTTGCTGGCACAACGTCAGGTGCTGGGCCTGATCGTGCTTACTCAGCAACAGATCGATCGGGGTGATTTGTATCCGGACGGTGGGGATGGCGTGATCAGCCAGTCAGATGTTCTGTTGCTCACCAAATTGGCTTTAACCAAGTAATTGCCGCACCCGTTATGACCAATCGCCGGATTGGCTCTTCCGTAATTTAATTAGAATTACGGTAACCAAGACTCGCCTGGGGGAAAGATGACTAAGACTTGGATTAGTAGAGCGCTTTTTTGCGCGCTTCTCATCGCGCCATATACGATCGCGAATGCATCGACAGTGGTCTTGTATGACACATTCGGCCCGAATGACTATTACTCGGGAAAGGATTCCAACTCCGGCTTTTCTGCTGACGTTGGTCGAAAGGCGACCGCTTCGCCATACCAACAGAGCGTTGCCAATGGATTTACGATTTCATCGAGTTTGGCGAATATTACGCTTGATTCAATAGAAGTCGCGCTAGGCAATCCCCTTAACAACATTGGCGGAGATGTCATCACCATGACGCTCCACGAAGATAATCTGGGAGCGCCCCGGCGTCCCGGACGAGCGATAGAGAGCTTCGACATTGTGCTGCCTGAACCGTACTCGAAAGACATATACACTGTTTCTTCCACGCTAAACCCGGTGTTGACGGCTGGGCAAGATTATTGGTTGATAGCCTCTGCGCCAGATCCGATCTCACAATTCGGTTGGGCTTGGAACGGTCTTGAGCCTTGGGGCACATACACCGGGTCGCAACTACTTTATCGAAGTAATACAAATACCTGGGATGACCGATCGCGAAATGGTCAGCAAGCATTTAGAATCATCGCTTCAGCGACAATGGTTCCTTTGCCTGCATCAGCGATGCTTCTGCTCTCCTCGATACTCTGTCTGTTTCGCTTTAAGACTGCGGGTCGCGAACGGTAACCAGGAAAGGGCGCAAAAAAATTGTTGTCGTCCGCCGCCTAACCAGCGCACGCTTGGCCGCCGGGAGGCCTGTAGTACGATGACGACTGGACAGCCCATGCAACTCGCGCAACTCAATATCGCACGGATGCTCGCGCCACTGGAAGATCCCGTCATGGCCGACTTCGTCGCCAATCTCGAGCGCATCAACCAGCTCGCCGAGCAATCGCCCGGCTACGTCTGGAGGCTCGAGACTCCGGACGGTGATGCGACGGCAATTCGTACATTCGGTGAAGACTACCTCGTGAACCTTTCTGTCTGGGAGAACATCGATTCCTTATTCGAGTTCGTATACCGGTCGAACCACGCCAGCATCATGAGTCAAAGGAAGCAGTGGTTCGAGCGGCTGCGTGACGCCTACACGGCTCTTTGGTGGATTCCCGCCGGTCACCTGCCAACGCCGGAGGAGGCGAAGGTCAAACTCGAGCAGCTGCGAACCCGGGGACCTACACCTGATTCCTTTACGTTCAAGCAGCCGTTTCCGCCGCCTGGAGAAATGGCAACCGGGCCGCTCGAGTCATACGATGACAGCTGCCCCGCCACTTAACGAGCACCGGAAAACGCGAGAAACCGAATGAGCGAAGACACAACATTTATTGCCTGTGACGAACACGGCCAACAACAGGCCACGTGTGTATGCCAGCACATCGTGCAAACGCTGGCCGATGGGGAGCCGCGAGGCTTCTGGTGGGCCAATGATCCTGACAGCGCCCGGCCTGACGCGTGGTGCTCGGAATGCGAAGCCAGGGTCCAGGACACCGGCGGCGAATGGAATGATGAGAACGAAGGCTTCGCGGGTGTCACGCTGATGTGCGGGGCATGCTACGACAGAGCTAAGGAAGTGAACCTCAGCGCCAACAGCGCAAGCGGGAATTTTCCGCGCATCTCCTTCTAAACCCCCGCGCGAAGGCAATCGTATGTCCGCAAATATCGAATCTGCAGTCAGGACCGAGGTCGAAGCGCTCCACGAGTTTTTTGTCGGGTGGTTCTCCGGCACACTGAGCGCGTCCGTATTCGACACCGAATTCCTGCCGCGGTTCTCGCCGGATTTCCACCTCATTCCGCCGGCCGGCACATTGATGAATTTAGCGCAGCTCACCGACGCGATTCGGTCGACGCACCACACGAATCCGGAATTTCGCATCGCGATCCGCAACGTTACGATCCGGGCGCAATTCGATGGCTACATCCTCGCCACCTACGAGGAGTGGCAACGCAACGCCCTCGCTTCGCAGCCGCGCGACAACGGACGGCTTGCAAGCGTGATCATGCGCGACACGCGACCGCTACAGTGGCTGCACGTGCACGAAACGTGGCTGCCGAAAGACATCATGGAGGCCGGCCCGTATGACTTCTAGCATCACCGTGCCGGTCCGGCTCGCTTGATGCGCTGAAGTCACCGCGGACGGATGAGCTTCAAGGATCATTTCTCCGGCCATTCGTCGCAGTACAGCGAATTTCGCCCGCGCTACCCCGACGAGCTCTTTTCCTCGCTCGCTGCATTGTGCGCCGAGCATGACCTGGCATGGGATTGCGCGACGGGCTCCGGACAGGCCGCTTGCGGCCTGATCGAGCATTTCGACAACGTCATCGCGACCGATGCCAGCGCCAACCAGATTGCCGACGCGGCCAGGACTGACGGCGTTACCTATCGCGTCGCCGCCGCAGAAAACAGCGGGCTGCAGACCGAATCGGTCGACCTGACTACCGTCGCCCAGGCCCTGCACTGGTTTGATATCGACGCATTTACCAACGAAGCGAACCGTGTGCTGAAGCCCGATGGCGTGCTCGCGGTCTGGACCTACGGCCTGCTAGCCTTCGACACCGGATTGGATGACGTCATTCGACACCTCTATGCCGACATCGTCGGAGAGTACTGGCCTTTCGAGCGCAAAATGGTCGAAGGCGGCTACGCCAATGTCGACATGCCTTTTACCGAGATCCCGGCGAGCCCGATAGAGATGACCGAGGAATGGGATTTCTCCCGCCTTATCGGCTACCTGAACACATGGTCCGCGGTAAAGGCCTACGAGACAGCTCACGGCAACAATCCTGTCGAGTTGGTGCAGGCAGACCTGGGCCGTCAGTGGGGCGTCGTCGACAGAACCCGCATCGCAACGTGGCCGTTACTCGTGAAGGTTTGGCGCAAGCAGCGAACACAGTAGAATAAGAGCTCCGCTGCACATCTCCCCTGCAGCATCAGGTGGTTACTATGACACTCTATTTTGCCGCCGCCGCAACCATTGCCATCGGCCTCGCACATTCGATTCTCGGCGAGCGATACATCCTGATGCGGCTTTTTCGCAGTGCAAGCCTGCCGCATCTCTTCGGCGGCGAATCCTTCACGAGGCAAACGCTGCGATTCGCGTGGCACATCACGACGGTCGCGTGGTTCGGGTTTGCCGCACTGATGGTGTTACTCGCGCGATCCGCGCTTACGCCAACCGCCGCGCTATCTGCCACTCTAACGACAATCGCGGTCACGTTTCTCATCACGGCCGCAATTGCGCTGGTTGCATCGCGCGGCCGCCACTTCGCCTGGCCCGTATTCCTGTTTATCGGCGGCGCCTGCTGGTATGCCGCGACAGCCTGACAGATGAAACGAGATAGTTCGAGATCGTTAATGAGTAATAAAACCATCATCGTCGCGTTGGTGCTGCTCCTTCTCGGCTCCAACCTGTTCTGGATTTTCCACGCAATCGACGATGGCGTCACCGTCACCTACATGGAAGCGAGCCTGGACTCATTGCGCGACTCCCAAAGCGCTGCGATCACGCTTGCCAATTTGAACCTGATCGGCCTGCCCGCCGATGTGGCGCTGGAGAAGATCCGTGCGCGAGTCGACGCATCTCCTGTATTCGAGAAGCCAAGCGAAAACTGTATCGTGGTGTCCCAGGTTTGCGTGCAGCTGGACGACAGCGGGCGGGTCAGCGAGATTCGCGATTGACCGGGCAGATAGACCGGAGAGATAGACTGGAGAAATTGAATGGCGATATCCGGATCGTGCTTTTGTGGGCTGATTTCATATGCGGTATCCGCGCCGCTCGAGAACCCGCGCTCGTGCCACTGCTCGCGCTGCCGCAAGGCATTCGGTGGCGCGGCGTCCGCCTATGCCGAAGTGCCGGCAGGCTCTTTCGCTTGGACATCGGGTGATACGCACACCAAGCGATACGGGGTGAACGAAACGTGGAGCCTCGTGTTCTGCGAAAGGTGTGGATCCGCGCTCGCCGGCATGCTCGGAGACGACATTCACGGGATTACGCTCGGCACCGTAAACGGGGATCCGGGCGTCGACATCGCGAAGCACATTTACGTCGCTTCCAAAGCCCCGTGGGATCACATCGGCGGCGACGCTCCGCAATTCCCGGAAGGCGCAGACGACGATCGGGCGTCGGCGACTTCGTAGCGCCGGCTGTTTGGTCCCAATGACAACCGACATCCGCATTGCTGTCGACGACGACCTGCCCGCGATCACCGCGATCTACAACCAGGCGATCGCATTGCAGTCGGCGACCGCCGACACGTCACCGGTCACGCTGGGAAATCGAAAGCTCTGGCTCCAGGAACATCCGCCTGACCGTCATCCGGTCTTCGTCGCGGCAAGCGACGGCCGGGTTGTCGGCTGGTGCAGTCTGAGCGCGTATCGCCCGGGCCGTATGGCGCTTCGACATACCGCGGAAATCAGTTACTACGTCGACGAGAATTTTCGCCAGCAGCGTATCGGCTCTGCACTGATTGCTCATGCCATCGAGCAAAGCCCGGGGCTCGACATCAAAACTCTCTTCGCGATCCTGCTCGATATCAACAAGGGCAGCACGCGGATCCTGGAGAATTTCGGCTTTGAACAATGGGGCCATCTGCCCGGTGTAGCGGATTTCGACGGGCGGGAATGCGGCCATCTTTACTACGGCCGTCGCGTCGCTGAATGAACCACTCGCAGCATGGACGCTGACGCCAGACAATTTGCGTTACAGTAGCCGTCCGGATAGCTAACGACTCGACGCCCGGACACACAAGGGGACAAAAAGTGAACAAGTACTTTGCAGAATTTATCGGGACCTTCTGGCTGGTGCTCGGCGGTTGCGGCAGCGCGGTGATCGCTGCGGCATTTCCTGACGTAGGCATCGGCCTGCTCGGCGTGTCCCTGGCGTTCGGCCTGACGGTACTGACGATGGCCTTCGCCATCGGGCACATCTCCGGCTGTCACCTCAACCCCGCGGTATCCGTGGGTCTGTGGGCCGGTGGTCGCTTCCCTGCGGGCCAGCTGATGCCGTACATCGCCGCGCAGGTCATCGGCGCTATCGTCGCCGGCGGCGTACTCTTCCTGATCGCCTCGGGCCAGGCTGGTTTCGACGTCTCGGCAGGATTCGCGTCGAATGGCTATGGCGAACACTCGCCCGGCGGGTACTCCATGATGTCCGCCCTGATCACCGAGATCGTCATGACGATGATGTTCCTGATCATCATCCTCGGGGCGACGGATGAACGCGCCCCGGCGGGATTCGCGCCGATCGCGATCGGCCTCGGCCTCCCGCTGATCCACCTGATCAGCATCCCGGTGACGAATACGTCGGTGAATCCGGCGCGCAGCACGGGCGTGGCAGTGTTTGTCGGCGACTGGGCCGTCGGCCAGTTGTGGCTCTTCTGGGTCGCACCGATTATCGGCGGCGCGCTCGGCGCACTCGTGTATCGCTTTATCGGCAAGGACAGCGGCTGACAAACATTCCGTCGCCGTAGCCGAGCGCGAAAGTGGCGACCACGAAGCCGATTCGGGACGCGTTGCGCGCAGTCTTCTATCCGCACGTAATTTCGCGCGGGTTCGAAGTCGACACGCGCATGCAACCTCAGTTCGTCGTGTTCAGGCGTTTCGCTGCCGATGCAATACACGTTTTCGATATTCAATGGGACAAATACCATCGGCCGAAATTTGTCATCAATTTTTCCGAAGCGCCGCTCGACGGCATCGATCACTGCGGCAGATTTATCGAACCGAATGACATCTCGCCGGTTCACTGCGGCACGTATCGGCGTCTCGTGCGGCGCCAGGGGAAGCTGACCTACAGTTGGTTCCAGCAGCGACGCCCGGTGCATTATCAACTGCTAACACTGCGACGAAACTATGATCCCGACGAGATCGCCGCCCAGGTCGTGGAACGATTCGGGGAGCTCGAGGACTGGTGGGCTACAAAGAGCATCGGACCACATGTACAGCCCTTCTAGTCGGTCCGGGCTCGCGTTGCGGTGGCGCGCGATTGCCGGCCTGTCCCTACTGGTCGCCGCGAGTCAGGCCTGCGCGGACATTGCGCCGTTCACGTCCGACGGCTGCAGCGCATTCCCGGACGGCACGCTGGAGATGACGGCGAACCGGATCGAATCTATAGTGGTGCGTTCGCAGAATAGGAGAACGATATGCCACAGTTTGTCCTGACATATCTCGGTGGGGACCAGCCATCGAGCCCGGAAGAAGGCGCGCAGCACATGGCGAAATATCGCGCGTGGTTGACCGACCTCGGTGAGGCCGCGGTCAGCCCGATGAACCCACTGAAGAACATGCACACCGTCAATCCCGATCGCGATGTGACGGCCGGCGGCACGACGTCGATGTCCGGCTATACGATCATCGCGGCTGAATCGATCGAAGCGGCACTCGCTATTGCGAAAGAATGCCCGTTTCTCGATATTGGCGGCTCGCTCGAGGTGTCGGAGCTCGTGCAGATGCAGTCGTGAATGCGACGGCGAAACTCGCAGGCGGCGGTTCCCCATAGCCAGACTCAGTAGCATCAACGTCGCGTGGCTGGCGATCTTCTTCGCCGTGCTGGCGTGGTCGGCGATCGAGCCCAAGGACACGCTGACCTGGGCGCTCGAGGTGTCGCCGGCAGTGATCGCGCTGGTCGTCCTCGCGATGACGCGACGCGCGTTCCCGCTGACGCCGCTCGTCTACGGGCTGATCCTTATCCACTGCATCGTGCTGATGATCGGCGGGCACTATACCTACGCCGATGTACCGCTGTTCGAGCCGGGCGATTTGCCGCTCGACCTCAAGCGCAACAACTTCGACAAGCTCGGGCATTTTCTGCAGGGTTTCGTGCCGGCACTGGTGGCGAGAGAGGTACTGATCCGTAACGACGTCGTGCCGATTGCGAGCTGGCGAAATGTGTTCATCGTCAGTTTCTGCCTCGCGTTCAGCGCACTCTACGAGCTGCTCGAATGGGCGGTCGCAGTGATCTCCGACGAAGCGGCCGACGCGTTCCTCGGCACGCAGGGATACGAATGGGACACGCAGTCCGACATGGCACTGGCACTGGTCGGCGCGATCACCGCGCTCGTGCTGCTCGGGCGCGTGCACGATCGGCAGATCGAACGGCTGTGACGGGCGAGGAGCAAAGCAGGCGATGAGTCGGCCGGCGAAATTCTGGGATCGGATCGCGGAGCGCTATGCGAAGCGACCGATCGCCGACGAAGCGGCGTACGAACGCAAACTGGAAATCACCCGCAAATACCTGCGGCCGGACATGCACGTACTCGAATTCGGCTGCGGGACCGGCTCGACAGCGATACTGCATGCGCCCCATGTCGAACGAATTCACGCAATCGATATATCGGCGAAGATGCTCGACATCGCGAAACGCCGGGCCGACGAGGCCGGCGTCGGCAATGTGAACTTCGACCAGCTGACCCTCGAGCAACTCGGCGCTACCGAAGAATCGTTCGACGCAGTGCTGGGGCTCAGCATCCTGCACCTGCTGGACGACAAGGACGCAGCAATCGCCGAGGTGCACCGGTTGCTGAAGCCGGGCGGCGTGTTCATCAGCAGCACCGCCTGCATCGGCGATATGGCAAAAATCTTTGGCCTGATCCTGCCGGTCGGCGCGTTCCTCGGCGCGATCCCGCGGGTCAAAGTCTTCACGCGGACCGAACTCGAGACCAGCCTGAACGATGCCGGCTTCGAGATCGATCAAGCATGGCAACCGGGCAAGGGCAAGGCCGTGTTTATCGTCGCGAAGAAGGCCGGATAGCGCGGCCGACACCGCCACGTCGTGCAAAAAATCGTCGCGCTGCTATTCTTGTACGTGGAATACGGGTATTTCGGGCGGGCCTCGTCATGAGCCAGAAACACGAATCATTCGAAGAAATGCAGCGCCGCGTCACTGGCCAGGCGCCGACACTGGGGAGTCAGCTGCGCGAAATCATCAAACGCAATAGCTGGCCCAAGATTCTGATTCCCGCCGCGTTTCTCGCGTTCTTCGCATACTCGCTTTCGAGCGACTTGCTCGAAGACCAGGCGCTACCAGGCTACGTATTTTATGCTCTCGCGGCGGTGGTCTTCGTTGTCGTGATCGTCCTGCTCACGGCCCGGGAAATCTCCAGTCCGCAAGGCGAAGAACGGCCGCGGCGAACGAAACAGTGAATCGATTCAACGCGCGGCGGCTGCCGCGCGCCTAGCGGAACACGCCGCGGATGCAGTCGCTGGTGAAATCGGCGACCGGCATCATCATGACCATCGCCTCTTCGGGCGACACGCCGCCCCAATACTCTTTCTTCCGCGCCTCAGTGGCAGCGGCGTCCTGCGACATTCCCTGGGACAGCGACCGCATGTAAGCGGCATGAACTTTTGCGGGCATCATCCGCGACGCGGAGATCTTGCAATCCGCCTGGCGCAGTAACGCCGCCTCGCATTGCTGCTCGAATTGCGCCGCGTTCAGTCCCGCACCGAGTTTCTCTTCGCAAACCCGCTGAAAACGACTGCGATCCGTGTTCACAATCGCCTGCAGCGCCAGCGACTCATCGGTGCGGCGCGATTTGGATTTCTTGCTGACCGCCGCCGGAACGGCCTTCTCGGTCTGCGCTCCGCTGCACGGGCTATCCTTGAACTCGATCTCGCCGGTCGTCCGATTCTGGCATTTGTAGATGTCGGCGAAAGCGCCGGGCGACAAGAGCATGAGTATTGCGATCAGGATCGGGATCAATATCGGGGTCCGATTTTCCATCGGGTATGCGCTCCGTGGGCCGGGCTGGCCCTCGTCCGTGAACTCCGGCGACAATAGCCGAAATCCGCAGGAATCGCGTTGACGCATTTAACACAAATGAAGACGGTAGCGGCCCTCAGCCACGCGGTCGCGGGCTATTCGGTCGCGGGCTACGCGGTCGCGGGCCTCGCGCTCGCGCTGAACCCATCGGCGTGGGCCGGCGACTGCGATCTTTCGCCGCGGTCGCTGCGCGCGGGCGCTGACACTGACGTCGTCGTCTGCGGTGACGACCTGCCCGCGGGCACAGCGTTTGATGCCGCCGCGAATGCGGACATCATTTACGTCCAGCCGCTTGAGCGATGCGGCCCCGTCGACAAGCGAGGCGGGTTTCACCTCGTGCTGAATGCGTCGCGCGCTGACATCGGGACGGCGACCGTGGCTGTCACCGCGACCGACGGCGAGACGAACGATGCGATCTGCAGCGGCGAACTCGAGCTGCTGCCGGCCCGCGACGCCGAGCCGCCGGCCTGGCTGGATGCGATGCCGGACACCGACGCCCGCTTTATCGATGTCGACGGTATCCGCACACGCTATTTCGAACTCGGCTCGGGACCGGCCATCGTGCTGGTCCACGGCGGCATGGCCGGCGGCGCGAACAACAACGCGCAGAAATGGGAACAAAACTTCGCCGCGTTCGCGCGCACTCATCGTGTGATCGCACTCGACCGGCTCGCACAGGGCGGTACCGGCAATCTGTCCGCGCCGGGCGACTACGCCGACTACTTCGCGCGCGATGCACGCCACCTCGAAGCTTTCCTCGACGCGCTCGACGTACGCGGCGCAACGCTGGTCGGTCACTCCCAGGGCGGCTGGCCGGTGACTGCCGTCGCGCTGCGCAGGCCCGACCTCGTCGGCTGCCTCGTCAACGTCGACACGGTCATGGTCCCGGACGACATGGCAGCGATGCAGGAAGCGCTTGCGTTCATGCTCTATGCCGCGCGTTACGTGCATCCGCCCGACGGGCCGACCGTGCCCAGCGCACGGCGCGCGATGGCGCTGCGTTACCCGAGCGGCAACAACATTACGACGACCAAGGCGGAACGAGTCGTCGCTCAGCACAACGACCCGAAGTCCATCGAAGCGCGCAAACAGATGGCGACGCAGCGGATGACGCCGATGCACCCGACGTTCCGCGCGTTGAAAGAGAATGCACTTCGCGACATCGAATCCGGCGACCTCGATGCGCGCAGTCTGGTAATCTGGGGCGAATTCGACCCGCAGGTCCCTCTCGGTCTCGGCGAGCAGCTCGACGCACTGCTGATCGCCGCCGGCGCGGAGTCCGAGTTCGTCATTATCGACGACGCCGGGCACGCGCCGTTCATCGAGTACCCGGATCGATTCAATGAACTCGTGATCCGCCACTGCGCGGCCGATTCACAGAGGTAACGCCGATGAACGATATCGCAACCCGCTATTACAAGACCCCCTATGGCGAGCTGGTGCTCGGCGCGTATGGCGACCGGCTCTGTCTGTGCGACTGGCGCTACCGCAAGATGCGCACGACCCTCGACAACCGGCTGCGCAAGGCCCTCGGCGTCGAAATCCGCCCGGGCGACGATCCCGTGCTGGACGAGACGACACGGCAGCTCGACGAGTACTTCGGCTTTGCGCGACGTGCATTCACGCTGCCGTTGCTTCAGGTCGGCACCGATTTCCAGAAGCGCGTGTGGGCGGAGCTGATGCAGGTGCCGTTCGGGGAGACGTCGACCTATCTCGCACTGGCCGAGGCGCTCGGCAACCCGAAGGCCGTCCGCGCCGTCGCGAGCGCGAACGGCGCGAATGCGATCGCTATCATCGTGCCGTGTCATCGCATCATCGGCAGTAACGGCGAACTCGTCGGTTATGCCGGCGGCCTGCGAGCAAAAGAGAAACTGCTCACGCTCGAGCAGGACATGTTCGCGAATAGTGCAGCATGACCGGTCGTGGCCGCATCCTCACGGCAATGCTGACAGCTATGCTAGCTGTCGCGTGTGGCAGCGAGCGAGACAGGGTCGCCGTCGATCCGGCGCAATTGCTGGCCGGCTTCAAGCAGCAACTGCAGGGTGCACTGAAGGCCGGGCTCGCCGAAGGTCCGGTCGCGGCTATCGCCGCATGCAGCATCGAAGCACCGAAAATCGCCGCCGCCGCGTCGCGGGACGGCATCCGGGTCGGCCGCGCGAGCCATCGACTGCGCAACCCGGCCAATACAGCGCCCGCCTGGGTCGCGCCGATCCTCGCTGCTTACGTCGACAATCCGACCGACCTCGAGCCGCGCACTGTCGAACTGGACGCGGGCCGCGCCGGGTACGTCGAGCCGATCGTCATGCAGCCGGTCTGCAGCACGTGTCACGGGAAGTCGGTCGGGCCGGAAATCGCGGCGCGCATCGCCGAACTGTATCCGGATGACCGCGCAACCGGGTTCGACGTCGGCGAGCTGCGCGGCGTATTCTGGGTCGAGTATCCGGGGTATCAATAGACGAGACGAGATGCGGGGAGTGAATCGATGACCGAACTATTCAGGCTCATCGACCGGGCCAAGAGCCTGGGCGTCGACGAAAACGTGCAGCCGATCGACGTGCTGCAGGCCGCGCAGGAGATCGCGGACCATCCCGATGTGAGCGCCGAATTCGACGACATCGTCGAACTCGTAGATTTCGCGCAGAACTACTACGCGCGCTGGGCCGGCATTCGCGCCATCAGCGTGATCGGCGTCAAGGCGATCCGGCACTGCGAGACGCTGCTGCGTCGCCGACTCGACATGGAAGACTTCGATCTCGCGCGGCGCGAACTGCGCAACGCGCTGGCGAAACTCGACGATGGCTGAATCGCACTCCGTCGAGGCTTCGTGCCATTGCGGTAACGTGCGCATCCGGTTTCCGCAGTTTCCCGAGTACCTCGTCAGTTGCAACTGCTCGATCTGCCGCCGGCTCGGTTCGCTGTGGGCGTACTACACGACCGACGCCGTCAGCGTGGATTGCGACCGCGGTGCAACCGCCACATATGTCTGGGGCGATGAACAGATCGCGTTCCACCACTGCCGGTCATGCGGGTGCGCGACACACTACACGACGACGGCAAAGGCCAATGGCGACCGCGTCGGCGTGAACTGCCGCATGGTCGATCCGGCGCTGATCGACGGCATCCGGATTCGGCGCTTCGACGGCGCCGAGAGCTGGGCCTTTCTCGATGACTAGCCAGGGTCAGCAATTCGACCAGCCGCCCGCTACGGACGTGTAGACACAACCGTCAGACGTGCCGCCGACCGCACCGCCGGCGAGCGGGCTGTAGTGGTTCCACGAGCCGTCGCTGGTACGGGAGCCGCCGCCGAAGCGGGTGTTGTATTCGTAGGTGCCCTGACCGTCGTAATACGCGTTCGGAAAATCGACCCGCATTGAGCCGCCGGTCGTCGGCGCCATCGGGACCTCGATAATCTGGCCGTTAACGCTGTAGTACATCATCTGTTCGTCGTCCCCGCCAAAGATCGCGCTGACCGCGACGATACAGACGAAGGCAATCGCCGCGTAGCGCATATATTGCTTGATCACTGGAATTATCATGCTCATCCCCTGCGTACTGCCGGAACCGACACGGCCGGCCTCTGTCCCGTAAGTCACGGCACCGCCGGAATTGGTTCAATCGGGCGGTTCAACCGGGGGTTCAACCGGGCCGGTTGCGATGACAGCGGACCGGCCGCGGCCCTACAATGGACCGCCGCGCACAACGCAGGTCATGAACGCATGATTATCTCCAGCCTCAAGCTCTATCACTTCCCGGCCTCTCGCAGTGCGCGGGCCAAATGGGCGCTGCACGAAACCGTCGGCGAAGACTTCGAGGTTGAGAACGTGGCGCTGTACCAGGGTGCGCAATTCGATCCCGAATACTTGCGCAAGAACCCGAACCACAACGTGCCGACGCTCGAGATCACGCTGAACGACGGTTCTACGCGCCACATGTTCGAGAGCGGTGCGATGATCGCGTTCCTCGCGGATGCGTTCCCGGAGAAAAACCTTGCGCCCTCGCCGACCGAGTTCTCGGCCCGCCGCGCCGATTACCTGCAGATGCTGCATTTCGGTGCGTCGTGGATCGACATGATGCTCTGGCAAATTCGCATTCACGAGCACATCCTGCCCGACGACGAACAGGATCAGGCGACGACCGAGCGCTATCGCAACAAGTTCGCCACCGAGGCTGAGCCGCAGCTGAAAGAGCGGCTCGAGAAGACCGCGTACATTTGCGGCGACGACTTCTGCGCCGCCGATATCGTCATCGCGCACGACGTCGGCTGGGCGCGGCGTTACGGGCTGTGTACGGACCGCGTCTTTGCGCGATACCTGTCGACCGTATCAAAACGACCGGCGTTCGCGCTGGCGTTCGCCGACGCGCACGAATTCAACCCGGAACTGCCTGACAGCGCGCGCAAGGCCCGCAACTTTACTGGCTGACGCATCGGAATAGGCCATCGGAATAGGCCATCGCCATAGCCGATCACCAGGGGCCATCGTCAGTAAAGGTGGCAGGTCACCTCGTGCGGCGTGTCCGCGGTGCCGACGTTTTTCGTCACCGGCTCGACCGACGAGCATTCGGGCATCGCCTCCGGGCAACGCTCGTGGAACGGACAGCCGGGCGGCGGATTCATCGGCGACGGCACATCGCCCTCGAGCACGATGCGCTGTGACTTGCGGGTCGGGTCCGGCACCGGGATCGCGGACATCAACGCCCGCGTGTACGGGTGTTTCGGCTCGCGATACAGCTCCGCGACCGACGCACGTTCTACGATCCGCCCGAGATACATCACGCCAATGTCGTCACTGATGTGCTGGATCACGGCCAGGTCGTGCGAAATGAACAGGAACGCGATGCCGCGCTCGCGCTTCAGCTTTGCGATCAGGTTCAGCACCTGCGACTGCACCGACACGTCGAGCGCCGATACCGGCTCGTCGGCGACGATGAACTGCGGCTCGAGTGCGAGCGCACGCGCGATGCCGATGCGCTGACGCTGGCCGCCGGAGAATTCGTGCGGATAGCGGTCGCGTACCTCGGGTCCCATGCCGACCACGTCGAGTAGTTCGACGACGCGGCGCTTGCGCTCGTCCGGCGTGCCGATGTCGTGGACGTCGAGCGGCTCGCGAATAATCTGCGCGACGGTGCGACGCGGGCTCAGCGACGCGAACGGATCCTGGAAGATAATCTGCATGCGCTTGCGTTCGGCAACCAGGTCGTCGCGGTCGAGCGCGGTGAAGTCCTCGCCCTCGAGCAGCACCTGGCCCGACGTCGGCTCATGCAGACGCAGAATCGCGCTGCCGAGCGTCGACTTGCCGCAGCCGGATTCGCCGACGAGTCCGAGCGTCCTGCCCGGGCGGATCGTGAAGTCGACGCCGTCAACCGCGCGCACGTTTGCGACGACACGATGAAGTAACCCGCCGCGCACCGGAAAATATTTCTTCAGGTTGCGGACCTCGAGCAGCGGTACTTCGGGCTTCGTGTCAGACATTGCGCGCATCCTCTTCGCTGCCGGGCCGGTAACACGCTACCAGGTCGGTCGATCCCTGGTACGGGCCGAGCTCCGGGGATGCGGCGCGACAGCGGTCGACGACACGCTCGCACCGCTCGGCGAACCGGCAGCCGTCGGGCAGGTCGCGCAGGTCCGGCACGCGCCCCGGAATGATCGGCAGTTCATCGACGCGGTCCGCGCGAATCCGCGGGATCGAACTCAGCAGGCCATTCGTATAAGGATGCAGCGGCCGCGCGAACAATTGATCGATCGACGCGTTCTCAATGATCCGACCGCAATACATCACGATGGCGCGCCGGCAGGTCTCGGCGACGACGCCGAGATCGTGCGTGATCAGGATCACGGCCATGTGAAACTCGTCCTGCAACTTGTTGATCTGCTCGAGCACCTGCGCCTGCGTCGTGACGTCGAGCGCGGTCGTCGGTTCGTCCGCGACGAGCAGCGCCGGATCGCAGGACAGCGCCATCGCGATCATCACGCGCTGGCGCATGCCGCCGGACAGCTGATGCGGATACTCGTCGATGCGCCGGTCCGGCGCCGGGATTCCGACCTTGGCCAGCATTTCAATCGCTGCCGCGCGCGCCTGTCGGCGCGTCAGCCCGCGGTGGAAGGTCAGCACGTCGGTCATCTGGCTGCCGATCGTGAAGACCGGGTTCAGCGCCGTCATCGGCTCCTGGAAGATCATCGAGATGTCGCCGCCGCGAATGTCGCGCAGCTGCTGCTCCGACAACTTTGTCAGGTCCGTGCCGTTCAGCAGGATCTCGCCGCTGACGATGCGACCCGGCGGGCTCGGGATCAGGCCCAGCAGCGACAGCCCGGTCACGGTCTTGCCGCAGCCCGACTCGCCGACCAGGCCGAGCGTCTCGTTCGCATGCACGTCGAAACTGACGTGATCGACCGCGCGCACGACACCGTTCTCGGTCGCGAACTCGACGACGAGGTCGCGCACGCTGAGTACCGGTGTCGCCGACTCCGCCATCTTCAGCTCACCTTGCGCGGATCGAGCGCGTCCTGAAGAGCGTCGGAAAACATGTTGAACGCCATCACGAGGCCGAACATGAAGACCGACGCCGCGAGGAAGTTGTTGAAGAAGCCGGCCAGCACTTCCTGCGAACTCTCCGCGATCATCAGGCCCCAGCTCATGCCGTCCTTCACGCCGAGGCCCAGGAAACTCAGGATCACCTCGGACTTGATCGCTGCGACGAAGGTGATCGTCGCCTGCACGAGCAGGATATGCGACGTGTTCGGCAGAATGTGACGAAAGATGATCGTGTATTCGGGAACGCCGATCGCGTGCGCGGCCTCGACGTACTCGAGCCCGCGCAGCTTGATGACTTCGCCGCGGATCAGTCGCGCAACGCCGGTCCAGAATGTCGACACCATCGCGACGTGCATCGCGTACGGGTTGTCCTGCATCGCGAAAACAATCGCCGCGACGAACAGGTAGAACGGGATCGAGTCGAGCACGCCCATCAGCCAGATCACGATTTCGTCGAGCCAGCTGCCGCCGAAGAACCCGGCGATCGCACCGAGCAACGCGCCGACCACCGTCGACAACAGCGCGACGACGAGCCCGACCTCGAACGCGGTCTTCGTGCTGTACAGTGCGCGGTCGAAGATGTCCTGCCCGATCAGGTTGGTGCCGAACCAGTGCTCGGCCGACATGCCCTCCCACTTGCCGCCGTCGACGGCGCTCCAGCCGGTCGCCCACCAGCCCAGCGCAACGCCGAGCGCGACGACCATGTAAGCCGCGACGACGCCGAACGAGATCATGCCGGCCCGGTCGCGCCGGAACTTGTATAGCGCCTTGCTCCACAGCGACTCGCGGCGCACCGGCGCCTGATCCATCGCGTCCCGGGCGACGGCGCTCATTTGAGCGACACCCGCGGGTCGACGGCTCGGTAGAGAATATCGGTCAGCAGTTGCGCGAACACGAACAGCACGGCCGTCAGGCCGACGACGGCCTTCAGCACCGGCTGGTCACCCGACACGATGGCGTCATAGGTCACCTTGCCGATCCCCGGGATGCCGAAGTAGCTCTCGATCAGCAGGCTGCCACTGATCACGACCAGCGGAATCGAGAACACGATGCGCGTGATGATCGGGATCATGCTGTTCTTCAGAATGTTCTTGTAGAACAGCTTCGCCGGCGGGATGCCGAAGGCTTTGGCGGTGCGCACGTGATCGCGCGTCATCTCTTCGACGATGACCGAGCGATAGAAGCGCGTGTTGTAGCCGAGCGCGACGAATACAGTCGCCAGTGTAGGCACCGTGACGTAGGACACATACTCACGGAACGAATTCATGCTCCAGCCACGCACCGGGAACAGATCGAGGCCGTAGCTGGATGCGAAAATGATCTGGAACGCGATGATTACGATCAGGAAGCTGATACTCATGCCGACGACCGCGAAGCCCATGATCGCCTTGTCGACCCAGGTGCTGCGGTAGTAAGCGGCGAGCAGTGCGAGCAGCACGCCGAGCAAGTTACCGAGTACGAAGCCCGGCGCGGCCAGAGCCACGGATATAGGTATCGTTCGCTTCAGCAACCCGTCGACGCGTTCACCGGTCGAGTCGGAATTGCCGAATTCGAGTGTCGCAAGTTCTTTCAGGTACTCGCCGTAGCGCACCAGGAACGGCCGGTCGTAGCCGAGCTGCGCGCGCACCTCGGCGATCTCCTGCTCGGTCGGGTTCTTGCCGAGCAACTCGTAAGTCTTGTCCGGCCCGAAATACACCATCAACACGAAGCTGATGAACGTCACACCGAGAACCAGCGGTATCCCGGAGATCAGTTTGCGAATGGAGTACTGCAGGATCTCCATGGCGACTAATTCGCGGCCCGCGCCGATCCCGGCTCTTTGAGGTCGACGAACTTGAGCCAGAAACCGCCCACGACCTCGCGGTCCGGAAGACCGATGACGTCCTTGTGCCAGAGCAGGATGCGGGTCCGCGCCAGGCCCGTCACCGCGACGCAGTCTTCGATTAACATCTCGTTCATACGCCGGTACAGCTCGGTGCGTTCGTCGGACGGCAGCATCGTGCTCGTCTGCTCGTACAGCCGGTCGTACTCGGGATTCTTGTAATTCGCATCGTTGGAACCCGGCGAACCGTTGGGGCCATAGAACAACTGCAGCGTATTCTCCGCATCCGGAAAATCCAGGCCCCAGCCTTTCGTGACGAACGGCAGGCGACTCTCCTTCCACGCCTTGCTGATATCGCCGAAGGTCGCGAATTGTTTCAGCACGATCTTTTCGCGTGGGTAGCCGATCTCCTGCATCCACGCGCGGAACTGCTCAAAGATCAGGCGCGAGGTCACGCCCGCGCTCGAGCCGTACAGCAGTTCCGGCAAATTCTCGGGAGTCCAGCCGTACTCGGCGAGCAGCGCTTTCGCGCCCGCGAGGTCGCGCGTAATGCTGTTGGTGTCCACTTCCGCATCGTACTCCGGCACCACCGGCACGATGATGCCGGGGAACACCTTGCCCAGGCCCATATAGAAACTCTCGTTGCGAGCCTCCCAATCGAATGCCTTGATCATCGCGCACCGCAGCGCCAGGTTGCGCTTCTCGCGCACCGGATCTTCGTTATAACCGAATTCCGGGTAGTCCAGGTTGAAGGCGCTGAAGATAAACCCGGCTTCGGTGCCGGCGTACATATGGTACTTGTCGGCATACTCGGGACTCAGGGTGATCGGATCTTTCGATGCCAGAACCTGATCGACCTTCTCGTTCGGGATGCTGGAATACTGAATCTCGTTGCCCTTCGTGAACGAGTTCCAGCGCGCCGACGAATCCTGGATGAAATCGATCTCGAGCCGATCGATGAACGGCGGCGACCGCCCGTCGATTCCGGCAAC
>JBPCXI010000023.1:0-2638 GCA_051008895.1 Gammaproteobacteria bacterium | reverse complement strand
GAAGTCCCCGAGATCATACGCCCCCGGTTCGATCTGCTGCGCCGCCAGATGCACTCCGCAATGCCCATCGGCAATGAGAGTGCGGTGGTCGCTTCGGTGCGCAAGATGTCGCTGACGGATGCGAGCGCTTGCGCAAACCTCATCGTCGCGATCTTCAGTGAACTCGTGCGGGTGAAATCAACCGGCGAGCGCCTGAACTCTCGACGCGAAGACGCAGAGCAACCGACCGTCGGCAACGGCCGCGATCCGGCGACGTTGAACTGATCGCAGTCGGCTGCGCGCGGATCAGTCGCGCAGATCAGTTCAGGCGCCGCAGATACTGCCCCGTCGGCTCGCCGATGACCTCGTTGTTGTCGTAGATCAGATTTCCACGCAGGAACGTCGTCTTCGTCCGCGCACTCAGTTCCTGACCTTCGAACGGCGTGTGACCCTGTTGCGACTCCGAATCTTCTGCCCGCACCGTCCAGGTCTCGTCCGGGTCGACGATGGCGATGTCTGCATCGAGCCCTTCCTGAATGTCACCCTTGTTGTGCAGACCGAAACGCTGTGCGGCGGCGAGACTCGACATGCGCGCGATGTCGTTATACGACATACCGCGTTTGTGTCCCTCACCAACGAATGCCGACAGCATGTATTCGGTGCCGCCGAAGCCCGACTTCGCGAGCCAGACGTTGCCAGGCTCCTCCTGATCCACCTTCATCTCGTACTTGCAGCACGCGTGATCCGAGCAGACCCAGTCGATATTGCCTTCCAGCACGTTGTCCCACAGGTTCTCCACGTCCTCGCGGGGCCGGATCGGCGGGTTCACCTTCGCGAGATTTCCGGTCGGCGCGTCGATGTCCAGCATCAGATGGCCGATCGTGACCTCGCGGCGGAAATTGATGTGCGGAAACACCGCCTGCATCTGCATGGCCGCGGTCACGGCTTTCGCCGACGTCAGGTGGAGCAGGTTCAGGTTCGGCAGGTTCGTCTCATTCGCAAGATAGGAGGCGATGAAAATCGCCAGCCCCTCGGAATGCGGCGGGCGACTCGCGCTGTATGCGGCCAGGCCGCTGAGCTTGCCCTCACCTTCGACGATCTTCGTATACGCGGCCATGATCTCGGCCGTCTCGCAGTGCATGCTGAGGCTGATGTCGCCGGCAAGATCCGGATACTGCTCCGTGGCCGACTGGATCCCGCGCATGACGAATTCGAAGTGCGCAATATCGTACTTCTCGTCTTTGTCGATCATCAGAAACTTGTGCTGATCGCCGGCGCTACCGTGCAGACCATGACCACCGTAGAACATGTAGATCTTGTATGACAGCTGACCGAAATCGCGGATCAGCGCAGGGATCTCGGCGATGTGATTCCGGTCCATCGGCGCGATATGGTAGAGGTAGTCGACGTGGAAACGGCCGTCCGAGATATCCAGCACCTCCGGCAGGAAATCCGCGTATGGACCGCCCTTGTTCAGGTAGTAGCCGCCCGTACGTGTGTAGTTGAGGCTCGAGGTCACACCACCCATCGCCGCCGCGCGGCTCTCCGTCACTGCGTCCTGTTCGTACGGGGAATAGATGCCGGTGTGCATATGAGGGTCGACGCAGCCGGGAAAGGCGATGCGATTCTGCGCGTCGTACACGTCGGCGGCGCTGTCGGCCGCGAGGTTCGGCGCGATCTTCGCGAACTTGCCGTCCTTGATTCCGATGTCTGCGTCTTCCAGACCGTTACCGGTCGCGCGGGCGACGCGCACGTTCTTGACCAGCAGGTCGAATTCCTTCGTGTTACTCATAACTTCCTCTTTATTTTCATAGCCTTGGGCTATTTTATCGGCTTTGCCCAGCAGCGCAGCGGCGCGCCAGCCCGTCAGGATACCGCCAAACCGACCGCGAACCAATTGGGGGTTTACGCGTAGATCCCCGCCCGGCCGGCGCGTCGGCCCCTGGCTATCAGCCGAGGCCGAGCGCCCCGGGATTCATCAATCCTTCCGGGTCGAGCGTCTGCTTGAGCGCGCGTACCAGTGCCGCCGCCTCCGGTGTTCTGGTCCGCAGATACGGATAGTCCTTGCCCACCTGCATGTGACTCGCGCCATTCTTTACGCACATGTCGCTGATGCGCTGCTTGATCTCCTTGACGAGCGCCCTGCCCTCGGGATTCGGCGGATGAACCGGCTTCTTGTCGAGCAACGCCGCCGGGAATACGCGCCGATGGTAGATCGACTGCTCGTCCTCCCACAGAAACGTCGGCTCATAGATGAAGCAATGGCTGCTGAAAGACATCAGCATGCGCGTCAGCGTGACCTTGTGCCTCGTCATCCGGTCGCGATATTCGTCGAGCATCGCTTCGAAATCGACGTGATGCTGCTTCACGCTCGAAAACGGCAGGACCCCATGCGTCGGCTTCCAGCGTTCACCGTTCGGCCCGAGGATCGGCGTGAGTTCCATGAACGGTTGCGCGTTAAAGAACGTCGGGATCGAATTCGCAACCTCGGCGCCGTAACGGGCTGCGATCGAGCGCACCTGGGCGAGTTTCTCGCGCGCCTCGGCGTTCGTCACGCCCTCGGTCGAGAAATGCGCCGAGTAGACGGCGTTCTTGAGGAAGTTGCGCCCGGCCAAACCGAGCTTTGCGACTTGCAGCGCGCCGTCGACCGGGTTTCGCG
>JBPCXI010000022.1:0-9557 GCA_051008895.1 Gammaproteobacteria bacterium | reverse complement strand
TCGAGTTCGGCCTCGCCGAGCTCGGCAGGGCGCTCGGAGTTGATCAGGTCCTGGCTCAGGCCGTAATAGAGGTCGGCGATCTCGTAGGTCGCCGCAGTCGTGACGGATTCAATGCCGTAGTCCGCTGCCTGCGCATAGGCGGCCAGCGCGACCTCCATTCGCTCTTTCTTCAGTTTCAAGCTCTGTTTGAGCGGGATTGTCAATTTGACCGCCAGGAACGCGTCCCGCGCCGGTGCGGCGAGTTCGAGCTTCGCGCTTGCCGCCAGCGTCTGGCTGCGCGCGGTTCGCGACGCGCCGGCCCCGGCATCGGCGGCGACGATCGAGTTCAGCCAGCGTTGCCGGTCGGCCCAGTCGTCAGCCTCTTTGGCGAGTTCCGCGAGATTCTGCCGCGCCTCCAGAGACTCCGTGAACGGCGCCGGAAAGCGCTCGACGATTTCTGCGTAGATGCGCCGCTGATCGGCGATCGAGCCCTGGCTTGCATACAGATCGACCGCCTGCCACAGCGCTTCGCGGTGCAATTCCGGGTCGGCGCCTTCGAGCCGCGCAATACGTTCGTACTCCGCCGCCGCGCGCCCGCCCTGGCCGGCTGACTTATAGGCGAACGCGAGTTTTTGCGTCACATCGTCGTTGAATTCGTGCGCCGGGAAATCGGCGCGGAATCTCTCGAGTACGTCGACCGCTTCACCCCAGCGCTGATTGCTGATCAGCAACGCGCCGGCGTCGAACACCGCGTTCGCCGCGAACCCGGACCCGGGCTGCGTGGCGGCGACGCGCAGGAATTCGGCGACCGCGACGTCCATGTTGCCGGCAACCTGCGCTTGCTCAGCCTGACGATAGATCGACGCGGCGACACGCTCCTGAAATTCCTGACGATCCGCTTCGTCTTCCAACGGCAGCATCAGCAAACGCCCGTAGGCGCGCTCGGCCGCCGCGTACTCTTCGATGTCGAAGTTTGCATGCGCGATCACGGTCCACGCAGTTCGCTCGAGCTCCATCGGCGCGGGTGGCTGCAGCGTCACCACGAGCCCGGCGACCTCGATCGCGCGCTGGAGATCGCCGTTGCGGAAGAATTCTTCGGCCGCGTTGCTCAGCACCGGCGCCGCCTGCTCGTGCTCCGGAAACGTCTGCGCGAATTGCAACGCGTTGGCCGCCGCATTGGTCCGCCATGCGACGAGCGCCTCGCCCGTCAGGCTGTCTTCATGCTTGCGTGCGGCAAGAATGGCCGCGTAGCCGGCGTCGGCCGCGTTATCGTGCACGCCGTAGTCGTATGCGGTCCGCAGGTATTCCTCGCTCGCCTCATCGTAACGTTCGAGCTCGAACAGAATCTGCGCGAGCAGGAAATTCCTCTGACCCGAATCCGGATCGCTGGGAAAGTAGGCGATGAACCGGCGATACCATTCGGCCGCGCGTTCGTACGACGGCAAGTCGTCCTCGGCCTGCGCTTTCGCATGATCGAAACTCGCGAGGTCGGTCAGATGCAGCTTGAGCTGGTCGACGACGGGCGTCCAATCGGCCACTTCGCGACCCGTCCAGAATGCGGTTTCGAGGCCATAAGACTGGACATAGTCGCGTTTCGCGTCCAGCACCAGGCTCGGGAACTTGCCCAGCGTGTACGCATCGATCACGCGTTCCTGCAGCGCGGGGCCATGGTCGTCCGTCGGCGCGCGCATAACGAACGCGGCGAAAGTCTCTGCCGCATCCTGATAGCGTTCCTTGTCGAGATACAGGTCTCCAAGTCCCTGGTACAGCAGGTACTCGTATGCCGGATCGGTGCGCCGATTCATCAACTCGTCGAGCGACCTGTAGCCGTCGAGATAGGAAAACGAGATCGCCAGCACGCGGAACGTGTCGTCGAGGAGTTCGCGCTCGGGCCTCCTCATCCCTTCCATCGCGACGCCGGCGTCCACGACATCGGCGCCACCCAGCCGGGCGTCGAGCAGATCGATGAAAGAATCGAGGCTTTCCTCATGCCGGCCGCGCTTGAACAGCGTCCAGCCGTGTTTGTACATTGACTGCTCGTAGAACGGCGAGTCGGCGCCGTATGCGACGACGGCGGCGTATGCGGGCTCGGCGGCCGGGTAGTCTTTCGCGACGAACAGGATTTCGCCACGCCGGAACTGCCCCTCATCGAAATACGGGCTATCCGGGAACTCCGTGACCAGCCGATTCAGAGTCGTCAGCGCGGTTTCCGGCTCCCCGATCGTCTCGTAAGCGCGTGCCAGCTGGTAGAGAATCTTGTCCGTATCAGCGTAGCCCGGATTCGACTCGAGCAGCGCGGTGTAGAGCTGCACGGCCTCGGCATAATAGGCAGCGGCGGATTCCGAGCTCACGTCAATTTCTTCGTCCTGACCCGCAATCAGGGTCAGGTCGCCGAGGCGCCTGGTCGCCTCGAGCTGCATGGCCGGGTTGCCTTTCGATATCTCGAGGAATTGCCGATATTGCTCGCGCGCGGTTGCAGCACCGCCGGGAACGACGACCTCGGTATTCAGTTCGATCTCGCGCTCTTCGAGCTTGCCGATCGTGCCCCGTGGATCGGTTTCGTCATCCCCACCACCGAACGGCCACAGGCCGCCCATCAGTGTGACGCCGTAAAGCGTTGCCAGCGCGATGCCGTTCATTCCGGATCACCCTCGGCACGCTGTGCGACCGTGGCCTGATCGTAGATCGTCGCAAGCGCGAATCGGGCCTGTACGCGGTAACTCGCCAGGCGCGACTTCTGCGCTTCGAGTTCGCTGGCGGCCACGACACTCAGGTAGTCCTGCTGCTGATCCAGTACCGCCGAAATCTGCGCGCGCATCGCCTCCAGTCGCGGTGAGACCATCGCGATTCGATTCGCGAATTCATCGAGCTCACCCGGTGTCTGATCTCGCGCGGCGAGCACGCGTGCCTCGTAGTCGCGCGCGCGTGCCAGCTGCTCGTCGAGCTCCGCGAGTCCGCGTTTCTGCAGCCAGAGGCGGTACCGATAGTCGGCGTCCAGCTGCCACATCAGGGTACCCTTGAGAATCCGATGCTTGTTGCGTGCTTCTGCACCCTTGGGTTGGTCGAACGCGGCGTTGGCTTCGAGCGCCGTCACGTCGCTCCACAGCATCGCCTCGCGCTCGTCAGCCAGGCCGACGATGTCGCGCTCCCGTTCGATGCGCTCGATGCGCGCGGCGACCGCATCGCGGCGGGCCGCGAGCTCCGTCACATCGACTTCGGCGAAACGCGCCTCGACCTCGGGCAGACGCTGAGCGTAGGCGAGTCGACGGGTCTCGATCATGTCCTCGAACGTCTCGAGCTTCGTATGCCACTCGAGCAGGTGCCGACGCAGCGCGACGAGATCGCGATAACTGCGCAACCCGTCCTGAAACTGATGGTTGGCGATGAGGTGGTAGAGATACCGAGCGTCGTCCGAGTCCGGCAACTCCTCCAGATTCCAGTGCCAGCGCCCGATCTCGTCGTTGTCGCCACGGAGCAGCGCGGGCAACAGCTCGCCGGAGCGTGCACGTGCAATCGCTGCGTCGAGCTTTACGAGTTCCGCGTCGAAGCTGCCCATCGCATTGACGTAGTACTCGGCGGCCGAGCCGCTCGCGTCGAGCCGACTGAATGCGTACGGCACCGCGAGCAGCGATTCCTGCACCGCGCTGTCAAGCAAGTCCCGCTCGCGCAGCTCCAGCCACGGATTCAGCGCGGCGCGGTAATTCTCCAACATCGCATCGGCCCAGCCTACGCCGAGCAGCGCCTTGCTCGAGAATGGCCCGTTGATGCGGACGCGCTCGAGGATGGGCCGCGCCAGTGTCGGTTGCTCGGCCTGCAGGTACGCATAACCGAGGGCCAGGTTCGCCTTGTCGCGGAGCGAGACGAGCTCCGGATCGTCACCTTTCGTTCGGCCAACCTCATCGAGACGCTCGGCGCCTGCGTCGATCTGCTGCATTCGTACCAGCGCGACACCGAGGTTGTAGTTCGCGTAGGCGCGCAAATGTTTTGCACCTTTCCAGTCGTCGAGCAGCGCCGCCGCTTCATCGAAGCGATTCTGGGCCATCAGGCTTTGCGCGCGGAGCATCCGGTGTTCAGATTCGAGCGGTCGTGGCAACGCGTCGCCGACACGAGCGAAGGCATCGTCCGCGGCGGCAAACTGTCCCCTTTCGTAGCGCGCTTTGCCGATATACATCCATGCACGGTCGCGGACGAGCGGATCGGTCGACTCGTCAAGCAGCCGATCGAAGATCTCGCCGGCCTGGTCATGTTGCCCATACGCGAGATACAGACCACCGAGAAGAAGTTCCGCCTCGGCCGCATGATTCGTCACGCGCCCCGCCTGCCGGGACACGAGCAACTGCGTCAACGCCTCAAAATCCTTGTCCTGAAAGAACTGAAACAGGACCTCGCCGTAATAGAGGTCGCGGACCTTCGTGCCGGTCTTTTTCTTACCCGCGAGCGCGACCCCGGAGCATGCGAGCCCCAGCGCAGCGACCGCGGCAACGGCCAGGTGATGAATCCGATGACGCGGCAAAGTCTATTCCCACTCGCTGACGACGAACTCGGGCTGCTGCTTGCTCACCCGGTCGGATATCTGCAGCTCGACGAACTTCGCGCCGATGGTCTTCTCGAATTCGAGCGCAGCGCCGCGACGGTAGTCGCGACCGTGGGGGCCGACTCCGGTAAAGAACGCGACGAGCTCATGCTTGCCCGTCTTCAGATTGCCCAGGAAGAGCCGCTGGACCCCGCCGCGATGAAGGGCAGCGACTTCGCGATCCGTATACAGATAGCTGCTCACTTCCTTGCCATCGACCTCGAGTTGCACGGAATCAAGCGAGAAGAATTCGCCGATATCCATCGACAGGAACACCGCGATTTGCGTGTTTGCCGGGTACAGCAACTCCTCTTCGAGCATGAACAGCTCGCGATTCAGGTCGAGCACCGCGCTCTTCAGGTCCTGCACCTCACCGTCGACGCTAACGGCGCCGCCGACATTCTGCTGCTCTTCCTCGGCGATGCCCGCAAGGGGCATGGCGACGAGCATCATGAGCAACACGAGCAGTATCTTGCGACAGGTTTCAGTCATTGCGATTACCTCGGTAGATACGATGCGCTACTCGGCCAGCAGCGCTGTCAATTGTTCGCGGTATGCATCCTCGTCACCGCGTCGGTACTTGCTGTAGCGATGACGAATCCGCCCGTGCGAATCGATCAGCAACGTCAGCGGCATCCTCGCCGGATCGTAGAGTCGCGCCGCGGTCTTGCGAATGTCGTACAGCACCGGAAACGTCAGCTTCATCCCGTCGACGATTTCATGAACGTGATGAGGGTCATCCGTAATCGCCACACTGAGAACCGTGAACCGATCGTCAGCATGGTCCTGGTAAATCCTGTCGATCTGGTCAAGTTGCTCGCGGCAACGACTGCAGGACTTCGTCCAGAAATTAACCAGCACCACGTCGCCGCGGTACTCACTCAGCCGAAGATTCTTGCCAGCGGAGCTCTTCAGCGCGAAGTCCGGCGCCATATCGTCGACCGCCGGCTTTGCGGCAAGTGCGGATGCAGTAACGAATGCCAGGGCAACACAAATAGCCCTGACGATGAAGCGCGGCCGACCCAATCGACGAATTCTGTCAATGCTTCGCAACAACAAACTGTCCCCAAACTCTGATCAGCCGGCAAGTTCCGCACGACGCGATCGACATACACACAACGAACCGGGCCACTGGAAATCGTGTCATCGAGTTGGCCGCGGTTGCGAACATAATGGTCGCAATAAGACGCACGGAATCCTGTGATCAGAGTCACGCATCGGCTCGCGTAACGGTCCGAAATCGCGAGTTATTTCGCGCTTTTTCGCGCGTTCAGGATTATGTAAAAGTTTCCCGGTACGGGACGCGAACGAGGATCGAAACTTAGCGTGCGTCGAAACCAGTCGAGAAGCGCACGCGATGCTGTGTGTCGATCAGAATTGCTTCGTAGTCCTGCAGTTGCTCGATCAACGCGAGACCTTCCGTCGGACCGAGCACAAACACGCTCGTCGACAACCCGTCCGTCATCGTCGCATCGGGACCGATGACGGATACGCTGCGCAACTCGCCGGCCGAATGGCCGGTCGATGGATTCAGTATATGGTGATAACGAACGCCATCTTCATCGAAGAACCGCTCGTAGTCACCGGATGTCGACACCGCCTCGTCATCCAGCGCGAGCCGCGTTACGACACCGTTCTTGTCGTCAGGGTCACGGATACCGACGACCCACGGACCATTGCCGCGATCGCCTAGAAGGCGAGTATCGCCGCCCGCCGACACCAACGCGTTCGTCACCCCGCGCTCGCGCAACAGCGCGATGACTGACTCGCACGCATAACCTTTGGCGATGCCGCCGAGATTAATACGAACGCCGGGCGCGGCAAATTGAATCGTCGAGGCATCCGCGTCGAGTTCGACGAGTCTGTAGTCAATCTTTGCGAGGCTCTGGCGAATCGCGTCTTCACCGGGCCTGCTGTTGCTGCGGTAATCGTATAGCTGACCGACGCTATCGTAGGTGATGTCGAAACTGCCGGCGGTCAGCTCTGACAAATCGAGCGCCCGCTCGATGAGCTCGAACAGTTCCGCGCCAACCTCGACCGGCCCACTGGCAGCGGCATCGTTAATCCGGGTAATTTCGGAGTCGTCACGATACGTGCTCATCGCGGCGTCTATGCGATCGAATTCGGCCATGCCGGCACGTATCAATCGAGCCGCATCATCCGCGTCGTCATGCCAGAGCTCGATCTGCACGCGGGTGCCCATCTTGTCAGCGCTTTCCGAATGCCACGCCGCGTGGGCATCGATGACGCATAGCGAAAGAAGCGCGAATGCAACGTACCGCAAGATCAGAGAATTTGAATTTCGCATTTGACGACGGTCCCGATCGCCGCTGGCCCGGACAGCAGACTGCGTGAGACTAGCAGCCATGGAGGCCGCGGGACAAGAATCGATCAGAACCAGATCGAGAAGTAAAACTGAATCACGTCGGCCGTGAAGCTGTACAGCGGTTCTGTGCCGGGGGCATAGAGTGGCGCGCCGTTCGCGTCCCGTCCACGCAGGTCGCGAAAATCGTCGTAGTTGAAGATCATGTGATCGTAACTGAAGCTCATGCGCGCCTTGTCGACGAAGCGCCAGCCATCCTCGACCAGGTCATAGCTGATCCCGAAGCGAAGCGAGTGGCTCGAGAACGTAGCGAGCTCCTTGTCACGCGCCAGAAAATTCTGCGAGTCCGCGTACGGGAACAGATCCTGGAAGAAATCCGCTGATGTTTGCGAATAGAAGCGATAGCCGAGGTCAAGGATCCACGCTTCACTGGCGCCATGCGTATAGCCGAACTCGACGTTATACGCATCGATACCCCAGGTATCGGTGAAGAATCTTGTGCCGCCGTGCAACGCCCCGCGGAACGGCAGATGGTAGCGAAGATTTAACGAGGCGGCGTTGCTGGACCGCGTGCGCGGATAGACTTCAGCCTGAAACGAATAGCCGTTCGCCGAGCCCGGGTCGAGATAGCGCGTCTGCCGATACGGATTATTGAGGAAGCCCTCATCGGTAATCGCTTCGTAGTAGACCCCGAGCAACGTGTTTCGCGTCAGCACCTGCGTGACGCTGACACGGTAGTTGCGGCGGTCGGCCTCATCCATGAATACGCCGTCGGGCTGCCCGTCAGGGCCGTTGCGGAATATCTCGTCCGACCCGCGACCGTAACCCATCGATACCGTCGTCAGACCGCCGAACATATCCTGCGCAATGCTGAAGTTTAACGACTGCGCCTGGTAGTCGTTCTCCTGGCTGTCGGTGTAGACGAAGCTCATGATCGTCGCATCGTGGAGGTAATCGGCACCCAAGCTATACTCTTCGCGCTCCTCCTCGTACGGGCTAGCACCAGTCGTCACGACGTCAATCGACGCGCTGGTGATGCTATCGACGTAGTAGTTGCCGAACAGCGAGACGGTTTCCTTGATGCTCTTGCGCATCAACACGGAAGGCCCGTCAATCTGCACGCCGCCGCCGTCGTAGAAGTGATACATCGTATCCGCGCGATCCTCCGGTAGCACGGCCGCGGTCGCCGAACCGGCGAACGCGAAAGCCGCGCATAGCGGCGCCGTCAGGCGGAGACAGTCTGTAAAGCGCAGCGCCATCGACTAGTTACACCCGCACCCACCGCCGCCGCTGCCAGACGCGCCGCGCGCGCCCTCACGGGCTTCATGAACGTGGTTGATGTACGCGCTCGAAACCGGGTCACGGTCGAGGAACATGATCTCGTCCGCGAGCCGATCGCGCTCGTAAGGCTTGACCCAGGGCTCGACGCCGCAGCCGCCAAGCATCACGGCAATCAACAGGGCCACAGTCAGAGCAGCGCCGACGCGCATCAGCCGCGCTCCCGCGCCAGCGTGCGAATCTGATTCATGTAGTCGTTCTCGTAGCCGGGTTTGTAACCATGGTGCAGGTAGCGAACATTGCCCTGGCGGTCGATCAGCACCGTGCTCGGCATCGCGACCACGTCGTAGAGCTTGCTGACACCGTTGTCCGGGTCATAGAGAACCGGGAAACTGACGGGTCGATCTGCAAGCCACGCCTGTCCGTCCGAAGGATTCTCTTCGACGTTGACTCCGAGCAGCGTGAAGCCGAGCGGCTCATACTTCTTGTAGATCGCCTCGAGCAGGGGCATCTCCTCGCGGCACGGCCCACACCAGCTCGCCCAGAAATTGATCATCACGACCTGGCCTTGCAACTCGTCAAGACTGAACGGCGTACCCGCGGCATCGGTCAACGTAAAATTCGGCGCCTCACCGCTCACGTCGTCGGCGATGGCGACACCGGAGGCGCAAAATCCAACTACCAGCAACGCCGGCAGGCATCGGCCCATCGCCCGATAAATTCTTTCCATGTTCAATCGCATTGATCAGTCCCTCAAAAAAAGGTGCTCAGCCCGAGTTGCAACTCGAAGTTGTGAGTGGTCTTGTCCTCGCCGAGCAGATCCGAATCCCACATGCGATCACGTATGTCTACGTGAAACGCCATCCAGTCCGTCAACAGCATCCGGTAGCCGGTACCGAAGACGACCGAGAAGTAGTCGTCGTCGGCAAAGTTCGTGTTGCCAGCCCCGGCGACGATATATAGCGAACTCGCGAACGCCCTCTTGCGCCCGATAAACACCTCTCCCGGCAGCAGGTTCCAGCCCACCGACATGTCGTAGTACGACAGTTTCCGTTGATCGTCGGTCAGAATCGGTGCGCCACCGCTCAGTTTTTCAAAACTGGTCTCACCGACCTCGGTGGCACCGTACGTGGCCTCGGCGAAGAATCCTTCGCTGATGTGGTACGCAAACCGTGCGCCATATACGCCGTTGGTCTCAAAGTCCTCAACGCTCATCAGGCCGTAGAATGCGGTCAGTTCGAAGTTATCGTTGTCGATCTTCGGCGGCTTGACGTCGCGGCGCTCGACCTCGGGCTGAATCACGCTCTCGCTCTCATCCGTGCGCTCGCTTGCGGCCCGACCACTGCAGGCGGCCATGGAGGCGACCACGATGACGGCCAGCGCGCCTCTCAAAAGAAAAATGAA
>JBPCXI010000021.1:0-6444 GCA_051008895.1 Gammaproteobacteria bacterium | reverse complement strand
ACGCAGGGTCGGGCACGCGTGCGCGGTCGTCTCGCGTATTAAGGGGAGATAACTGTGATTACGCCATTCCTTGCAAGGCGGGCAAAGCATGCATGCGTCGTCTCGACGCTCATGATTGCGGCCGCGGTACCCGGCGTCCAGGCGATGACGCTGGACGACTACCTGATCGTCGGTAAGCTCGTCAACGATACGGCTCTCGATGTCAGTAACTACGAACTCGGGCGCGTCAGCGCGGCACCGGGGTCCGCGCCGGCGGTCACGGGCGTCGGCGTCGGGCCGACGATCAGCAACGACCCGACCTACGACGGTAACGTCGCGATCGTCAAAACGACCGGCGAGGTCAAACTCTCGGACGTCAACGTCTACGCCGATCGCGGCGTGGATTGCGCGGGGTCGTACAGCGTCTGTTCCGATAGCGGCAGCAACTTCAGCAATTCCGACTACGATCAGGCGCCGGGGGCGCCGGGCCTGTCGGCAATCGGCCTCGGTAACGGTGTCAGTCAGAACGTCGATTTGTCAGCCGTTACGGGCTCATTGGCGACTGCCAAGTCCTCCATTTTGGGCTACGGCCCGGGCGACATTACCGGGTCAATCTCGACGTCAAGCGGCGACATCAATTCGGACCAGACGGTATTCCTGAATTCCGGCCTGAATGTCCTCGACTTCAGCGGCCTGAGCAGCGGTACGGACATCACCGTTAAAGCGAACCTGATCTTCCAGGGCGCCGCCGATGCATTCGCGGTCGTGCTGGTTCCGGACGACTCGCTGTTCAAAACCTCGCAGGGCAATCTCTTGATCGGCAATGGCGGCATTGGCTTGAACAACGTCGTGATCGTTTCGCTCGCGACGGGCAATGATGCGCATTTCGATCTGTCGAATACGCTGATCAACGGCGTCGCTTTGTGGGATATAGGCGCGGACATGGGCAATATGTCGCTCGACAACGTCAGCGGCTGCACGCAGCTCGTTGCCGGTGATGTCGATATCCAGAACGTGCGCCTGTCGCGCTGCGGCTTCGACGCCACGCTCGTGCCGGTGCCGGCCGCGGCATGGCTGTTCGGGTCGGCGCTGGTTGGCCTGATCGGGTGGCGCCGCCGGTTCAGCTGAGCGTAAGAAGATCGCGCTATTCGCGTTATTATAAGAAGGCCCGCTAACGCGGGCCTTCTTGCTTATGGGTGATGAGATTTCAATTTGGGCCGAGCCGAAGCCGGGCTTCAAGTGGCCGGTAGCCGTGACCGGCCACATTCACGCGTCCGCCGACACGCTGTGGAAGACGATATCGGAGCACGAAAACCTCGAGCGCTGTCACCCGTTCGTCGCAAAAAATCCGGTCATTTCGTGGCCAGGCCCCGACTCCCGCGATGAGGTTCACTACCTGAGCGGCTGGGTCTTCGAGCGCCGCTTCCTGCAGTGGTTCGAAGGCATCGGCTACGACCTCGAGATCGGCGAGCGGGGCGGGCCGCAGTCGTTCGTGTCGTGGCGCATCTTCCCGGGCGATGAAAACAACAGCGAGTTGCGGATCGCTGTGTATCCGCATGTGCTGCAGAACATCCCGGTCGCGATTCGCTGGCTGCCGCACCTCGCGCGGGTCCGCCCGCTGCTGACCAGTTACCTTGATTCAGTGCTGATGGGCATCGACTGGTACATCACCCGTGGCGAGCCGGTACCGCGCAACCAGTTCGGCTCGCACCAATGGTTTTCCGCGTCAACGTAAAAGAGCCCCGCCAAGCGGGGCTCTTTAGTTGATGACGAGTCCCGGGGCGGATCAGCAGTTCGACCAGCCACCGCCGACATTGGTGTAGATACAGCCGTCGCTGGTGCCGCCGACCGAGCCACCTGCAGCGTTGCTGCTGTGAATCCACGAGCCGTCCGAGTACTGGCTGCCGCTGCCGTAGCGCGAGTTGTACTCATAGTTGCCCTGGCCGTCGTTGTACGAGTTCGGGCCGGTCTGGTAGGCGTCGCCGCCGTAGTAGCCGTCGTCGTAATAACCTTCTTCGTAGTTATCCTGCTCTTCCATCTCGTCCATCATCTCGCCGAGCACCATCAGGCCGATGAGACCGCCTAGCAGCTCGCCCATTTGCCCTGCGGACGCCTCGCCCTGTGCAGCGGTTTCGCCCTGTGCAGCGGTTTCCGGGTTCGTGTCGATTTCGGGCTCGCTACCGGATCCGGCCATCGCCGCCGGGGCCGGGCCGCCGATGTGCAGGCCGGCCGCGATGCGGCCTTCGGGGCCGCCGTTCTCGCGTCCCCACAGTCCGGAAGACTGGTCGTACCAGTAGCGGCCGTCGGCAAATTCGACGTCGTAGCTCTTTTCGATAACGGCGATGTTGTGGCCATTGACGCGAACATCATTAAAGAAGACCTCGCGTTCTGTCGCGTCGGCCGCGAAAGATGCGACGCTCAGTGCCAGGCAGACGATTCCGGTCCGGATTGCTCGAATGATCATGATGTGCTCCTCCAGGGTTCCCATACGGCAATGACGCCGCTCCTGTCCCGGTAGTCACGGCCGGGGCGGAAAAGGTTCACGGATAAGCTGGATTCTGCGCGCTGCAACGCTTAGCGGGAGGCCGCGTCCAGCGCCTTGCGGATCTCGGCGGCCCAGAACGGCGCCTTGCGCGCCGCTTTCTGCCGGTTCTTCAGGCCGTCCGGCAGCGTGTACGTACTATTGAATTCGTCCATCGCGTCGTAAATGTCGAAGACCTTGTGGTTGTCGCGGTCGAACACGAGCAAACCAGGCGTCGCATGCACGCCGTATGCGGCGGCGACCTCGCCGCCGTCGAGCAGCACCGTGAAGTCGAAACCGTTCGCGCGCATGTAGCCAACCGGGTCGCCGTCATCGTCGCGAAAGTGGATCGCATAGATCGTCAGCGCGTCGCCCGGATATTCGTAAACAATACTCTGCAGGTGCGGCATCAGCGCCTTGCAGAACGGACACCAGGTCGCCCAGAACAGCAGTATCACCGGGCCTTCACGAGCTTCGGGAAAGCTGACGCTGGCGCCGGCCGGCGTCTGCAGCGTCCAGGTTACGGGCGCGTCAGCGGCCATGGCGGGTCCGACGGCCGTCAGGCCGGTGGCTGCGATCAATGCGAATGCGATTGGGCGGAACATGGCTGCAGGCCCCATTCTACGCCTGAAACGGGACGGTTAAAGCGGCGGCGAGCATTGGGTACAATAGGCGCGCCTTAGAATAATAAGGGTCGGGCGTGGGGCGAAACCGACCGACCGTACCACGGGGGTAAACCAATGATTCTGATACCAGGAACTGACCGTTCGATAGCGCCTCTGCGCATGCTGATCGCCGGCGCACTGCTCGCACTGATTTCGGGTTGCTCCGGCGGCGACGAGCAGGCCGCGGCACCCGACACCACGGATGCGCCACCACCCCCGGTCGCCGAATCGGCGCCGCCGGCCGTGCCGGCGAAGATCGAGGCCGTGTCGCGCAAAGAGGGCGAGTTGCCGACCTGGAAGATCCCCAACATCCCTAAGGCCGCCGAGGCGTACTACGCGCCGGACAATCTGCACGTGATCGCACAAACCCAGGACCCGGACGCGCTCGTGGCCGAGGGTCGCGAGACCGGGGCGCTGACCTACACATTTACGGACCAGGGCGACAACGTACGTCGGATCAACGACCGCGGCCAGGACGCGTGCTCGTACTTTCTGCCGGACGGCAGCGGTCTCGTCTGGACGTCGACTCGTGACAACCTGGACATGCCGATCGGCAACTGGTCCGACTCGAACGATTATCCGCAGGGCGCTGAGCTTTATATCTCGGATCTCGAGGGCGGGAATATCCAGCGGCTGACGGACAACGAATGGTACGAGGCGGAGGTCTCGATATCGCCGGACGGCGAGTGGGTCGTGTTCGGCCGGCAGATCGACGGCAAGATGGACCTGTGGCGCATGCGGCCCGACGGCAGCGACGAGGAGCAGGTCACGTTTACCGACGACTGGCAGGAAGGCGCGCCTTTCTACCTGCCCGACAACCAGACGATCCTGACCCGCGCGTGGAAGCGCAGCGAATACGGCAAGATCCGGCCGACGCCGATGACGGTTTTTACCGTCAACGCCGAGACGAAGGAAATCACCGAGCGGACTTTCGATCGTGACATGAACTGGGCGCCGTACCCGGCGCCGGACGGCCGTCACTATGTTTTCGTCCGCGTGGTCGGCGAGAACAATTGGGAAGTGTTTCTCGGCGATCTCGCCGGTGGCGAACCGGTGCGGCTGACGTTTAACGACAGTTTTGACGGGTTCCCGTCGCTGTCGCCGGATGGCACGAAGATGCTGTTCGCGCGCGCCGAGGGCCCGGGCTTCATGTCCGGCCTGTACACGCACGTGATGGATGTGTCATCGCTGAATCTCGGGCCTGAAAACTATGCCGGCGTGCCGGACATCGAGGCGCCGGCTGACGGCGGCTGACCGCGCGATCGTCGCACTGCGCAGCGGCTGTAAAGTGAAACTGCTCGTCTGGCCGGCGTTGCTGCTGCTCGGTGCGTCCCTGCAACCGGCGGTTGCGCGCGCCGATCAGGCGGTGCTGCACATGGCGATCGGCGATCCGGAACGAAGGGACCGCGAGGTCGAACTCGTGCTGGATGGGATCACCGCTACCGCGACCGGCGACGTCATCGCGCCCGACAGGCTCGTCGAGGAACTCGCGGACGTCGGCTTGTTGTTCCTCGGCGAGACGCATACCAATTCCGGATTTCACGAGGTTCAGCTGCGCGTCATCAGGGCGCTGCATGCAGCGGGTCGCGAGGTACTGATCGGCCTGGAGATGTTTCCCTACACGCAGCAGGCCTCGCTCGACGGCTGGGTCGACGGGCACTTCACCGAGCGCGGATTCGTCGAACAGGCAGGGTGGTATACCTACTGGGGTTATCGCTGGGAGTACTATCGCGACATCTTCAACTTCGCCCGCGACAACGGTCTGCGCATGCACGCAATCAATTCGCCGCGCGACGTCGTCAAGGCCGTGCGCAAGAAAGGCTTCAAGAACCTGACCGAAGAAGAGGCGGCGCACATCCCGCGCGAGGTGAAGCCCGCCACCGAAGATCAGAAGCGCATGTACAAGGGTTTCTTCGATGAAGACGACGCGCTGCACGTCAGCGACAAGATGCTCGACGGCATGCTGCGCGCGCATACGACGTGGGACGCGACGATGGGCTGGAATGCGCTGCAGGCGCTCGTCGAACACGGGGGCGAGGACGCGATCATGGTAGTGCTGATCGGCCTCGGGCATGTCAGCTACGGGCTCGGCGCGGAACGGCAGGTAGCGCCGTATTACGATGGTGGAATCGCGTCCCTGATCCCGCTGGAAGTCCTCGACGACGAGGGTGAGCCGGTCGCGACCGTGCGCGCGAGCTTCGCGAATTTTCTCTGGGGCCTGCCGCAGGAGGCCCACACCGTCTATCCGACGCTCGGCGTGTCGTTGATGGGCAAGATCGGCGATCAGCCGACGAAATTAATTCAGGTCAGCAAGGATTCGCTGGCCGAGCGCGCGGGTCTCGAGGTCGGCGATGTGTTGCTGGCGATTGACGGACGCGCCATCGACTCGGGCGAGACGCTGCGCAGAGAATTCGCACCGTATCGTTGGGGCGATGTGTTGATCGCGCGTATCGAGCGCGATGGGGAAGTACGCGAAGTCGTGATACCGGTCCGCCGCTCAAGCGGCGAGACTGGCGGAAGCGGACAGGAGTAACAATGTGATGACGTCAACGGTTAGCGCCCGGAATCGGCTCGCGGTCGCGGCTATGGTTTTACTCGCAGTCGCCGCGCGAGCCGAACAAGTGCCTTACGCGGACTACACGCTGGAGCTCGGCGTCGACCCGATGTCCAGTCGACTGGAAGCGACCGCCGAGATCGAGCTGCCCGAAGCATCCGCGGGCCGGACGGTCGAGTTCCTGTTGACCAGCGCGGTCGAAATCACCGCTGCGGAGCCCCCGGTCGAGCGGGTGCCGCTCGGGGCCGGTGATGCGTCCGGCGTGCAGGGATTCACCGGCATTAACGGCTCGAGCGTCGAACTCGACGACAGCGGGCACGCGGTTCGCTACCGCGTCACGCTGCCGGACGGGGACACGTCGGTGCGTATCGAGTATTCCGGGGCGGTTAACTTCGCGCTCGGCGATCTCAAGGAGCAATACACGCGCGGGTTTCGGAGTACCGCGGGAATCATCGGCAACGAGGGTGTGTATCTCGCCGGCAGCTCGCTGTGGTATCCGTATTTCAGCAGTGACCTGGTGACGTTCTGGCTGACGAGCAATGTGCCCGAGGGCTGGCATCTGATCAGCCAGGGTAACGGCAGTTCGCGCGACGACAGTGGCACGACGCAGTGGGATTCGGCCGGCCCGGTCGACGAGATCTACCTGGTCGGCGGGCCGCTCGTCCGCTACGCAGAAGCAGCCGGCGCGGTATCGGCCGAGGTGTTCCTGCACGAACCGGACGATG
>JBPCXI010000020.1:0-3652 GCA_051008895.1 Gammaproteobacteria bacterium | reverse complement strand
CGGCGACAAAAGCTGCCGAATATTTAAGAGACATGGTGGTCTACTCCCCCCAATTAGTAGGCCGCGAAAACCTACGTGGTTATGACGTTTTTTCCGATTCCACGCATTCTCGGCGTGGTTGCGTCATCGGGAGCAGTTACGAACGTGAACTTAACACGAATTACGCCGCTGTGACACGTAACTTGACATAAGGATCCGGCACCGCGAAGCCCGCGCGAACCGCGTTGGCGCCACTCTGCTTCGGACATTTTTGTTCGATTTTACGCGATTTACCGACAAGCGCTCACCAAATACTGCTTTTTCATAAGTACTTTCCGACGAAGTATTGATATGAATCGGACATATATGTCCTAATTACTAAACAGAAACCGCCCGATTCCACGTCGCTCGGAGGACGGACATCTTGGCCGGAAACCCGACAACCCACGCGCCGAAGCCCGCGCCGATCAGCACCAGCGAGACAATTCGTCGGCGGGTCGCCGGCAGCAAGCAACGCGTGTGCAAGGTTGCGGCGCGTCAGTTCAATTCCAACAGCTACGATGCGGCGAGCATCGAATCCATCGCGACCGAAGCGGGAATCGCGCGCAGCACTTTCTATCGCTTCTTCCGCGACAAGGAAGATGTCGTCAGGCAAATGGTGAACCCGGTGTTCGAGCAGACACGCGAGCGTCTCGAACAGATCGATCCGGACCAGCCGGAAGAGATCGTTAACGGGATTGCCGCATGCTACCTCGAGGTCTGGAGGGACCAGCGCGATGCGCTGATCTTCTCGGCCAGCGTCGGCATGTCGCTGTTCACGCTCGTACAACCGGCGCACGATGCCTGCGCGCAGGTTGTCTTCGATTTGATGCAGCGTGTCCACGACGCCCGACTCCTGCGCCACGACGACCCGAATCTGGCGGCGGCCACGGTCGCGCAGACCGTGGTCCGCATACTGCAGGTGTGCGAGCGACACCCGCAATTCGAGAATGTATTTCGCAGCACGCTGCGCGGAATGTTACTGAAGTGGTAACAGGGGATCGGCACGTCCACAGGAGGCTCAAAATGTTTACCCAGGAAAAGCGCCTCGCGCGTGAATTGTTCACGATCACGAAGATGACGGAGATGTACTGCTCCGCACACCATGACGATTCGGACGATGGAATCTGCCCGGAATGCGCCGAGTTTGTTGACTACATCGGGGTACGGCTAAAGAAATGCCCGTACGCCGAAGGCAAGCCCACGTGCGATAACTGCCCCATCCACTGTTACAAGCGGGCGAGACAGGAACAGGGCCGTGCGATCATGATCTACTCCGGTCCCCGGATGCTCTTGCGCCACCCCCTGCTGACGATCGCTCACCAACTTGACGGGTTCATCAAGGTCAGACACCCGCGCGAGCTGACACGCGAGGAACGGCTGCGCTCGCGCAATAGATAGTCGTATCCCGCGCGCCCTTACGCATCGTGGTATTGCAGCGCGGTGCTTTTCCTTTAGCATAGGGATATCTCAGCATTGCAGTATCCGGCCGCGCTCTCCAGGTAAAAGTTTTTCTTACGCCCTGTTAAAAGGATTGCCACAAGCATGTGGTTGCCGACGCATCTCGACTCGACATTGCGGAATTCAGCAGATTTCGGAGCGAACGATTGACTGCAACAAGTCGGCCGCCGGACTCGCGCGCCGCGGCGGCCGCAGAGACCGAGAATTGGCCAAGTCCCGCCCAGGGATGGTATGCGATCGGCATTCTCCTGGTTGCGTTTATCTTTTCCTTTATCGATCGAACGATCATTGCGCTATTGGTCGAGCCGATCAAACAGGACCTTGGGATCTCGGATTTCGGCATCGGGCTGCTGCAGGGACTGGCTTTTGCCATCTTCTATGCATTGGTCGGCATCCCGATCGGTCGCATGGCGGACCGGTATAGTCGCCGCGGAATTATCGCCGCCGGTATTTTTCTCTGGAGCCTGATGACCGCGGCCTGCGGGCTCGCCAAGAGCTTCTTCGGCCTCTTCCTCGCGCGTGTGGGCGTAGGCGTGGGTGAGGCAGCGCTATCGCCGTCGGCCTTCTCGATGATCTCGGACCTGTTTCCAAAGGACAAACTCGGGCGTGCCCTTAGCGTGTACCAGGCGGGCGCATTCCTCGGCGCCGGCATCGCCTTCCTGGCAGGTGGCGCGGTCATTCAACTACTCTCCGTCGCGGGCGCCGTCGACGTGCCGATGATCGGAGTCGTGAAGCCCTGGCAGATGACGTTTTTCGTCGTCGGACTGCCGGGCGTGCTGGTCGCTCTGTTGATGCTGACCGTCACGGAGCCGGCTCGGCGCGGCAAGATGGCCGGCCACGACGGCGCCGTTTCGGTGCGCCAGGCATTCGACTACGTGAAGTCCAATCGCAGACTGTTCTCGGCGCTGTTCACCGGTTTCGCGCTGCTGGCGGTTCCGATCACGACGTTCATGACCTGGGTGCCGGCTTACATGAACCGCGTGCACGACTATTCTCGCGGCGAGGCCGGCTTTACCCTCGGGCTGATATTGCTGATCTTCTCTCCCGCCGGCGTCTATTTCGGCGGGTGGCTGACGGACCAGCTGCAAAAACGCGGGTACGTGGATGCGACCTTCCGGGTCGGCATGCTGGCGGCGGTATTGATGCTGCCGTTGGCGTTCTTCGCGACCCGCCTGTCCGACAGCTCGATCACCGTCGCGTTATTCTGCCCGTTCGTTTTTTGCGCCAGCATGCCGATCGCGGCCGCACCGACAACCCTGCAGTTGCTGGTTCCGAACGAGATGCGCGCACAGCTTTCCGCAGGCTGGATGCTGGCTCTGAACCTGATCTCGACGACGGCCGGCCCGACGCTCGTCGGGTTCGTTTCGGCCTACGTGCTGCAGGACGACGCCGCAGTCGGCACGGCGGTGGCGCTGGTTAACTGCATCAGCGTGCCGATCGCGGGCCTGTTGCTCTGGATAGCGGTTCGCCCCTACAGGAATGCGCTGGATCGATCACAAGCGGGCTAAAAACCAAAATCCCGGCGTCAGGCCAGCATTCGTTCCTTCTGCTCGCCGATCATCTCCAAGGTCGGCTTGACCGGCCGGCCGGCAGCGCGCTCGAAATCCGATTCGACGTCGAACGCACCCGCGCGAACGGCCTGGAAGCAACCGGCCAGCATCTTCGCAACCTTCTCGCCGCGCGCGGCTATTTTCGGGTCTTTCATCAGTTCCGCGATGTTTTCCTCGTCGGTGATCGTTTCGTAGCGCACGTTCATGTCGAACACCTGGTTCGCGAGGCCGACGAGTTCGGCCTGGCTCAGCGACTCGCCGACGAGGTTGAAGACCTGCCCGTTGTGGCGATCGTCGATGGCAAGCTTTGCGGTCGCGAACGCGAGCTCGTCGACGGAAATGTACCCGCATCTGCCATCGTCGGCGATGTTGCAATAGACGCCGACGTTCCGCGCCTCGACGATATGCGCCAGGTCTTTTTCGACATACAACCCGTTTCTCGCCACGATCCATTCGAGGCCGGATTCCTGCAGGTCGGTTTCCGCCTGTCGATTGACCTGTTGCGTCGGCCAGAACCAGGTGTCTTTCTCCTCGCCGCTGCCGACGACGCTCGTGTACAGGACTTTCCGCACGCCCGCCCGCTTCGCCGCTTCGACCACGTTGCGATGCATTGAGATCCGATC
>JBPCXI010000019.1:0-2895 GCA_051008895.1 Gammaproteobacteria bacterium | reverse complement strand
TTACGCCGCCACCAGGTACTGCACGCTGAACAGGTTATTGGCGTCGGTCCAGCACCGCCGCTGATCGAATCCCGCTTCGGCCGCAATCGCTGCGAATCGTTCGAGCGAGTACTTGTGCGAGTGCTCGGTCACGATGTACTCACCCTCGTCGAAGTCAAAGTTTTTGCCAGCCACGTTGACCGACTGTGAGTCGAGGCTGATGAGGCGCATCTCGATACGGCGGTGCTCGGAGTCATAAACGGCGCTATGCTCGAACGCATCCAGCTCGAAGTTTGCGTCGTGCTCGCGGTTCAGGCGCGTCAACAGGTTCAGGTTGAACTCTGACGTCACGCCGGCGGCATCGTTGTAGGCGCGCTCGAGAACCGTCGCCGGCTTCTCCAGATCCACGCCGATCAGCAACGCACCATCGTCCTTCGCCTGGCTTCGCATGACCTTCATCAGGTCGATCGCCTGTTTCGTTGAAAAATTGCCGATCGTGGAGCCGGGGAAGTAGACGATATTGCGGTCCGGCATGCGCGCCGGCGTGGGAAGGTCGAATGGCTGCGTGAAATCGGCGCATACGGGCAGGACTTCAATATCCGGGAACTCTTTGGCCAGCGCGTCCGCCGCTGCCGTCAGGTGCTCCCGCGAGATATCGACCGGCACGTACGCGGCCAGATCCGGCACGTGCTCAAGCAGGTAGCGCGTTTTCACGCTCGCGCCGGAACCGAATTCGATAATCGAAGCTTCAGGCCCGATCAGCTGCGCAATCTCGTCGATGTTCTCGCGCATGATGCCGATCTCAGTGCGCGTCGGGTAGTACTCGGGTTGTTCGCAGATCTCTTCAAACAGGTGAGAGCCGGCCTCGTCGTAGAAATACTTCGGCGGAATCTCCTTCGGGTCACGCGACAGGCCGACGACGATTTCTTTCGCATCGTCATGCGCCGCCGGTTCGAGGTCGAGCAGTGGAACGGACATGGAAATACCTTGGGTACAGTTCGAATATCAGACGTCGCGAGCGAGGCGCAGGCCGAAAAACTGCCAGCGCTCGTGGGGATAGAAGAAATTGCGATACGTCGCGCGGACATGATCGGCCGAGGTGACGCAAGAGCCGCCCCGACAGACCACCTGGTTGCTCATGAATTTGCCGTTGTACTCGCCGACCGATCCGGCGAGCGGGCTGAACCCGGGATACGGCGAATAGGGCGACGCGGTCCACTCCCAGACGTCGCCGAACAGCTGCGCCGGACCGTCTGCGGTGTCGCCGGCGAGCGGTTGCGGTTGCCAACGCCCGTTGTCGACGAAATTGCCGACGACAGGAGCCGCGGCCGCTGCGGTCTCCCATTCGGCCTCGGTCGGCAGTCGCGCGTCCGCCCAGCGGGCGAATGCGTCCGCCTCGTAATAACTGATGTGCGTGATTGGTGCGGCGGGATCGATGTCGCGTGTGCCGGACAGCGTGAACTGCGACGCAAGATCGGGTGACCAGTACAACGGGGCGACGATCGAGTTCTCGTTGACCCACGCCCAACCGTCGGCGAGCCACAAAGCGCTGCGGCGATAGCCGGCGTCATCGATAAACGCACGGTACTCACCGTTCGTGATCAGGCGATCGCCGAGCTGGTAAGGCTCAAGGTAAGTGCGATGCCGAGGCTTCTCGTTGTCGAAGCAAAAGGCGTCGCCTGCTGCGCCGATCTCGATGAGTCCGCCGGCATGATCTACGAACTCGAGTTCCGGCAACGGTAAGTCTCGCTGGTCGTAGCTGGTATCAATCAGTCGTGGCAATAGCGGGTTGCACGACAGTACGTGCTTGATGTCGGTCAGCATCAGTTCCTGATGCTGCTGTTCGTGGTTGACGCCGAGCGTTGCGAGGAAACCGATTTCGTCGTCCGAGCGACTGCCGAGCAGCTTCTGCATCGCTGCGTCGACGTGCCGGCGGTAGTCGACGATTTCAGCGACTGTCGGCCGCGTCAACAATCCACGACGATCGCGGGCATGCATGTCGCCCTGCGTGTAGTAATACGAGTTGAAAATAAAATGATACCGATCGTCGAAGACGCGGTAGTCAGGCGCGTACTTGTCGAGCACGAAGCGCTCGAAGAACCAGGTCGTGTGGGCGAGATGCCACTTCGTCGGGCTGACGCTGGGCATCGACTGCGCCACGTAATCCTCCGTCTCGAGGTCGCGAACGATATCGAGGGATGCGGCTCGCGTGCGTCGATAGCGCTCGGCGAGCGTTACCAGCGGCTCCAGGTCTGCGGATCTTAGCGCCATGTCTCGCCTGTTCTGGCCCGGAACCGGAGCTCCAGGCGGTTTACAAAGGGTAGGGGCCGTGCGGCGCGGTGTCAAAAACCCCCAAACGGCGCGGGTTTCAGGCAGTCCACCTTGACTCGACCGGGACCGGCGGCTTTAATAGCCCGCTGTCTCGACGCGGCCAGGTAGCAGGGTCGCGAGGCGACAGAACCGAAAAATGGCCAGGTAGCTCAGTTGGTAGAGCAGCGGATTGAAAATCCGCGTGTCGGTGGTTCGATTCCGCCCCTGGCCACCATTTCCAAACGAATTGCAGCTGCTGCGTTTCGTTTAGGGGATTCTCTTCAATTCAAATCCCCAACCAAGAAGTCTGTCGCTGCTTCAATTGCCCCCGAAAAATCTTCAGACGTATCAAAGTATGTCAACGCGTGCTTCTTGCATCCGTTTTTGATCATCTTGCTATAGGCGATCATATTTCCAATATGGTCCCTTATGTATTCATCTGATTCATTAGTCAGCCAGTCGTTCTCCCCATCGCCATGCTCTTTAACCAGCATACTGTTGATCATGGCTAGCAGAAAAGGCGCCATCTTTTCGGCAATTTCGTTTGGCCACAGTTGATGGTGAATTCCGTATTTGGGTATCCCATCGTTGAACCCCATCATCAAC
>JBPCXI010000018.1:0-8843 GCA_051008895.1 Gammaproteobacteria bacterium | reverse complement strand
GCATGGTGCGACAGGTGGGTGGCAACGACCTCCGCGCCTGGAAACGCACGGGCACAGGCGATCGCGATGCAGCCGTTGCCGGTGCCGATTTCGAGTATCCGGTCGACCCCGTCGGGGTCGAGCCACGGCTCGAACCGCAGCGCGATAAGCTCAGCGAACGGCGACCGGGGGATCAGCACGCGTTCATCCACGTAAAAACTCAGCCCGGCGAACCAGGCCTCGTGCAGCAGGTAGGGCATCGGCACGCGCCGGTCGATCCGTTGCTGCAGCAGCTTGCGCGCCCGCGCGCCAACAGCGGCGTCGACGGGCTCCGCGTACGGCGGCGGATCGGCGTCGTGCGCGAGACCCGCGAGATGGAACACGAGGCTCGCGGCCTCGTCGACCGCATTGTCCGTGCCGTGCCCGAAGACGACGCCCGCCCGCTCCAGCGCCGTCGCGCAGTACTCGATCAGGTCGCCGACCGTACCGAATTGCCGTATCGAATCGCCCATTGTGCCCCGCGCCTGTGAACCGGCATTATTGCCGGCTTCACTGCCAATGCAATACGTGCGTCCCCGATGCGCCCCCGCTATGACCGAACGACTATTTGTCGCGCTGCAGTACATCCTGCCGAAACGGCTGATCGGACGCGTCGTCTATCACGCGACCCGCAGCCGGGTCGGCTGGTTCAAAAACGCGCTAATCCGCGCATTCGTGCGGGCATTCGACGTCGACACGGCCGAAATGGACCGACCGGATGCGCGCGATTACCCGAGTTTCAACGCTTTCTTCACGCGCGCGCTGGCGCCCGGCGCCCGGCCGATCGATCAGGATCCGGCCGCTGTCTGCTGCCCCGCCGACGGCCGCCTGCAGCAATGCGGACGCATCGAGGAGGGTCAACTTTTTCAGGCCAAGGGCATCAGCTATCGGCTCGACACGCTGCTCGGCGTGGACCGCTCGGAAGTCGCGCACTTCGACGGCGGACGATTCATGACGATCTATCTGGCGCCCTACAACTATCATCGCGTGCACGCCCCGACTCCGGGCAACGTGCGCCGAATGAATTTCATCCCGGGCGAGCTGTTCTCGGTCAACCAGGCGACCGCCGGTCGCATTCGCGGACTGTTCGCGCGCAACGAGCGGGTCGCCTGCGAGATCGTCGACGGTCCGTTCGATTACTGGCTCGTCTTCGTCGGCGCGTTCAATGTGGCGAGCGTGAGCACCGCGTGGGCCGGCGAGATCGCACCGACGGATGACCTGCTGAGCACGAACTACACGTCGGCAGATCGGCACGCGCTCGCGACCGGCGACTATTGCGGCCACTTCAACATGGGATCCACCGTGATCCTTGCGTATCCGCCGAACGCCGTCGAATGGGATCCGGGCCTGGCAGCCGGGGACACGCTCCGCGTCGGCCGCCGCGTCGGCCGGCTGTGAGCGCCGACGGCTGGCAACCGACCGCGACGCTGGACATGCTCGAGACCCGGGCGCGGTTGCTGCGGGCAACGCGCGACTTTTTCGACGCGCACGCGGTCCTCGAAGTCGAGACGCCGGCGCTCGACGAATTCGGGGTCACGGATCCACACGTCGCGCCGATACCGGTCACGCTGAGCGTGCGGCCCGAGCGCCATTACTATCTGCAGACCTCCCCGGAATATGCGATGAAGCGCCTGCTAGCCGCTGGCGCGCCGGACATCTACCAGGTCTGCAGGGTGTTTCGCGACGGCGAGCTCGGCCGCATGCACCAGGCGGAATTCACGATGATCGAGTGGTATCGCCGCGGCGTGTCGTTCGAAGCAATGATCGACGAGACCTGCGAGTTAATCTCGACGCTGCTGCAGACGGCCGGCGCGGGTCCGCGAGACACGATTCATCGCTCCTATGCGGCGTTGTTCGCGGATGCCATCGGCGAGCATCCGCTGGATGCGGACGTCGCGGCACTTCGGCGTCGCGCGGCCGAGCTCGTGCCGGGCCTGAACGCCGGACTGGAGCGGGCACTCGGTGACGACCGTTCGGGCTGGCTCGACCTGCTGCTGGCCAATGTCGCGATTCCTTCCCTGCCGGCACAACAGCTGACGGTCGTGCATCACTATCCGGCCGAACAGGCCGCGCTGGCGGCACTCGACGCGAGCGATGCGCGCTTCGCGCTGCGGTTCGAGGTTTTCTGCGGCGCTCTGGAGCTCGCCAACGGCTATAGCGAATTGACGGACGCCGGCGAGCAACGCCGCAGATTCGACGCAGACGCGGCGCGCCGCTTCGCCGCCGGCATGCCGGCGATCGAGCCCGATTCGAGGCTGCTCGCGGCGCTGGAGCACGGCTTGCCGGACTGCTGCGGGGTCGCGGTCGGTTTCGATCGGCTACTGATGTGCGCGACGGGCGCGGGCGACATCGACGAGGTCACCAGCTTCACGTTGTGATCGACGCTACTTGACGCGTGACACGTATTCTTTGGACCGCGTATCGCAGCGGATCAGCTCACCCTGTTCGATGAACAACGGCACCCTGACGACCGCCCCGGTTTCCAGCTTCGCCGGCTTGACGCCACCCTGGGCCGTATCGCCCCGCACGCCCGGATCGGTCTCCACGATCGTCAACTCGACGAAATTCGGCGCTTCGACGAGCAGCGGCACGTTATTCCAGAGCGTCAGCTTGCAGACATCCTCTTCCTTGAGCCAGAGCTTCGCGTCGGCGACCGCGGCCTCACCCGCAGCGTACTGCTCGTAACTCTCGGGCTCCATGAAATGCCACATTTCACCGTCCGTATACAGGTACTGCATGTCGAGCTCGACGACGTCCGCAGCTTCGACCGAATCTCCGGACTTGTAGGTTCGCTCGACGACGCGCCCGGTCTTCAGGTTACGGATCCTGACGCGGTTGAACGCCTGCCCTTTGCCCGGCTTGACGAACTCATTCTCGATGATGACGCAGGGGTCATTGTCGATGAGCAATTTCAGGCCGGACTTGAACTGATTCGTACTGTAACTCGCCATGAAACACGTTCCGTTTCGCTGCCATAATCGGACTATTGTAATGAATAGCTCATGCCGAAACGACGCCGCGCGCATAGAGAGTGCGGAACATCACCGTGCCGATTGGCAGCGCGAACTCGCGCACGCGATTACCGGCGTCGACGAGCTGCTGGAAACCCTGGGGCTCGACAAGTCGCCCGCCGCCGAGCTCGTATCCCGGACCTTGTCAAACGACGGTTTTCCGCTGCGCGTGCCGCGCGGCTATGTCGCCCGGATGCGGCACGGTGATCCGGACGACCCGCTGCTGCGCCAGGTCCTGCCGCTCGCGACGGAAGCGGACGTGCTACCGGGATTCGTCGCCGATCCGGTCGGCGATCTGGCCAGCAGCCGCGCCCGCGGTCTGCTGCAGAAATATCACGGTCGCGCGCTGCTGATGACGACGGGCGCCTGCGCCGTGCACTGTCGCTTCTGTTTCAGGCGCAATTTCCCCTATCGAGAAGAGACGGCGACGCCGCGGCACCTCGACGCCGCGTTCGCAAGCATTGCTGCCGATAGCTCGATCACCGAGATCATCCTGAGCGGCGGCGACCCGCTGAGCCTGACCGACAGCCGACTCGCCGAGCTGTTCGAGCGCGCGGGTCGTATCGGCCACCTGCGGCGCATACGCATCCATAGTCGTCAGCCGATTGTTTTGCCCGAACGCGTCGACGAGGGACTGATCTCAACGCTGAGAAACTCGCCGCTGCCTGTCGTGTTCGTCAGTCACTGCAACCATCCCGATGAAATCGACGCGAGCGTCCACGCTGCATTGTCGCGGGTTCGCAAAGCCACGAGCATGCTGTTCAACCAGGCGGTACTCCTGCGCGGCGTCAATGACTCGGCCGTTGTGCTGGCGACACTGTGCGAGCGTTTGTTCGATGCCGGCGTCACGCCTTACTACCTGCACCAGCTGGACGCGGTGGCCGGCGCCGCGCACTTCTCGATTCCCGACGCGGAGGCGCGCAACCTCGTCGCGGAACTCGCTGCAGTCGTACCGGGTTATCTGCTGCCGCGGCTCGTGCGTGAACTGCCTGGAGAGGCAGCCAAGCGCGCTTTATAGAGAAATCCGAGAACCGAATTTTGCAGCGCGCTTTTCACATAATAATTAGCGCCACACATAATCAGACTCGGGTCACATAATCCCCCGCTCCCATCGCTAGAATCCGAATTCATGCGGACGGTTCGGCCCGCCCGTGGTAACAACCAAACGATTTAAGGGTATCTGCTTTGGGAGATTCCGTCGGTATTCCGATGACCGTGTTTTCATGTCACGATGAAAACGCCGTCACGATCAATAACACGCTCCGACAAGCTGGACACCCGGTCCATTGCGAGAGGGTCGCGAAGCTCAACGAACTCGAGGAGCTGTTGCGCCGCAAGCGCCCTGAGCTAGTCATTCTGTTTGCGGACGAACCGGGCGCAGACATTCCGGCGGTCGCCGCAATGCTCGCCAAGGTCATTCCGAGCCCGCCGCTGCTGATCGCTGCGACGAAAGTCGATGAGCAGGTCATCGCGGATGCGATGGAATGCGGCGCCCGCGACGTCGTATCACTGACGCATAAGAACCGCTTCGTCGCCGTCGTCGATCGAGAGCTGCACGCGTTCAAGCTGAAAATCGCGCTGGGCGGCGTCGTGTCATCGGCGCGACAGTACCGCCACGAACTCAAGACGTTGATGGAAGGCACGGCCGAGGCGATTGCGGACGTGCAGGAAGGCATCGTCGTTGCCGTGAATCCGCCGTGGCTCGAGCTGCTCGGCTACGAAGATGAGGACGAAGTCCTGAACCTGCCGTTCATGGATATCTGCAGCAAGCAGGACCACGAGATGCTGAAAGGCGCGCTCGTCGCCTGCCTGAAACAGAAATGGGATGGCGCCCCGCTGCAGATACGAGCGTGTCGCGCCGGCGGCGAAGAGGTTCCGATCAGCATCAACCTCGAGCGCGTAACGATCGACGGGGACGCCGCGGTGCGCGTCGTGGTGCCGAGCGAAGTCAGTCTCGAGAGTAGCCCGGCGGAGCTGCTGGAACAGGCGGTGTTCAAGGATCCGGCGACGGGCTTCTATCACCGCCATTTTTTCGTCGACAAACTCGAAGAGCGGCTTGGCACACCGCTGGCAGGCGGCGTGAGAGCCATCGCGTACCTGCGCCCGGACAGTTTCGCCCGGGTCCACGACGACATCGGCATGCTCGCGACCGAAAAGTTGCTGACTCAAGTCGCGGAGATGCTGCGTGAGTTCATGCAGCCGAAAGACATTTACGGGCGATTCGGCGGCACGATGTTCATCACGATGCTCGAGCGCGGCACGATGAACGACGTCGAGACCTGGGCAGAGCAAGTCCGCAAGACCATGGGCAACACGGTGTTCGAAGTCGATGCGCAGTCAACAACGCTGACGTGCACGATTGGCCTGTGTGAAGTCCCGCAGGAGGAATTGTCGACGGGCGAGCTCCTGAAATTGGCCGAACAGGCGTGTCGCAATGGCCGCGACGGTGGCGGAAACCGTGTGCAAATGTGCCATGGGACGGACGCGACGCAGAAGATGCGCGCACTGGACGCGCTGTGGGTACCGCGGCTGCGGTCGGCGCTGATGGAAAACAGGCTGCGGCTCGTTCATCAGCCAATCAGCGGGCTGACCGAGGAGATCGAAGGCGTATTCGATACGCGCGTGCAGATGCTCGATGAGCAGAAGAACATCGTCCCGGCTAGCGAATTCATGCCGGCCGCCGAGCGCGCGAAGATGATCAAGAACGTCGATCGGTGGGTCATCGGCGCGTCTTTCTCGTTCTGTGCTGCGAAGCGCCCGTCGCTGGTGTTCGTCCGCCTGTCGCGCGGATCGGTCAACGACGAGTCGCTGTTCGAGTGGCTGCAAGCCAGGCTGCAGAGCTCCGGCGTCGAGCCGTCGCGCATCTGCTTCCAGGTGTCCGAAGACGTCGCCGCCCAATATCTGAAACATACTAAGGGGATCGCCGAACGGCTGCAGCAGTTCGGATTTCGCTTCGCAATTGACCACGCCGGCCTCGCCCGCGATCCGGAGCAGCTTCTCAATCACATCCCGATGGACTTCATGAAGATCGACGGCAGCCTGATGCAGGGACTGCATCGCGATCCGGAGTCGCAAGACAAGGTTGCAAACCTGACGAGTCTCGCCAAAGGACGTGGAATCCGCTCCGTCGCCGAGCGCGTCGAAGACGCCAAAACAATGGCGATCCTCTGGCAGCTTGGCGTTGCCTACATTCAGGGCAACTACATCCAGATGCACGGCGTCGTTCTGGAGGACGATCAGACGATATCGGGCATCGTTTGAGGCGGCCATGAAAGGTGACTTAATTCACATTCTTGACATAAACCGTGCCCTGGCAACGACCGTGTGCCAGAAACGAGACCTTCTTCGTTTACCCGCCGGCAGCAAGATGTTTTTTTGCGATCTGGACTGTTGGGTACCGCGCTTCGGCACCCCGGACAGGGGCAGGATCAGGAACGAAAAGCATGGGCAGTTGTAACCGCCAAATGAATCTACGGGAGCAGATCGCTGCGATTATGGACGTGCGCGCGGACGCGCGTGCGCTTCGCACCGAAGACTCCGCGCCGCATGCAGGCCGCGCGACGTCGCGCATGACGCTGCGGCAGTCGGTCGCCTACGGCAGCATGATGATGCTCGCCTTCAATCCCGCCCAGGTCGGCGCGATGGGCCTCGGTGACATGCGCGTGAAGTCGCGGCTGGGCCAGCCGCTCGAGGCGAGCGTGCCGCTGACGCTGGGCGCCGGCGAGTCGCTGCCGAAAAACTGCCTGCAGCCAACGTTCGCGAACAATACGCTGCGTTCACCGCAAGACTTGCGCGTGCAGGCGCCGGCTATGTCCGGACCCGGACGCGTCGAGGTCCGGATCACGACCGCAAATCCGCTGCGCGAACCGATGTACGAGCTGTCGCTGATGGTTAAGTGCACCGGCGTTTCGCTGCTGGTCCGCCAGTACGTGTTGATGCTCGATCTGCCCGGCATGCCGCAGGCAACCACGACGCAGTACCCGACGACGGCAACAACTGTAGCGACGGAATCCGCGCCGCGGCAAAGCGACGGCGGACCGACGACGACCGTCGCCGAACAACGCACGCAGGTCGATCCGGCACGCGCGCTGCCGCCGCGCACCGACGGCATCCCGGCCGGCAGTATGTATCGCGTGTCGAGCGGCGACACGCTGTCTACCATCGCTCGCCGTGTGAACGGCCGACTGGCCGATACGACCTGGCAGGTCGCCGACCGAATATACGCCGACAATCCCGCCGCATTCATTCGCAACGATCCGAATCTGATCAAGCTCGGTTCGCTTATTCGCGTCCCGGCGAGCGGCGACCTCGCCGCGATGATACCCGGCGCCGGACGATCGGCCACGCTCGCTGCCGGTGGCGGACCGGTCGTGACCGCTGCGTCGGCGACCGCCATCGAAACACAGCGCGGACGCATGCCGGAAACCACGGCACGCACGGAATCGCTAACGACCCGCCGGCCGGTCGAGACCGTGGATACGCCGGTCAGCCAGTCGCTGCCTCTCCCCGCTCCGGCCGCAACGGCGGACGTGCAGACGCCGGTGGCAGAAGTCGCGCCGACCGAGCGTAGTGAGAGTTTTTATCCGTTCGCCGATGATCCGTTCGCCGATGAGACGCCGGACGTCGAAGCCGCGGACGTACCCGCCGATGTCACGCCGGCGCCGACGCCGGTGGTGAAGACAACCGCAGACGAAACCGCGGATGGGCCATCCAACTCGCTGCTGTCCATATTGATCGGCCTGCTGCTCGGCGCGCTGCTCAGCCTCGCGCTGCTGCGCGGTCGCTTACTCGGCGCGCTGGGACTGCGCAGGCACACTGGCATGGCCAGTGCGGTCAAGGTGACGCCGAAACCGAGTCCGAAACAGGGTAGCTTCGATGAGTCGCTCGCTGCCGCAGCATTTGACGGCACCTCCTCGGGCATTGGCGACGACGGACCGGGGTTCCCGATCTCGGGGCCGGTCGAGGATACGTACATCGTCGAGGCGTCCGAGGCAGAACCGACAATTCAGGACGAAGCCGAAGGCTACCAGCCCGATCCGGCCGAAGCTGCGACGGTCGCGGCCGAGGTCGCGGATCGCTTAGAGGATTCCGACAACAGCGCGGAACTGGCGAAACTTTTCGACGACGGCGACGAAAACGAGCAGACGGCCGTCGACCCGACCGCGGAAATGCCGCGACCGGGCGCCAGCTCGCTGGAGCCGACCGCGGAAATGCCGGGCCCTCAGGACAGCGCCTACGGAGACTACGGACCAACCGCCGAGATGCCCAAACCGGGCGACGACGGGATCTTCGATCCGACAGCGAACGTGCAGGCAGTCGATGACGGCGTCTTCGACCCGACCGCGGAACTGCCGCCCGGCGCGCTCGAAGACGTCTTCGATCCGACCGGCGGCATCGACAACCCGCCTTCCGGCGAGATCGATCCGGCGCTAATGGACGCGTTCGACGAGCGACTCGACGAGATCGATCCGGAAGAAATGTTCGCAACGCTTAACCAGCCCGTCGGCGACATCCACGGTCGGCGCGCGACAGACCCGCTGGAAGTCACGATCAACGACCCGCTCGAAGGCACGCTGATGGACGATGCGACCGTCGCATCGGAACTCTCCGACCTGCCGAGCGACGATGAGGACGGCAACCTGTCCGAGACGCTGCACGAAGCGCTGGCGTTACTTGAACGCGACTTCGAGGAAGAATTCACCGCCAGCCAGGTACTCGAGCGCTCGGCGCTGGAAGAATCGCTGAAGGAAGACCTCGAGCGACAGGACTCAGAAGCGACCGAGGACGACGTTAAAAAGCGCAAGATCAGCTGAC
>JBPCXI010000017.1:0-15644 GCA_051008895.1 Gammaproteobacteria bacterium | reverse complement strand
CGCGATCTGGCGACGGAGTTCGGGCACGCCGGTCATCGGGGCGTACTGGTTGTGACCGGCGCGCAGGTGGTGTTCGACCCGCTCGAGCAGCCCGGCCGGCGCGGCGAAGTCCGGAAAACCCTGCGAGAGATTGATCGCATCACAGTCGTTCGCGAGTTGCGACATCACGGTGAATATCGTCGTGCCGAGGCCCGGGAGTTTGCTTGGCGGCGGTTGCATCGGCGCTCAACTGGCTGGGGTTGAAGTCATCCTTAGCTTAGATATCAGGTAATAATCAAGCGTCAAGCTATTGACTCGGAACAAAGATTACATAATATTGGAGTGGGAACTTTGTTGTGTGGCTGTGTGCGCAGCCCATTCGTTAGTCATCGACCGCGCTGTGCATGACATGCACACGCTCGCTTTGCCGCGCGCGTGCGCTTGGGGGAACGATGAGTCAATCGAATAATCCAGCGTCGATCGACGGCGGGCCGCTGCCCGTCGGCGAGACCGAATCTTCGCAACATTCGCTGCCGGATGGCGCGACAGCGCCGGCCGACCTGCCTGAGGATCGCAGCGACTACCTGTATTACCCGACCGGTCGCAGTCACCGCATGGGCAATGTCCGGCGGATGATCGAGCAGGTCGCCGGCTTCAACACGAACGTCCTGATCACCGGCGAGTCCGGCACGGGCAAGGAATGGGCCGCACGCTATATACATGCGTTGTCACCGCGCAGCGAGATGCCGTTCGTGCCGGTCAATTGCGGCGCGATTCCCGCGGATTTGCTCGAAAGTGAGCTGTTCGGCCATGAGAAGGGTGCGTTCACCGGGGCGATATCGGCGCGCATCGGGCGCTTCGAGGCCGCGGAGGGCGGCACGCTGTTCCTGGACGAAATCGGCGACATGAGCCTGCCGATGCAGGTCAAGTTATTGCGGGTGTTGCAGGAGCGTGTCTATGAGCGCGTGGGCAGCAATCGCAGCCTGTCGTGCGACGTACGCATCATCGCGGCGACTCATCGTGATCTCGAGGAAGCGATCGTCGGGGGTAAGTTCCGCGAGGACCTCTACTACCGCCTGAACGTATTTCCGATCGAGCTGCCGGCATTGCGGGATCGCATCGACGATTTGGGCGATCTCGTCGAGAAAATTCGCGACCGCTGCACCGAGTCCGGACTCGATACGGCGGAGATCACGCCCGGCGCGGTCCGCGTGCTGAAGCACTATGAGTGGCCCGGCAACATTCGCGAACTATCGAACCTGATCGAACGGCTGTGCGTGCTGTACCCGGCCGGGGTCGTCGATATTCAGAACCTGCCGACGCGCTATACGGCCAAGGCGCCTCTGCGCGACAGTGACCGCGAAAGCGTCGCTGCGACGCGGGCTTCGGGGCCACAGCCGCAGGACTTCGAGCTGCCGAGCGAGAGCGTGCCGCTGAAGGCGTACCTGGAGAATATCGAGATCGCATTGATTCGTCGCGCGCTTCACCAGTGCAACGGCGTGATTGCGCACGCGGCCCGGCATCTGCAGATCCGCCGGACGACGCTGGCGGAAAAGATGAAACGCTACGGCATCAGCTCGACGACGAGCGCCGATGGCATAGGGGACTAGGGCAGGGGATTCAGGCGGCCTGGATACTTGAGTGCGTCGTCGCCTGGTCGCGGCCGTTGCGCTTCGAGTGGTAGAGCGCCTCGTCAGCGGCCGCGAGGAATTCCTTGGCCGACTCGAATCGCGACTGATCGCCGTTTGTCGCGATGCCGATCGACAGCGTAATTGAGACGTCGTCGCCGCCCGAGTCGCGTACTGATTTCGTGCGCGCGGTCTCGACGAGGCGTTTCGCCACGGCTTCGACCTCGGGCGCGTCGCTGCCCGGCAACAGCAGCACGAACTCGTCGCCGCCGTAGCGCGCGACCAGATCCTGCTCGCGGACGTTGTCCACGAGCAGCGTGCCGACTTCCTGCAGCATCGCATCGCCGGTCTGGTGACCGTACGTGTCGTTAATCTGCTTGAAGCGGTCTACGTCGACGAAGATCATGCTCAGCGGCCAGTGATGCTCGTTCGATATCGCGAATTCCTTCTCGAGTCGTGCCTCGAATCCGCGCCGGTTGTGCACCCCGGTCAGACCATCGCGATGGCTCTCGTCCTTGAGCTCCTCGTTCTCGTTCTCGAGCTTGCTCGCGCGTTTGCGCAGATCCTGCTGATCCTGGATCGCGTGCAGGTTGCGTATCGTCAGGATCTCGCGTGCCGTATCGGCGATCTCCTGCAGCTGCGAGCCGTCGAACAGGTCCATCTCGAAGATGCCCTGCGTCACCGGGACCTGCTCACCAATCGTCTCGAACATTTCGGCGAGTCGATTCGGCAGGATACCGAGGTGGCGATGCGCGTCCTTGCCGATTCTCTGAATAGCTTTCTCGTCCGGCGACGACAGCCACACGTCGGCGAGCTCGCTGCAGATCGCGACCGTGCGCGCGAAGCCGCGGAACTCGGCATCGACGCCGTTGCCGGCGATGTCGTGGCTGTATTTCACCGCCCGCACGATGTGCGGCGGCAGGCGCCAGCTCTCCAGCAGCCACGCGCCGATCAGGCGATGGTCGACCTTTAGATGCGATTTCTCATGTTTCGCGAGCTCTAGATGCGGCAGTTGGAACGGTGAGATATCGTCATAAACTTCCGGCGCGATCTTCTGGATCGCAAGCATGCCGATGTCCTGCAGCAGGGAGGCGAGGAAGATCTCCTCCGGGTCGCGCCGCCCGAATTCGCTCGCGAGCAGTTTGCCCCAGGTTGCCGACAGCATCGCTCGTCGCCAGTACGCGTCGAGGTCGAGTCCTTTCTCCGGGTCCTCGTCGATCGTCGCGACCAGCGTAAAACTCAGTGCGAGGGTCAGTGTGGCATTCAGGCCGAGCACGATCAGCGCCTGGCGCAGGTTCGAGCTCTGTCGCCGTCGCGCATACAACGCCGAGTTTGCGATGCGCATGACCTTCGACGTCAGCGCGGGATCCGAGCTGATCGTATTGGCAACGGAACCGAGGTCGGTTTCCGGATTCTGTGCCAGTTCGATGACCTGCAAAGCAATCGGCGGCGGTGACGGAAAACTCGTGCACGTCTTCAGTCGTTTGACAATGCTCTCGGGTATGTCTTTCATCGGTCCGTTCCTTCACATCCGTACAGGGTTTTGATCAGGCTGGCCTCTCCGCCATTTAGTCCACATGTCGATACGAGTTCGGCTGCTTCCGCGCCAAGTCGCGTCATTTCCTTTGCCTGTTCGAAGCCGGTGCTGGTTGCCAGTGAGTCGAGCCGCGTTTGCCGCATTGCGAGGCGGTCCGCCTGATCACATAATGCGTTAAGTCGCGGCTGCAGAGACTTGAACTGGGTCTCTATTTCATCGATTCGCTGTGCAGCAAGGCCGAGCAAAACTTCTAGCGCGCCAATTTTTTGACGCGCTCGCGCTGCGACGCCCCAGCACATGCCTGCCAGCAGCAAGCTGCCGACGCTGATCACAAAAATAACTGCTGTTTCCGTGTTCATCGTTCCTCGCCTATGCAAGTTCATCGACGCGATGGCCGCCGTCGGGGCCGCGCTTGCGCGCCGGTTTCCGCTCCCTCGCGTTCTCGCGGGGGCGCTGCTTGTCGTCCTTCGCCTTTTCGCGGCGGTCAATTCGCGGCGCAGGCGTAAACGGTCTGATCTGATCCACTGACATCACTTCTTCACCTCCGTCATCTGCCGATAACAATGGCCGTGCCTAAGTTTCCGTCTCCTTCGCGCCGACCCATTCCTGCAGCCGCGCGCGCAGGCGCACGAGCGCCTGTCCATGAATCTGGCATACCCTCGATTCGCTGACGCCGAGAACCTTGCCGATCTCTTTCAGGTTCAGCTCTTCCTCGTAATACAGCGACATGACGAGAGCCTCGCGTTCGGGCAGCAACTTGATCGAATTGATCATCTCGTCGCGGAACTGTTCGGATTCGAGTTCGATTATCGGATCCGATTCGGTATCGGTGAGCCGCTCAATCGGCGCGTCCGACTCCGCGTGTGTCTGCTCGAGACTGAACATGCGGGCCGACGAGGTGTCGGACAGCATGCGGAAATACTGGTCGAGGGTGACGCCGAGCTCCTGCGCAATCTCGGTTGCAGACGCGTGCTCGCCGCTGCGATTCTCGACCGTCTGCATCGCGGCGGTCAGCTGCCGCTGCTTTCGATATACGGAGCGGGGCGCCCAGTCGTTGCTGCGAACTTCGTCCAGCATCGCGCCGCGGACCCGGATGCTCGCATAGGTCTCGAATGACGCACCCTTGTCGGGCGAATACTGGCGTGCTGCATCGAGCAGCGCGATCAGTCCCACCTGCACCAGGTCGTCGAGTTCGATTCCGCGCGGCAATCGACCGAGCATGTGCGCCGCGATCCGCTTGACCAGCGGCGCGTGCTGCTCGATCAGCGAGTCCGGCGACTCTGAGCTGACTTCCGCATATGGAGTCCTGGGCGTCATGCGACGAGATGCTCCTCACTAGCCGCGCCCTGCAGCAGTCTTTCGACGAAAAACTCGATGTTGCCGCGAGCCTCGCGCGGTATTTCCCAGTTGTCCGCGCGATGCGCGAGCTTCTTGATTGCCGCCGCGGCGGTGCTGGTCGGGAATGCGGTGATAAACGGCGTCTGCTGTTGCACAGCTCGCCACACGCGCTCATCGAACGGAATGCTGCCGGCGTGTTCCATCGTGACGCGCAGGAACCGATCCGTGACCCGCATCAGCTTCTGGAACAGCTTCGTGCCGTCGCCGCCGCGGCGCGTCATGTTGGTCAGAATGCGAAACGTCGACACACCGCGCTCGGCACTGAGCAGCTTGATGATCGCGTATGCATCAGTGATCGACGTCGGTTCATCGCAGACGACGACAACCACTTCGTGTGCTGCTTCGGCGAAGCGCAGCACGCTGTCGGAGATACCTGCGGCCGTATCGACCAGCAGTACGTCAAGGTTTTCCGAAACATCGCTGAAAGCGTTGACGATGCCTGCGTGGTGCGCCGGCGTCAGGTCGATCATGTCCGATAGCCCTGAAGCGCCGGGCACAATGCGTACGCCCGCCGGTCCGTCCATGATGATTTCCTGCAGGCTGTGGTCGCCGCGCACCACGTCCGACAGGTTCAGGCGTGGTTGTAGCCCGAACAATACGTCCACGTTCGCGAGGCCCAGATCGGCGTCGAGGATCATGACCTGCCGTCCGAGCATTGATAATGCGACGCCGAGATTCGCGCACACGTTTGTCTTGCCGACGCCGCCCTTGCCGCCGGTGACGGTAATCACCTTGACGGGCCGTCGGTCGTGCATACGACGCAAACCCTCGGCCTGATCCGGGGCGCTCTCTGCGGGTTTCGTATCTTTGTCAGGCGTACTCATTGAGCGCTTCCTCCGAGAACTGTTGGGCCAGGTATTCATCCGTGATCGGGAATTCCTGCTTATGCATCATTTCGACGGCTGCCTTGACGAGCCAGGCCTGGCGTGACTTCGCGAGATGGAAGTCGTCAGGCACCCGCTGACCATTCGCGATGTAGGCAAGTGGCAGACCCGAACGCATCAGTACGGAAAAGATCCCGCCGAGGGTCGATGCTTCGTCAGTCTTGGTCAGGATGCACGCGACCGGATTCGCGACCGCAAAAGTATCCGCGATCTCCTGCAAAGCGCCGGTCTGCAGATTGGCCGGTAGTGTCAGCAGCGTTTGGATCTTCTGCTCCGCGTCTCCGAGCATCGCCATCTCTCGTGCCAGGCGCAGGTCGTGAGCGCCCATGCCGGCAGTGTCGATCAGGATCAATTTCTTGTGCGCGAGGTTCGTCAGCGTATCGCTCAGGCTCTGGGCATCGTTGGCCTGGTATACCGGCGTGTCGAGAATTTCGCCGAAGGTTTGCAACTGCGCGCGCGCGCCGATGCGGAACGAATCCGTCGTCACCAGCGCGATGTCGTCCGCGCTGTTGCTCAGTGCATAACGGGCCGCAAGTTTCGCGATAGACGTCGTCTTGCCCGCGCCGGTCGGCCCGATGACGGCAAAGATTCCTCCGTCCGTCACGACGTCGTTCTCGCAGACCGGAATTTTGTCGACCAGGCTGCGCAGCGTGCTGGTCCAGCTGTCGCCGATGCCGGCGGCCGCGTCGATAGCGCCGGTCAGCTCGGTGACCACGTCGGGGGTGACTCCGAGGCCGGTCAGGTTCCGCATGATCCGCGTGACCTCGGGTGTCCGGCGGGCTTTATCGTCCCAGACGAGCCGCGATACCTGCTGTTCGAGCAGCGTGCGCATGCTCTTCATTTCCTCGCGCAGCGCGGTGAGCTCGAGATTGGCCGGGTCATCGACCGATTTCTCGACGAATTTCCAGTTCGTCGGCTGGGCCGGTTCTTCCTGCACGTCGCCGCGCTCTGTCAGCCAGTCCTGCGTGGATTCAATGTCGCTTGCCGGCGTCTGCGCCTTGCGCGAATCCAGCTCGCGCTGATAGGCGGCGTGATCGTAGTCGACTGCGGCGGTTATCTCGACGCCGGTATCGGTTTCCTCGGTCTCGAGGATGACCGCGTCCGGGCCGAGCGCTTTGCGCACGCGACGCATTGCTCTGCGCATGTCGGATTCGTGAAAACGTTTGATTTGCATGGTGACGTCTCTCTAATGTCAGGTGCCTACGGCACCTACCAGTCGAATTCGTTTGCTGTCCGGAACTTCGTTGTATGCAAGAACTTGCAGCGTCGGCACCGCGAACTTCAGGAAGCGCGAAATCCACGGCCGCAGACCTGGCGACACGAGCAGAACCGCCGGTTCACCGGCGATCTCCTGCCGTTGCGTCGACTCGGATAGCTGTGTCTGCACTTTTTCGGCCAGGGTCGGTTCAAGGCCGGTGCCCTCGGCACCGCCGTTTGCCGCGTCGTGCAGCAGCTGCTCGAGCTGCGGATCGAGCGTGATGACCGGGAGTTCCTCGGTGTCGCCGGCGACCCGCTGCACGATCGAGCGACCCAGCGCGACGCGCACCGGCCCGACGAGTGCCTCCGGCTCCTGTGTGCTGCGACCCTGCTCGGCGAGCACCTGGCAGATCGTGCGAATGTTGCTGACCGGAACCTGTTCCCGCAGCAGTTCCTGCAGGACCCGAACCACCGCGCTCAGCGACAGTGTCTTCGGCACGAGTTCTTCGACGAGCTTCGGCGCGGAGCGCGCAAGCCGGTCGAGCAGTTCCTGCGCTTCCTGGTGGCCGAACAGTTCGTGCGCGTTTTCCTGCAGGATCTTGCTCATATGCGTGGCGATGACGGTCGGCACGTCAACGACCGTGTAACCCCGCGCCTGTGCGTCATCGCGCTGGCCGGGTTCGATCCAGACAGCTTCGAGACCGAAGGCCGGGTCGCGCGCCGGAATGCCGCGGATCGGTTGCTCGATGTGTCCCGGGTTGATCGCGAGTTCCTTGTCGATGTGCACGTCGCCCTGGGCGACGCTCGAGCCGAGTATGCTGATGCGATAACTGCTTGGAGTCAGGTCGAGGTCATCGCGAATTCGCACCGGGCAAATCAGAAAACCGAGCTCCTCCGACAGGCGTCTGCGGACGCCCTTGATCCTGCGCATCAATTCGCCGTCCTGGCTCTTGTCGACGAGCGGAATCAATCGGTAACCGACGTCCAGCGCGATGGCGTCCGCCTCGCCGACGTCTTCCCAGCTCAGTTCGCGTGCCGCCTCGGCATCGACGATGTCGGTTTCGACGGTCTCCGTGTCCGGTTCTTCTTCCTCCGGCTTTTTCCGCTCCATCAGATACGCCGCCGCCGCGCAGGCGCCGGCCATCATCAGGAAGGCGAGGTTCGGCATGCCCGGCACGACGCCGAGGATCGCCAGCAGCGCTGCGACGACGCGCAGCACGCGGCGATCGGAGAACAGCTGCGACACCATCTGGCTCGACAGTTCCTCGGATCGCGACACACGCGTGACGATGACCGCGACCGCGGTCGCGAGCAGCAGCGAAGGTATCTGCGCGACGAGGCCGTCGCCGATGGTCAGCAGTGCATACGTCTCGGCGGCGGTGGCAAAATCCATATCGTGCTGCATCGTGCCGATGACCATGCCGCCGATCAGGTTAATGAACAGAATCAGCAGGCCCGCCACCGCATCGCCGCGCACGAACTTGCTCGCGCCATCCATCGAACCATAGAAATCCGCCTCGGTCCTGACCTCGGATCGGCGCAGCGTCGCCTCTTCCTGGGTCAGGATCCCGGCATTCAGGTCCGCGTCGATCGCCATCTGCTTGCCCGGCAACGCGTCGAGCGTGAAACGTGCGCTGACCTCTGATACGCGTCCGGCGCCCTTGGTCACGACGACGAAGTTGATGATCACGAGGATCGCAAATACGACGAGGCCGACCGCGTAGTTGCCGCCGACGACGAAGTCGCCGAACGCCTCGATCACCCGCCCCGCCGCGTCGGTACCGGTGTGCCCTTCAAGCAGCACGACACGCGTCGAAGCGACGTTGAGCGCGAGTCGTAGCAAGGTCGCGATCAGCAGTACGGTCGGGAAAGCGGCGAGATCGAGCGGGCGCAGCACGTAGATAACGGCAAGGATGACGATCAGCGACAGGCAAATGTTGAACGTGAACAGCGCGTCGAGCATGATCGGCGGCAGCGGCAGCACGACCATCGCCAGCATTGCCAGCAGCACCAGCGGCAGCCCCGCACCGGTCGCGACTGCAGTCTTGAGTCTGCCGACGAAATCGATGTTGGTTTCAGCCATCGTGGTTACCCGTCACTCTTGTCGGTGTTGGCGCTGCGGCCGACCTGCGGGCGCCGCGCCAGTTGTTCGTCGACGTCGACCGTCGGCCGTTCGGGCCACGCTGCGCCTTGCTCGCGCGCCGCGCGCAGACCGAACACATAGGTCAGCACCTGCGCGACGGCCAGGTAGAGCTGCGCCGGTATCTCGGCGCCGATCTCGGTCGTCCAGTACAGTGCGCGAGCCAGATACGGCGCTTCGAACAGCGGTACCTCGTTCGCGTCCGCGATGCCGCGAATGCGGCCTGCCATGTTGTCGACGCCCTTCGCGACGACGATCGGTGCACGCATTTCTCCGTCGGCGTAGCGGAGCGCGACGGCAAAATGGGTCGGATTCGTGACGACGACATCGGCCGCAGGCACGTCTTCGAGCATCCGCTTACCCGCGGCCTCCTGCTGCAGTTGCCGGATCCGGCTTTTGACCTCCGGCCTGCCGTCCGTTTCCTTCAGCTCGTCTTTGACCTCTTTCAGCGTCATGCGCAGCTGTTTGCGGTGCTGCCAGATCTGGTATGGCACGTCGACGAGCGCGATCAGTATCAGTGACATGCTGCAGATCAGGAATGTCGTCGCGATCAGCGACGTCGCATCTGCGAGTGCGAGATCTATCGGCGCCACGCTGAGCCGGAACAGGCCTTCGCCCGTCAGGGCCATGTAGCCGATGCCGACGCCGCCGACGACGAATGCCTTTGCCAGCGATTTGCCGACTTCGACGAGGCCGCGCAGGCCGAACACCCGCTTGATGCCTTTGATCGGGTTCAGCTTGTTCAGATCGGGCTTCAGCGGGTGTGCGCTCGGCGCCCAGCCGCCGATCGCAACCCCGCCCAGTACCGCGGCGACGAACAAGCCGGCCAGCAACGGCGCGAATACCTTCGTCGCAGCGAGTCCGGTCGCACCGAACGCGCCGACGATGCTGCGCGGATCGCGCAGTAATTCAGGTGGTATGGACAACGCATTGCGTAACAGCTCGGTTGTTTGCTCGCCGAGATAAGGGCGAGACGAGACGAGCATGATCGCGGCCGCGATCAGGATGGCGGCCATGTTCAGTTCGCGCGATCTTGGCACCTGTCCGCGCTGCCGCGCCTCCTGCAGGCGGCGCGCTGTCGGTTGTTCGGTGCGTTCCTGTTGCTGGTCGTTTTCGGCCATGTCAGCCTGCGCCCAGGAGCTGGCCGATTGCGACCAGCGCCTTGTTGAATTGCATCGTCCATATGGGACCGTTACCGCGGACCGCGAAAATCAACACGACGAATCCCATCGTCATCGAGATCGGGAAACCGACGGCAAACAGATTGAGCGTCGGCGCAGCGCGGCTGATCACGCCGAACGATATGTTGACCATCAGGATCGCCACGACGGACGGTAAGGCGAGTTGCATCGCACCGACGAACAGCACCCGGGCGAAGTCGACGAGGAAACGCGCCGCGCCCGCGTCGATGCCGCCGGCGCCGATCGGGATCAGCGCGTAGCTTTTCGCCACGATGTCGATCAATGCGAGGTGCGCATCGAGAGCGAGCAGCAACAGCGTCGCGATTATCACGTACAGGCGCCCGAGCAGCGGTATGTTGCCCATCTGCGGGTCGACGACTGTCGCGAAGCTCAGGCCCATACCGGTCGAGATGACCTGGCCGGCGAATACGGCAGCCTCGACGGCCAGCATCAGGGCGAAACCGATGGCCAGTCCGAGCACGAGTTCCTGGAGGACAGTCAGCACGCCCATCGCGCTGAGCGGTGAATAGGACGGGACGGACTGCACGGCCGGCAGCATCGCCACCGCGAGCACGACGGCGATCAACACGCGCACGCGAGCCGGCGCAAAGACCGCGCCGAGCACCGGCGCGATCAGCACCAGCCCGATAACGCGCATCGACGCCCACATCGGGGTATTGATGGCGTCGACGATTTGCAGAATGCTGAGCATGAAGTCGTTCTCGTCTAGCCGATCAGGCCCGGAATCTCGTTGAACAGGGTGATCGTGTAGCGCATGATCAGTTGCAGCATCCACGGGCCCGACACGATCAGCATCACGACCAGTGTCATCAGCTTCGGGATGAACGTCAGCGTCATCTCATTGATCTGCGTCGCTGCCTGCAAGACGCCGATCAGGACGCCCGTTGCGAGTGCGCTCAGCAGCAGTGGAGCGGCGAGCATCGTCGTGATCGTCAGGGAGTGACTGATAACGGTGAGTACGGATTCGGGTGTCATTGCGCGGACCTCAAATCGTAAAACTGTTGGCGAGCGTGCCGACGATCAGCGTCCATCCGTCCACGAGAACGAACAGCATGATCTTGAAGGGCAGTGAGATGAGCATCGGGGAAAGCATCATCATGCCCATCGACATCAGGACGCTGGAGACGACCAGGTCGATAATGAGGAACGGGATGAACGTCAGGAAGCCAATCTGGAATGCGGTTTTCAGCTCGCTCGTCAGGAAACTCGGCAGCAACACCGTCATCGGCACATCTTCGAGCGTGTCGTAGCCGTCGCTGCCGGAGAGCCCGGCGAACATCTCGAGGTCGGGCTCGCGTGTCTGGCTGAACATGAACGATCGCAGCGGGCCCTGCGCCGCGTCGGCCGCCTCCATCAGCTCCAGTTCGCCGGCCATGTAAGGCTCGACGCCGCGCTGATAGACGTCATTCATGACCGGAGCCATGATGAAAAAGCTGAGGAACAGTGCGAGGCCGATCAGCACCTGGTTCGGCGGTGTCTGCGGCATGCCAATCGCCTGGCGCAGGATCGCGAGCACGATGACGATACGCGTGAACGACGTAGCGGCGAGAATCAGCGACGGCAGGAAAGTCAGCGCCGTCATCAGCATCAGGATCTGGATACTGACCGACCACGTTTCGTTACCCGCGGCGTCGTCCACGATCGTTACCGCCGGAATACCGACATCGGCTGCGGCCGTTCCGGGCAGCAGCGCCATGCCGAGAATCAGGACAATCAACGTCCGCAACAGCATTTGCGTTGCAACCTTCATTCGTTCGCGTCCATGACATCGGAAAAACTCGGCTGGTTACCGCGCGCTGGCATCACGTGCAATGGACGCATGCCGGCGGCGCTGACGCCGACGAGGATGTCCTCGTCGTTCACGCGCAGCAGCACGACCTTCTCGCGGTTGCCGAGGGAAACGCCGCTGACGACCTGGATGAGTCCGGATTGCAGGTGACCGCCGTTCTTGAGTCGTTGCGCGACCCATGCGAGCGCTGCGACGATGGCGAGCACCGCGATCAGGCTGCCGATCATGCGCAGCGCCGGGCCCCACATGCTTGCGGTGGTCGTGTCCGCGATCGTCGCCGCGTCCTGTGCGAACGCGTCTGCGCCGCACAGTGCGAGCGCGCAACCGGCGGTTGCTGCAGCGGCGCAGTAGCGGAATTGTGTTCGATCGATCGGCATCTCGGCGGCTCCTAGGCGGGCACAACTGCGGCTTCGGCCGGAGCAACGATGTCGATCAGCCGGATGCCGAATTTATCGTTGACCACGACGATCTCGCCACGCGCGACGAGCGCGCCATTGACGATGACGTCGAGGGGCTCGCCCGCATTGCGGTCCAGTTCGACGACCGCACCCTGCGACAAATTCAGCAGCTTGCCGATGGTCATCTCGGTGCGTCCGACTTCGAGCGCCAGCGTGACCGGCACGTCGAGAATCAGGTCGACATCCGGTCGTGCGCCGCTGTCGGTGCCGTTGCCGTCGACCTGCTGAAAGTCGGCGGCTTCGAATTCACCGCTCGCCGATGCGGGCGGCGCGGTCTCCTCAGCGGGCGACTCGGTAGCCGCGTCCTGCTCTTCGGGCGTGTCGGGTTTGTCGGAATCAGTCATAGCTCTCTCCAAGGAGACGGCCGTTGATCAGGCGATTGACCTGGACCGCATTGCTGCCGTTGTAGACACCGAAGGTGCCTTCGGCGACCGGCTCGTCGCCGGCAAAAATGGTGATGCCGGAAGGCTGGTCCATCGCGATGACGTCGCCCGGCTTCGCGGACGTGATGTCGCGCAGGTTGATTCGCGTTTCGGCCAGCACGGCGCGCAGGTCGATCCGCGCATCGCGCACGTCGTTCTTCAGTTGCGCGCGCCATTTCAGCGACTCGGCCGCCGATTCTTCGGCCTGGCCCGCGTCCTGCAGAAACCGCAGCGGTTCAACCAGTCGCGCCGGAAAAACCGTCTGCAACTCGAAGTGCTGATCGCGAATCTCGAATTTGAAGCCGGACACACTGACCGCGTCCGAGCCGCCCGCGACCGACGCGAATATCGGATTCGTCGCCATGCCTTCGACCTCGAACTCAAGGTCGATGAACGGGCTCCATGCTTCCTGCATGTCAGCGCAGACGCGGTCGACGAAGCGTCTTACGAGCCGCTGCTCCATCGGCGTAAAGTCGCCGACCTCCAGCGAGCGTTCGCCCTTGCCGTTGCCGCCGAAGAAAACGTCGACGAGCGCAAAGATGAACTCGGAGCTCATGCAGATGACGCCTTTCAGGTCGTTGGGCTTGATGCGTATCACGTTGAGGCCGGTCGGCACGGGCAACTGCCGCGCGTAGTCACCCCAGCGATAGGCGAGGCCGGGCATCACGCTGATGTCCACAGACTCCTGGAAGAATTCGCGTCCGGTCGTCTTCAGCAGGCTGATCATACGTTCGCTGATTGATTCGAGCGCCGGAACCTGGTCGGCGACGATGCGGTCCCAGTGGTCCGGGTGCAGGTCGCGCACCTCGCCGTCGCGCGTTCCCGCCGATTCTTCTCTGTCTTCGTCCAGATCCGAATCGCGCAGGGCCTGCGTCTCTTCTTCCGTCAGTACGTCTTTGTGATCCATTGTTCTGGGCGGGTTGTTCTGGTTGCGTACGCTTATTGCACGACGAAAGTGGTGAAGTAGAGGTCTTCGACGCCGGGTTGCCCGGTGTTGCGTTTCAGAATGTCGCGAATCTCATTGAGCGCTTCCTGGCGCAGCGCTTCCTTGCCCTCGGTGTTGGTCAGTTCCGTCACCGTTTTGGCACCCATCAGCATCAGCAGGTTGTTGCGAATCAGCGGCAGGTGCGTCGTGACCGCCCCAATGGCTTCCTCCTCGCGAGACATGACTTCGACGGTCACCTGCAGGAAGCGAATCGCCTGCTGGTCCTCGAAGCTCACGACCATCGGCGGGTCCAGCGAGAGATAAATCGGTGGGCCGAGATCCGCGCGGATGTCCTCTTCGGTCGGTTCCGGGAGTTCGGGGCATCCCGGCGTCTGATCGCGCATGAACTTGCATGCGAGCATCGGACCGACCAATTGACTCGCCAGCATCAGCCCGAACAGGCCAATTGTGATTGCGAGAGTTTTGACCATTCCGCCGCCGCCGGATGCGGCTGCGGTTTCCTCGGTCGCTTCTGTTTGCTCAGTTTCTTCAGCCATTTCACCAGTTCCATCGAAGACCTGACTGTTACTAAGCAAGTCCCGTGCCAGCTTTTTCGGGCCGAAGAAAAATTATGTAAAACAGGGGCTTATATTTTGGTCGGCATCGGTTGGCCAATTGTCTGACGGGTCTTTGGCGCCGGCCGCCAAGAAATTGGCCCGTTGCGCGCGGCTCAGGCGTAGACGTCGAGCAGGCGTGCGGATGCCAGGCTGCGGAGCGGGCCGTTCGTCAGGTCGGCGACGCCGCCGTGGTCCCGATCGTCGGCGATGGCGTCAAAGTGCTCGGGCGACGCGTCACGCTCGGCGTGGTAGTCAGGTCCGTCGCCGGATACGTCCGTGCCGAGGAGTTCGAGGCCGCTCGCATCGAACATCTCGCGCAGGCGCGGCAGCGCGGATTCGATCGCGTCGCGCGCCGCGACGCTGTTCGCGTTGAACCAGACCCGCGCAGTATCTCCCTCAATCTCGATGCGGACGTCGAGTCGGCCGAGACTCTCCGGGTGCAGTCGCATGCGCGCGGTCTGCACCTCGCCGTCAGCCATCAACAGCAGCCGCTGGCCGAGGCCCTGGGCCCACTGGGTTTGATCGCCGAGCGGTTGCAGCGGTCGCTGCCCGCTCGTCAGTGCGTCGGTACCCGCGCCGGTGCCGGATGCCGGACTGGCGAGCTGCAGCTCCGGTGTCGGCGCGATCGTCGGGCCGGCGTTCAAGCTAAATTCCGCGGTCGGCGTCGCGGGCGCGGGCATCTGCCGATCGGTTGGGATGAGTTGCACGACGGGGTCGGGTTGCCGGCCACCGGTCTGTGCGTCGCGCTGCTCGCCGGTAAGGTTTGCACCTTCGTTAGCTGCGCTCATCGAATCGAGAATTCCGGCGCGGAGGACTTCCGCGCGCGGCGCCTCGACGACGCGCTCGGTTGCTGAGGAGGGCGGCGGTTGATTCATACTCGTGACCGCTGCGCCGACGTCGCTGCGTGTCGCGATACTCAGCGATGCCGGGTTCGGTGCGGGCATAGCGCGCGGCATCATCGCGTCTCCGGTCGCCGTTGCGCTGTCACCGGGTGCGGCGACCGCCGTTGTCGGGCCCGCCGCCGCGAATTGCGCTGGCGTGCTCGGCATCTGCGGCATACCCGCCGATTGCACCGGCAATCCGTTGCCGCCCGGCGGCGATTCGCTGCCCGCGTGCGGCGTGTTGCCGACGTCCGGCATCGGTACCGGCATTGTGAGGCCCGCGAGATGGGGGTTTGCCGGCGTGTCGGCGCGCGGCGCCTCCGTTTCCAACGCGCCGTTCGGCGCACGGACCTGGCCGGGATTCGGCGTATCGCCCGGCGCGGATTGCACCGTGTCGAGCGTCGCGGCAAAGGATTGCCGGTCTTTGGTGTCCGGTGTCGCCGCACCGCGCTCCGCGTTCGGCGTTGGTTTACCCCCGGGTTGCGCCGGTTGCCCGGGTCCGGGCGCGCGCGACGGGAAAGGAGAGGACGAGGACCCAAAAGAAGCGGGTCCCCGCGCCAAGCCGGGGGTTTTCAAGTGAAGCAATT
>JBPCXI010000016.1:0-4151 GCA_051008895.1 Gammaproteobacteria bacterium | reverse complement strand
CTGCAGCTTGCTGAAGATGAACGGCTTGAACAGTTCGAGCGCCATTTTTTTCGGCAGGCCGCACTGATGCAGCCGCAGCGTCGGACCGACCACGATGACCGAACGGCCCGAGTAGTCGACGCGCTTGCCGAGCAGGTTCTGGCGAAAACGGCCCTGCTTGCCCTTGATCATGTCGGCGAGCGACTTCAACGGGCGGCGATTCGTGCCGGTGATGGCGCGGCCACGCCGACCGTTGTCGAGCAGCGCATCGACTGATTCCTGCAACATGCGCTTCTCGTTGCGCACGATGATGTCCGGCGCGTTCAGCTCGAGCAGGCGCCGCAGACGATTGTTACGGTTGATGACGCGACGGTACAGGTCATTCAGATCCGACGTCGCAAACCGGCCGCCGTCCAGCGGGACGAGCGGGCGCAGGTCCGGCGGCAGCACGGGCAACACGGTCAGCACCATCCACTGGGGTTTGTTGCCCGACTCGAGGAATGCCTCGAGCAGCTTCAGGCGCTTCGACAGACGCTTGATCTTCGTCTCCGAGTTGGTGCCGTTGATTTCCTCACGGACGTCGACCACCGAGCGTTCCAGATCTATTGTGCTCAGCATCTGGTGGACGGCTTCGGCACCCATCGCCGCGTCGAACTCGTCGCCGAATTCCTCGATTGCCTCGAGGTACTGCTCGTCGGTCATCAACTGACCGCGTTCGAGCGTCGTCAGCCCCGGGTCCGTGACCACGAACGCCTCGAAGTACAGCACGCGCTCGATCTCACGCAGCGTCATGTCGAGCATCAGGCCGATACGCGACGGCAGCGATTTCAGGAACCAGATGTGCGCCGTCGGGCTCGCAAGCTCGATGTGCGCCATACGCTCACGCCGGACCTTGGTCTGCGTGACCTCGACGCCGCACTTCTCGCAGACGACGCCGCGGTGCTTGAGCCGCTTGTACTTGCCGCACAGGCACTCGTAGTCCTTGATCGGGCCGAAGATCTTGGCGCAGAACAGGCCGTCTCGTTCCGGCTTGAACGTCCGATAGTTGATCGTCTCGGGCTTCTTTACTTCACCGAAGGACCAGGACCGGATCAGCTCCGGCGATGCGAGACCGATTCGAATCGCATCGAAATCCTCAACGCCACTCTGCGTCTTAAAAAGCTTGAGTAAGTCTTTCATGTATCACCTGTCAGTGGGCGGCGACGCCGTTAGTCCTGTTCCAGTTCGATGTTGATGCCAAGGGAACGAATTTCCTTGACCAACACGTTGAACGACTCCGGCATACCCGCGTCCATCTCGTGAGTGCCATCGACGATGTTTTTGTACATCTTCGTGCGACCCTGAACGTCGTCAGACTTGACGGTCAGCATCTCCTGCAGTGTGTAAGCGGCACCGTAGGCCTCGAGCGCCCAGACCTCCATCTCACCGAAGCGCTGACCGCCGAACTGGGCCTTGCCGCCGAGCGGCTGCTGCGTGACGAGGCTGTAAGGCCCGGTCGAGCGAGCATGCATCTTGTCGTCGACCAGATGGTTGAGCTTCAGCATGTACATATAGCCGACCGTCGTCGGGCGCTCGAAGCGCTCGCCGGTACGTCCGTCGATCAGATTCGCCTGACCCGACCGGGGCAGGCCGGCTAACTCCAGCAGACGCTTGATTTCTTCTTCGGTCGCGCCGTCGAAGACCGGCGTCGCCGTCGGCACGCCGTTGCGGAGATTGCCCGCGAGCTCCGTCACCTCGTCGTCGGACAGGGCCTTCAGGTCCTCGTTCTTACCGCCGGACTTGTTATAGACCTGATCGAGGAACCCGCGCAGCTTCGACATCGTGTCTCGATTATCGAGCATGTCACCGATCTGCTTGCCCAGCCCCTTGGCGGCCCAACCCAAGTGCGTCTCGAGCACCTGGCCAACGTTCATGCGTGACGGCACGCCGAGCGGATTCAGCACGATATCGACCGGCGTTCCGTCGTCGAGATACGGCATATCCTCAACCGGCACGATCATCGAGATCACGCCCTTGTTGCCGTGCCGGCCGGCCATCTTGTCACCCGGTTGAATGCGCCGCTTGACGGCCAGGTAGACCTTGACCATCTTCAGCACGCCCGGCGCGAGATCGTCGCCCGCCGTGATCTTGTTGCGCTTCTCCTCGAATCGCCGCTCGAACTCCTCACGCTGAGTGCGCAAGCGCTCCGCGACCTGCTCGAGCTGCTTGTTCGCCTCATCGTTGCGCAGGCGGATCTCGAACCACTGCTCGCGATCCAGATCGTCGAGGTAGCTCTTCGTGACCTTGCCGCCGCTCTTCAGCCCGTTGGGTCCGCCGTCGACCTGCTTGTTCAGCAACATGCGCTCGACGCGATCGAAGATGTCATCCTCCAGAATTCGACGCTGATCGTCGAGATCTTTCCGGACGCTTTCGAGTTCGGCTGCCTCTATCGAGAGTGCACGATTGTCTTTCTCGACGCCGTCGCGCGTGAATACGCGCACGTCAATTACCGTGCCGTCCATGCCCGGCGGCACCCGGAGCGAGGTGTCCTTAACGTCGGACGCTTTCTCGCCGAAGATTGCGCGCAGCAACTTCTCTTCCGGCGTCAGCTGCGTCTCGCCCTTCGGTGTGACCTTGCCGACGAGGATCTCGCCTGCCTTGACCTCCGCGCCGATAAACGCGATTCCCGCGTCGTCGAGCTTGGCCAGCGCAGAGTCACCGACGTTCGGAATATCCGCCGTCACTTCTTCAGAGCCGAGCTTGGTGTCGCGCGCAACGCAGGTCAGCTCCTCGACGTGAATTGTCGTGAAGCGATCCTCGTGCACGAGGCGCTCGGAAATCAGGATAGAGTCCTCGAAGTTGTAACCGTTCCACGGCATGAACGCGACAAGCAGGTTCTGGCCCAGCGCCAGCTCGCCCATGCTCGTGGACGCGCCGTCGGCGAGTACGTCGCCGCGAGCGATGAGGTCGCCCCCATTAACCAGCGGCCGCTGATTGATACAGGTGTTCTGGTTGGAACGCGTGTACTTGGTCAGGTTATAGATATCGACGCCGGACTCCCCGACGCTCGTCTCGTCATCGTTTACCCGCACGACGATACGCGACGCATCGACCGAGTCGACGATCCCGCCGCGTTTCGACACGACAGTGACACCCGAGTCGACGGCGACGGCACGCTCCATGCCGGTGCCAACCAGCGGCGTGTCCGAACGCAACGTCGGCACCGCCTGCCGCTGCATATTCGAACCCATCAGCGCGCGGTTCGCGTCGTCGTGCTCGAGGAACGGTATCAGCGAAGCGGCGACCGATACGATCTGCTTCGGCGACACGTCCATGTAGTCGATCCGCTCGCGCGGCAACAGCGTGAACTCATTCTGGTGACGCACCGACACGAGCTCTTCGACGAATTCGCCCTTCGGCGTCAGATCGGAATTGGCCTGCGCAATCACGTACTGGCCTTCCTCGATCGCCGACAGATACTCGATGTCGTCGGTAACGCGGCCTTTCACGATCTTGCGGTACGGCGTCTCGAGGAAGCCGTAATCGTTCGTTCGCGAGTAGACGGACAACGAGTTGATCAGGCCGATATTCGGACCTTCAGGCGTCTCGATCGGGCACACCCTGCCGTAGTGTGTCGGGTGCACGTCGCGGACTTCGAAGCCCGCCCGCTCGCGGGTCAGGCCGCCGGGGCCGAGTGCGGAAACGCGGCGCTTGTGCGTCACTTCAGACAGCGGATTGTTCTGATCCATGAACTGGGACAACTGGCTGGACCCGAAGAACTCCTTGACGGCCGCAGCGACCGGCTTGGCGTTGATCATCTCCTGCGGCATCAGCCCTTCCGATTCGGCCAGCGTCAGCCGCTCTTTGACCGCGCGCTCGACGCGGACGAGACCGACGCGGAAAGCGTTTTCCGCCATCTCGCCGACGCTGCGCACCCGGCGGTTGCCGAGGTGATCGATATCGTCGACGACGCCACGACCGTTGCGAATGTCCATCAGGACCCGCAGCACGGCGATGATGTCCTCGCGGCTCAGCGTGTTCGGATTCGATTCGTCATCCTCGCTGTGGTCCGGGAGGCCGACGCGCCGATTGAATTTCATCCGTCCGACCGCCGACAAGTCGTAGCGCTCGGGGTTGAAGAACAGATTCTGGAACAGGTTCTCCGCCGCATCTTTGGTCGGCGGCTCGCCCGG
>JBPCXI010000015.1:0-3624 GCA_051008895.1 Gammaproteobacteria bacterium | reverse complement strand
CGCGACCGTGTTTTCGACACCTTTCGCCGCCCGATATGCCCATGACCTCTCCGCCCGATTGAACGGCATTTCCTCGCGATCCATCGCGAAAAAATACTGGCGGAAAAACTCACCGAGTTCCTCGAAGTAATAGCGGAATCGACCGATAACCGGATAGTTGCGCCGAATAGCATGCTTGGTCTGCGTGATGTCCACGACGTATAGCACCGCGACACCGAGCACGAGCATGCCGACGGCGAACACGAACAGATAAGCGAAATAACTGATGACCTCGTTGACGAAATCCATGCGCGGTTGCCCGTCCACTCACACTAATGCGTTATTAACACGAGACAGTGCGAAATGCACTTGGTTCAAATCGCGCCGGGCTCGCAGCACGCCAGCGATATCTCGAGCGGGTAATGATCGGACCCGAGGTCGGGACCGCGCCTCACCTTGGTGACTCGGACCGCGGGATCCACGAGCGCGTGGTCGATCGGTATCCATAGCGGCAGAGGCGACGTCGGCCAGGTGAAATGAAACCCGGCCGGCTGGCGCGCATCGACGACGCCGGCACTGTCGAGAAACTCGTCAAAGAACGGCGAGAACGGCGTCACATTCAGATCGCCGACGACCGCGGTGGGCATGTCGGACGCGCCGACGCGCTCGGCCAGAGTGGCGAGCTGCAGATTGCGTTTCGCGGCCCGCCGCGGATTGGTCGGCGAGTACAGGTGCACCGCGTACAACTGCAGCGGGCTGTCCCCGTGCTGCATGATGACCCGCGCGTGCACCGTGCCGGCGACGCCGAGATCGAGCAATTCGGACTCGGCGAACGGTACCCGGGACAGAATCAGCATGCCCCACGGGTCGGGGCGCGATACGCCGATCTGGTAAGGGTACTCCTCGTCCAGGTCACGGAGCGCGTTGCGTAACCCGCTCGTAACTTCGGACAGCACGATGACATCGGGCGAGACCATTTCCAGGTACGCGAGCGTCGCGGCATGATCTCGATTCCGGAAATTCACGTTCAGGGATACGATCTCGAGTTCCTCGGTGTCAGCGATCGCGACCGGCGTGCGAAACAGCAACGGTGTCAGATAAGGCCCGACATACCATGCGTTCGGAATTGCCAGGACCAACGTCGCGGCCATCAGCAACCAGCGCTGCGAGTGCAGGAATATCAAAGCGAGCACGGCCTGGAACAGCAGAAAATAGAAACGGAAATGCGAAAACAGCTCCGCGAACCAGTGCAAGCGCCCGAACAGGGACACGACCGTTGCGAGGCTGACTGCGAAAAAAGTCAGCCGAATCAGATTGCTGAAGAATCGTCTCTCGTCGTGTGTGGTGACCATCGCGCTACCCTACCCCGTCGTCCGCAGTTTCGGTAAGGTGTTGTCGATAGAGGTTGGCATGAAAAAAACTGATTTGAGTTTCCCTCGCTCGCGCGGTCCGGCACGTACCGTTGCAGCCGCACTCGCCTGCTGCGCGGCCGCCCTGCTCTCGGCCTGCGGCCAGGCGCCGAACGAGACGCCGGTGCAGCTGGCAGATGTGGCGCCGCAGACCGACGATCCCGCAGTTATCGCCAGACAGGTCGTCGCTGATCTTCTGTCCGTGCCCATCGACGAGATTACACTAGTCTCGATCCAAGCCAAGGACTTCGGTGATCCCAGCCTCGGCTGCCCGGCGCCGGGCATGGCCTATCCGCAAGTGATTACGCCAGGCCACCGGGCGATCGTCGAAGGCGACGGACGCCGGTTCGACGTCCGGGTATCTGGCAAGTCCGGCAAGATCTGCAGAAAGCCCTCTGACAAAGCGTCGGGGGAACCGCGGGACGACCGCGGATCGCCGGTGACTTCGCAGGTCGAACGGGCGCGCTCTGACCTGGCGGCGAAACTCGGCCTCGACGCATCGGCGATCGTCGTCGCCGACGTCACGCCGTGGGAATCGGGACACGAACTCGGCGGCTGCGTCGCCGAATGCGATCGCGCGGACTGCGGCTACCGCGTCGGACTCGTGTACGACGGGCGGCGTTATGACTACCACGCGCGCGCCGAACGGGCGACGCCGTGCCCGGCGCTAGGATCGATTTGACGCGCGCCGCGCCTTGCGCAGTTTGCGCGCGGTGAGCTTTCTCCAGACCCTGCGAATCGGTCGCGCCACACGCTCGATCAGCGTCGGGTCGAAAAATTTCGCATCCTCGTCACTGATCTCGTCGTAGCGCGCCAGGTACTTGTGCTTGATCCAGGCGTTAAGATCGATCTGACACGCCTCGCGAAAAATCCAGTCGCGCAACGCGCCGGCATTCCGCGGGCGCAGCACGGCAGAGCCGAAATCGATCAGGCACGGTAAGCCATCTGGCGTGACGAGAATATTGTCCTTGCGCTTCATGTCCGAATGCGCCACGCCGGCACGATGAATCGACTGCAGCGTCGCCAGCAGCGAGGCAAAGAAGCGGTCGCGTTCATCGAGTTCGTCCGCCGACAGGCGCAGCGGCTGTCCGTCGATAAATTCGAGTATCAACCGGTCACCATCCAGGCCAAAGCACCTGGGTACACCGGGAATTCCGGCCAGCCGGACATACACCCGGTACTCGCGCCGAATCATCCAGCGCCGAAACGTGCGGACTAGCGCCGAGCCCATCGCCTGCTTGACGATCAGGTATTCGACGTCGGGATATTCTGGTCCGGCGGGCACCTTGTAGACGACGCCCTGGTAGCCGCTGCTCAGCAGTTCCCCGTGGTCGAAACCGGCCATTGCAAGACTTCTAGCGGGTCACGCGCGGCGCGGCAGCGAGCCGCTGGTCAGCCAAGCTGGCGCGCGATGATATACAAACAAACCAGGGTGTAGACAACGATGATGAGCTCATAGTTTTCGCTCCAGCTCGTCCGCAACGACCAGCTCCCGCCTTCGCGTATGCGCACGCTTCGCGGAACAACGGCCGGCACGTCGACACTCCACGCACGCCACTCTTCACCGAAGAGCGACTCCAGCTTGCGATCCTCGTACTCGACCGCGGGCGGATAATAGAACCACCAGAACAGGCCCGAGACAACCAGCGCCCACCACTGATTGCTCGCGAACGTAAAGCCGAGCATCATCAGCAGATTGCCCGTATAGAGCGGATGTCGAACCAGAGAATACGGACCATAGGTTGCGAGCTGCTTGTTCTTGACGATGAACCCCGACGCGTACAAGCGGAACAGCATGCCGAGAAGCGCGATCGCGCCTCCGACCAGAAATGACGCCTGCGTCGGGTTTGCGAGCACGGCGTACACCGGCATCAACAGCAAACCGATCCCCTGACGGAAGAATTCGCTATAGCGGGCCTCACGGACTGCATGCGCGATTCCGGTCAGCTGTGGCAGGTCCTGCGTGCGACGACTCACGATGTTCACGTATCCCGTTCTTGAAGTTGCATGCCCCGCGGGTGGCGGGCCGTGCGGCAAAGTATACCTGCACGCCGACACACGTACTGCTAAAATCGCTGCCCGAAATACGCATAAGGGCCTGTAGCTCAGTTGGTTAGAGCAGGGGACTCATAATCCCTTGGTCCCAGGTTCGAGTCCTGGCGGGCCCACCAATTCTTTCAATGATTTACGCGATTCGCCGTTTTTCGAATTCTGCGGTACACACAGGGAATGCATC
>JBPCXI010000014.1:0-13283 GCA_051008895.1 Gammaproteobacteria bacterium | reverse complement strand
GGCACGACGCAGTGGGATTCGGCCGGCCCGGTCGACGAGATCTACCTGGTCGGCGGGCCGCTCGTCCGCTACGCAGAAGCAGCCGGCGCGGTATCGGCCGAGGTGTTCCTGCACGAACCGGACGATGCGCTGGCGCGCAAGTACCTGACGGCGACGGCGCAGTACCTCGAGATGTATCGCAACCTGATTGGTCCGTATCCGTACACGAAGTTCGCGCTGGTCGAAAATTTCTGGGAGACGGGCTACGGCATGCCGTCGTTCACGCTGTTGGGCCCGCAGATCATCCGCTTCCCGTTCATCCTCGCGTCGTCGTATCCCCACGAGATTCTGCACAACTGGTGGGGCAACTCGGTGTTTGTCGACTACGCGTCCGGGAACTGGTGTGAAGGGCTGACGGCGTACATGGCCGACCACCTGATGCAGGAGCAGCGCGGGCTCGGCGCGGACTATCGTCGCGATACGCTGAAGAAGTACCGTGACTTCGTCAATGAGAGTCGCGACTTTCCGCTGACCGAGTTCCGTTCGCGGCACAGCGCCGCGACCGAAGCGGTCGGCTACGGCAAGGTCCTGATGGGCTTCCACATGCTGCGTCGGCAATTGGGCGACGACGGATTCCGGCAGGCGATGGCACGCTTCTATCGGACGAACCGCGGACGTCAGGCGAGTTTCAACGATGTCCGGACCGCGCTGGAGAACGACAGCGGCCACGATTTTCAAGCCTTCTTCGAACAGTGGGTCGAGTGGACCGGTGCGCCAGACATCGAGGTTGTCGACGTGACGGTCGTTGCAACCGCTGACGGCTACGCGACCACCGGCAGGCTGCTGCAGACGCAAGGCGGCGCACCGTATGCGCTCGATGTGCCGATATACATCACGACGACCGACGGACTCGAGGTCTTTACCGTGACCGCAACCGGCACCGATTACGGTTTCCTGTTGCGCACGAGCGCGCGACCGCTGCTGCTGGAAGTCGACCGGGAGTTCGACCTGTTTCGGCTGCTCGACCCGCGCGAGACTGCGCCGTCGATCGGCCAGATCTTCGGCGAGCCGGAGATTCTGGCGGTGCTACCGTCCGGCTCGTCGCGCGAAGAACTACAGGCGTGGCGGGAACTGCTCGACGCGTGGCAGAGCGATGCGCACTCGATCGCCGTCACGCTCGACTCCGAACTCGATACGGTGCCGCCCGGCACGGCTGTATGGCTGCTCGGCAGCAGCAATGTCGTCGCTGCGCGGCTGTTCGCATCCGAGCAGACAGTCGATGTCAGTTTCGGCACCGACGAACTGATCATCGCCGGCACCGGCGTGCCGCTGGGCAATCACTCCACCGTCGCCGTGCGGCGGCATCCGGACGATGCAACCAAGGCCATCGGCTGGATCACCGTTAACCCATCCGCGGCGTTCCCCGGCATGGCGACGAAATTGCCTCACTACGGGAAGTACTCGTACCTTGCATTTGAAGGCGACGAACCCGCGAACATGCTGAAAGGGCAGTGGGACGCGACGGATTCACCGCTGCGCGTCGACTTGCGGCCGCAGGGTGACGCGGATATGACTCCGCTGCCGTCGACAAGCCCGCCGCAGAGAGCGGCGCTGGCCGAGTTGCCGCCGGTGTTTTCGCGCGACCGACTCACAGAGCACGTCACCGCGCTCGCCGGCGCTGAAATGCAGGGCCGGGGTCTCGGCACGCCAGGTCTCGAGCTCGCAGCCGATTACATCATCGAGCAGTTCGCGGCCGTAGGACTGGTGCCGGGCGGCGATGACGGCGGGTGGTCGCAGGTATTCCGTGTCGATGAAGGCGAGGACGGTCAGCCCCACGACGTGCGCAATATCGTCGGCGTGCTACCCGGAACCGACCCGTCGATGGCGGGGCAGACCGTTCTGGTGACAGCACACTACGACCATCTCGGCCATGGCTGGCCGGACGAGCGCGCGGATGCCGGGCGCGGCGCGGTCTATTTCGGCGCGGATGATAACGCAAGCGGCGTATCGGTGATGATCGAGCTGGCACGCAACCTGGTGAACGCAGGGGCGCCGAAGCGCACAATTGTATTTATCGCATTCACCGGGGAAGAGTCCGGGCTCCAGGGCTCGCGATACTACGCGAACGACCTGTCGGCGGAAGAACTGGCCGGCGTGTTTGGCGTCGTCAACCTCGACACGGTCGGGCGCCTCGGCGACAAGAAAATCTCGGTGTTCGGCGCCGGCAGCGCTACGGAGTGGCCGCACGTTTTTCGCGGGATCGGCTTCACGACCGGAATCCAGTCGACTGCGGTGACACAGGATTTTGCGGCATCCGATCAGCAGGCGTTTATCGATCTCGGCGTCCCGGGCGTGCACATTTCCAGCGGTGCGAACCTCGACTATCACCGGCCGACCGACACCGCCGACAAGATTGACGGCGATGGTCTCGTCAAGGTCGCGGTATTCACGAAAGAAGCGGTCGGCTATCTCGCCGCGCGGCCGGAGCCGCTGACAGTCACGATCGACGACTCGCCGCGCGCGCAGATCCCGGTGGCGGGGTCCGGCGAGGGGCGCCGGAGCGTCTCGGTCGGCACCGTGCCCGATTTCAGTTTTCCGGGCCCGGGTGTCCGCGTCGACGATGTCGTACCGCAGTCGCCGGCCGCGAAAGCGGGCGTGCGCGCCGGCGATATTCTTATCGAACTGGCCGGTCAGTCGATTGGCGACCTGCAGGGCCTGACCGACGTGATGAAGATACTCGAGCCGGGGCAGATCGCGACGATGACAGTCGTGCGTGACGGCGAGAAGATCACGCGCGAGGTCGAGCTCGCCGCGCGATAACTCGTGCGCCATGAGTCGTGACGTCGTTCACGATTCGCGCTCCCGGATTTGCGTCCTGGGTCAATGCTGTTGCACGATCGCGCGCAGATAGGCACGTCTTTTGAGCGTGTGCTGCGCAGCGGGGGTTCTCGAACAATGGCGGCGACCTGGACGGTACTGGTAGCGGACGACGAGTCGCTCACGCGGAAGATGATCCGCGCGATGCTCGAGCGGCAGCTCGGGTTGATCGTGACCGAAGCCGCGGACGGCCGCGAAGCGCTTGAGGCGTACAAACAGTCCCATGCTGACCTCGTGTTGCTGGACGCGGACATGCCGCGCCTCAACGGCTTCGAGGTCTGCGAAAAGATCCGCGCGCTCGAATACGGCGCCGACGTGCCAATTCTCATGGTTACATCACTGGCCGATTCGGAGTCAGCGCGGTGCGCGGCAGCGGCCGGGGCGACCGATTTCGTCACCAAACCAATCAACTGGGCCACGCTCGGCAGGCTGATCCAGCAACATCTCCCCGAATCCAGGCCCGCAACGGCCGAATAGCGCTGTTGCCGCCGAATACCCGTCTGACGAAAAGGTGACATAAGTCACGCCGCGGTTTCCGTGCCGGGTGCGAGAATTGTTCTGTTGTTGATGCTCAGGGGTGAGCACTGCGTGCCCAACAGAATTAGTGATCTCTGGCGCAAGGAGCGGCTGGGGCTGACGATGATCGTCGCTTCGGTCGTGGTCATTTCCGTGACCGTTTACCTACTCGTCCGCAACCAGGGCGAGGCGCGCGTCGAGAACCTGAGATCGCAGGGCGCGACGATTGCCAGGATCCTCGCGGACGTGCCGCTCGCGGAGCTCAGCGCCCGCAACCAGAACTACGGGCCGATGCGCCTGCTGCAGCTGAGTCAGAACAGCAAGCGATTCGCCTATGCGGTATTCGTCGGTAAGGACGGGACGGTGCTGAACGCGGCCGCATCGCCGACGGTCAACGTTGGAGCGATGTTCAAGTCCGTGCCCGCAGGCGCATGGAGCGGCGACCGGCAGTTTCCGTTGCCGGATTCGGGTCGCGAGGTCATGGAGTTTTTCGCCCCGGTCGTCGAAGGCAGCGACGTCGTCGGCACGGTGCGCATCGGCTACTTCGTGCCGACTGCCGGGCTAACCGCAGATCAGTTGCCGTTCCTCGCGACGATGGCGTTGATGATCTTTCTGCTGACGCCAGTGTTCTATTTCTCGGTACGGCGCGAGATTCGACCTATGATGACCGTGAACGATGAGATCGCCGCGCGCATTGACGAGGGGCGTTTCAGCTCGTGCACGATCGAGGCCACCGGCGAGCTCGGTGAGTTCATCGACCGATTCAACATGTTCACCGACGTCGTCCGGTCGAAGATAGAGGTCCTCGAGCAGGACAACAGCGAGCTGGTCGCGTCACAGAAACTGCTCGGTTACCGCAAGCAGCGCGTCGAAGCGGTGCTGAAGTCGATCCCGGAAGCGATCCTGATTCTCGGCGAGGACGGTACCGTGTCCTATGCCAACGACAAGATTCGTGATCTGCTCGGCGTAGAGCCGACGGAAATCATGCATCGGCCGCCGAGCCAGTGGTGCGTGCACGAAGATGCGCTCAGGTTTCTGAGTCGCTTCGAAAAGTCCGCGACGTCGAATTTCTATTCCGACACACTACGATTCAATGCATCGGACAGCGCCAATCGAAAGTTATCGATCAAGGCGTACCCGCTGTTCTCGCCACAGGATCCCGATTCGGTCTTCGGTCGGCTGGTTATACTGCGCGACGTGACAAAAGAGTCGATGGCCGAAGAAGGTCGCGCGCATTTCGTCGCGCACGTGTCACACGAGCTCAAGAGCCCGCTAAACAATCTCGCGTTATACATCGAGGCGCTGCGCGGGGAACAGGGACAGGACGAGAGCTTCAGGATCGAGGCGTTCAACGTGCTGCACGACGAAGTCGAGCGCACGTCCGCGCTCGTCGACAACCTGCTGAACATCACGAAGATCGAGATGGGCAATCTCAAGATGGAGAAGCAGCGCGTGCGGCTGCAGGATCTGCTGCAGGACGCATTCGACAACGTGTCCCGGCGCGGCAAGGAGAAGAACTTGAGGTTCAAGATAGACCTGCCGCCCGAGCTCAGCGCAGTGGCGGTCGATAAGGACTTATTGCGCATCGCGATCAACAACCTGCTCGTCAATGCGATCAAGTACACGCCGGCGGGCGGCGCTGTCGGACTGTCTGCCGTCGAAACCGATGCCGCGATCGAGATACGCGTTGCGGACACCGGCATCGGAATCTCGTCTGAAGATCAGGAAAAGATCTTCGACAAATTCTACCGGGCCGAAAGCGACGAAGTGCGGCAGGTCGGCGGACACGGGCTCGGCCTGCCATTGGCGAAAGAAATCATCGAGTTGCACCGGGGGCAGATTTCTCTCCGGAGCGTTCCGGGTAAGGGCTCCGAGTTCCTGGTCAGCCTCTGGAAGGACAGCGGATTGCTGCAACGGGCGATATGAGCGCTAAGCGAATACTGCTGGTCGACGACGAGCCGATGGTGCTGCGCGTGCTGCGGCTGCAGCTGCAGAACGCCGGCTACGAGGTTGAGACAGCGCCGAACGGCGAGGTTGCGCTCGAGCGAATTCGCGCAGCGCTGCCTGATGCCGTGATCACTGACATCGAGATGCCGAAGATGTCGGGCGAAGAACTGTGCAAGGCGTTGCACGTCGAGTTTCCGGACCGTGAGTTTCCGATTTTTGTCGCGACGTCGCTGACCGGCGTACGCCATCGCGAATGGGCCTTGTCGCTCCCGCACCTGCATTTCCTCGAGAAACCCCTGAGCGCGAGGAAACTGCTGACGGCGCTGGGCGATTGCTTCGAGGGCGCTTGCACCGAGGAGCATGCCTGATGACCGCCACTACGCTGCAATCACTCGACCTCACGAACTACGCGAAAATGGCACAGCGGATGTTCCCTACGAGCGTCGGTCTGGCGATTTGCGACTGTACGGGCGAACAACTGGCTGTCAGCGACGACCTCGTCGTGCAGCGGACGAGTCGTCTCGCGGAGCGACATCCCGGATGGTACGAGAAGGTTGCCGACGCGGCGCGCTTCGAGGTGGAGTCCTGCGGATCGGTGCTGATCATGAACCTCGAGACCGGGTCCGATCCGACAGCCGGCTTCCTGCTCTGGTGGATCGCCGACATGCCGGAGGCCAGCAAGGCCGCCGACCTGCACGATACGTTTCTTTGTCTCGGGGTCTGCGTTCGCAATGAGCTCGAGCTACAGTCCGAGCTGGACAACATGGCGTTGGAACTGTCGGAGCGCTACGAGGAGTTGAACCTCGTCTATCACACGGAAGATCAGGTCAGCTTTTTCCGCGAAGGACAGGAGGCGTTCCGCGCCTTGGTCCAGAATTGTGCCGACTATCTCAGCTCGGACCTCGCGCTGCTGTTTCTGCGTGACAAGAGCGTAATGGTCGCGAGCGACTCCGAACTCGACGCCTACGACATGCGACTGATCCGGGCGCTGCTCGAGGAGAAAATCTACGACGCTGTCATGGCCGGTCGCGACGTCGAGTTTATGAACAACGACAGCGAGGGCGGCGAGTCGCCGGCCGCGCCCATTCCGTATCGGCTGATGGCCGGTCCGATTGTCAGTTTCGGCGACGAACCCGATGGCGTCCTCGTTATCGCGAACTTCCTGTCGTCGAAACCGTTTTCGAACAGCGACAAGAACCTGCTGACTGTCATGTCGCGCAAGGCCGCGAAAATCATTCAGGGCAGTTACGACGGTCTGACCGGGCTGTTGAATCGCGTCAGTTTCGAGCATCTCGTCAGCAATTCGCTGGCGGCCATCGAGCATGCCGGTGGCCAGCACTGCCTGCTGCATCTCAACGTGGACAAGTTGCATCGTATCAACGAGACGATGGGGCACGACGCGGGTGACCTCGTCATCCGCACCATTTCCGAAGCCGTCGCCGACGAGCTGCGCGATACGGATACCGTCGCGCGACTCGGCGGTGACGAGTTCGGTGTTTTGATTCGACATTGCTCCGACACCAAGGGGCTGTCGATCGCCGAAAAACTTGTAGATCGCATGGCCAGTCTGAAGGTCGAATGGCAGGGCGAGCCGGTCCCGACGTCCGCGAGTATCGGTGTCGCGATGCTGACAGAGTCGTCGAAGACCGGCGAAAGCGTGATGAAGCACGCGGTGACGGCATGCGAGGTCGCGAAGGAGAAAGGCGGGGGCGGCGTCCAGAGCTATGAGCATGAAGATACGCGCCTGATGGAGCGCGAGGCCAACATGTGGATGGTCGGTACCGTGCACGCGGCGCTGCGCGACGGTCGATTCTTGCTGTATGCGCAGCCGATCCAGCCGCTGAAGCAGGCCGGCGGCGCGCACGTCGAGATCCTGCTGCGCATGCTCGACGAGGACAAGATCATCTCTCCAAATTCGTTCCTGCCCGCGAGTGAGCGCTACCAGATCATGACCGACATCGACCGTTGGGTCGTCGAAAACTCGCTGCGGGAGATCTCGAACTACCTCGATACGTCGCCCGCCGTGCGGCCGGTCTTCGGTATCAATCTGTCGGGGCAGTCTTTTTGCGCGACCGAGTTTCTCGACTTCATGCTGAATGCGCTCGACGAGTCAAGTGTGCCCGAGGAGTTACTCTGCTTCGAGATCACCGAAACTGCTGCCGTGTCGAATATGGCTGCCGCGCAGGAATTCATCGCGGCCATGCGCGCGCGGGGCTGTGAATTCGCGCTCGACGACTTCGGCGCCGGGCTTAGCTCATTCGGCTACCTGAAATCCTTCGATGTCCAGTATCTGAAGATCGACGGTGCGCTCGTTCGCGACATCGAGGACGACAAGATCAATGCAGCGATGGTGGAGTCGGTCAACCAGATCGGGCATGTGATGGGCCTGAAAACGATTGCGGAGTTCGTCGAAACGTCGAAGGCCCGTACGATGTTGAGCAAGATGGGTGTCGATTACATCCAGGGATACCTGATCGGCAAACCCCGGCCGCTGCACGAGCAGCTCGCAGCGATGAACGAGCAGCCCGCTGCGTCGGCCTGATGAACGAGACCGTCGAGAAACTCGATCGCAAGGTATTCACCGCGCGCGTCGGCGTCGAGACGTTCGTCGCGCCTGCCGTGTCGCTGACGACGGAAGAGATCAACAACGAGCTTCGAGAAACGATTGCCGAGAGAATCTCGGCCGGCGAGCACGGCATCATCGTCGACCTCGCCGACGTGACCCAGGTGAACAGCCGTGCGATCGAGATTCTGCTCGACGCGCAGGACCAGCTCCTGCAACGCGGCGGCCGCCTGAAGGTCGTAGGTGCGGGCCCGCTCGTCGTTGAGTCGCTGCAGATCACCGGCTTTGTGCACTACGTGCCGACCCAGGGCCAGGAATCGCTGGACCCGGTCCGCGATGCGACGAACAGCTATGACCCTCTGCCGCTGGGCGAGCTTCTCGTGCGCAAGGAGCTGATTACGCAGGAGCAGGTCAACGAGGCGCTGCGCGTGCAGAGCAAGTCCGGGAAACGTCTCGGCGAGATCGTCACCGAACGCGGCTGGCTCGAGGAGCGCCAGGTGCTGCAGGCGCTGGCCGAGCAGCTTGCGGTGCCGATGGTGCGCCTGCGCGCCGGTGTCTATGACCCGGAGACCGTCGCGATGCTCGATCCGGAGACGGCGAAGCGACTTAAGGTGCTGCCGCTGTTCTGCGTGCGCGGCGTGGTATCGCTGGCAACAGCGAATCCGCAGGACATGCCGAGCCTGACCGAGATCGAAGACCGGCTGCAGGCAACCGTGCGGCCGATCATGGCGCGCGCCGAGGATATTCTTCGGTGCCTGGAGGAGACGGGCAACGACCTGTTCATGTCGGAAGAGTTTGTCACCGAAGCGGATGCCGATTTCGAGGTCGTCGAGAACCTGGTCTCCGACGACTACGCGACGATCGACGAGATGGCGGCCGGCAGTCCGATCATCAACCTCGTCAACTCGCTGATCCAGCGTGCGATCGCGGACGGCGCGAGCGATATCCATATCGAACCCGGGCGCAAGAACTCGCGCATACGATTCCGAATTGACGGCGTGCTCTACGAGGTCATGACCCCGCGCATCGAGTTGCATCCGGCGATCGTGTCGCGCCTGAAAGTCATGGCCAACCTGGACATCGCTGAGCGACGCATGCCGCAGGACGGCCGCATCCAGGTGTTCAGCCGCCAGCGCTGCATCGATCTTCGCTTCAGCTCGCTGCCGGGGCTCTATGGCGAGAAGGTCGTGCTGCGCGTGCTCGACAAGAACCAGGCGATTCTCGATGTGAACAAGCTGGGCATGACGCAGGGTAATCTCTCGACCTATCTGCGCCTGCTCGACCGCAGCCACGGCCTGATCCTCGTCACGGGGCCGACCGGTAGCGGCAAGACGACCAGCTTGTACGCGGCGCTGAATCACCTGAACAGCCTCGAGAAGAACATCGTTACGATCGAGGATCCGGTCGAGTATCAGATCGACATCATCAATCAGAACGAGGTGCGCGACAAAATCGGCCTCGGCTTCGCCAAGGTGCTGCGGCACGTGCTGCGCCAGGATCCGGACATCGTCATGGTCGGCGAGATCCGCGATCACGAGACGGCAACGATCGCGGTGCAGGCCGCGTTGACCGGTCACCTCGTGTTGTCGACCCTGCACACGAACGACAGCACCGGCGCGATCACGCGCATGATCGACATGGGCGTCGAGCCCTACCTGTTATCGTCGGCATTAATCGGCGTGATGGCGCAGCGACTCGTCAGAACCATTTGTCCGGGTTGCAAAACGACGTCGCTGGCGGCGCCCGAGGTCATCGAGCAGTACGGCTGGGAAGGCGACCGGATTATGCTGGCCCGGGGTCGTGGTTGCGAGGAATGCTACGACTCCGGTTACAAGGGCCGGATGGCGATCCACGAGTTGCTCGAGGCGGACAGCCCGCTGCAGCGTCTGGTCATGACCAATGCGAGCCGTGACGAGCTAAACGCGTATCTCGAAAATTCCGATATCAAGACCCTGTTCCACGATGGCATGGGTCGTGTGCGTGAGGGCGCTACGACGATCGAAGAGATCTCGCGCGTCATCTCGAGCTGATCGATGCCGATCGAGTTGCAAACCGCGCCTGCGACGCCGACGTCCGCGCCCAAGCCAAAAGCGCGGCGCGTCCGCAATGTCCACCTGTTCGGTTCGTCCGCGCCCGGAGCCCGCGACCGCATGGCGTTCACCGAGCAACTCGCACTGCTGCTCGAGACTGGCATGCCGCTGCACACCGCGCTGCAGACGATGGGCAGGCAGGCCGGTAACCCGGCGATGCGCAAGATCATCGAGGACCTCGTCACGGAGGTCGAGTCCGGCCAGCGCTTCGCCGCGGCACTGTCGAAGCACCCGACGGTGTTCTCGACGACGTACGTCAATCTCGTGGCCGCGAGTGAGGGTAGCGGTTTTCTGCCGAAGGTGCTCGAACAGCTGCTGGCCGAGGAAGAGAAGCGCGACGAGCTGCGCAAGACCGTCGTCTCGGCAATGACCTATCCGGCCTTCCTGATGGGCTTCTCGCTGCTGGTCGTGATTTTCGTACTCGTCTTCGTGTTCCCGAAGTTCGCCGATATGTTCACGCGCATTAAGGACCAGCTGCCCCCGACAACTATCGCGCTGATGTGGTGCAGTGACTTTTTGCGCCACAACTGGTGGCAGGTGCTGGTGGTCGTCGGTGCGGGCGCCGCGCTCGGTTACCGTGCGATGAAGTCCGCCGCCGGGCAGGCCGTCGTCGACGGCTGGAAGCTTCGTGTCCCGGGCATCAGCGCCGTGTTCGTGCAGTTGTACATCACGCAGTCGTTCCGCGTGCTGAGCCTGTCGCTCGCACACGGCGTGTCGATCGTCGATGCGCTGGAGGCGACGCGCGACGTCGTCAGCAACCGGCTGTTCCGCGGCCTGTTGAGAGACGTCGAGAAGTCGGTGCAGGAAGGCGGCACGATTGCGGCGGCGTTTACCGACAGCGCGTTCGTGCCGGACCTCGTCAAGCAGATGGTCGCGACGGCAGAGGCGTCGGGCAATCTCGCCCCGGTGCTCGGTCGCGTCGCCGCGCATTACGAGCGCGAGTTGAATCGGCGCCTGGTCGCGCTGAGCAAGATGGCGGAGCCGATCATGCTGCTCGTGATGGGCGTCGTCGTCGGCGTGCTCGTCAGTTCATTGATTTTGCCCATCTTCAAGCTCAGCAAGGCGGTGACATGATGCGGTGCAGCATCGAAACGAGCTTTACTTAATGTGAACCAGTTCATAGGGATATTCGGCAAATTGCTTAAGAATTCTACGCAATGTCCGAATAGTCAGTTACGTGCCCGCGCATGGGGGCGTTAAAGAGTACGGAGACTCGCAGATGAGACAGGTTACGGGAAAATATATTCAGGCCGGCTTCACGCTGGTCGAGTTGCTGATCGTCGCGATTATCCTCGCGATCCTGGCCGCGATCGTCGTACCGCAGTTCGCGACGACGACCGTAGACGCACAGGAAGCCGCGTTGCGCTCGAACCTGTCCGCGATCCGCGGCGCGATCTCGCTGTACCGGCAGCAGCACGGCGAGTATCCGGCGTCACTGACGGCGGTCCCCGCCGCGTGTCCCGGCACGGCCGGCACCGGCATCGCCGAGGACCCGCAGGCGCTGATCGACCAGCTGACGCTGTACACCGATGCGGACGGCGAGTCCTGCTCACGCTCCGACGCCGGCACATTCCCGTTCGGTCCGTACATCGACGACAGCACGATCCCCGCCAACCCGATCACGGGCAGCAGCACAATCGAAATCGTAATCGCCGCGAATCCGGCGGCCGGCGATCTCGCGATGGTGGGCACCGGCGCTGGCCTCGGCTGGAAGTACGACGTGACGTCCGGCAAGTTCATCGCGAACGACACCAACTCGGACTCGCAGGCCGTCCGCTACGACAGCTACTAACACATTGGGGACATTCTGCTTTTTCCGCCTGGCGGAAAAAGCAGAATGTCCCCATTAAGCGATGCGAGACCGGCGCGGATGGCGATCGAAGTCCATAGACCCAGCATTCGCCACCGCGGTTTCACCGTCACGGAGCTGCTGGTCGTCGTCATTATCCTCGGGGTACTCGCGGCGGTCGTAACGCCCGGCATTCGTTCCGGCGATCCAGAAAAGTTAGAGCTCGCCGCGGTGCACGTCGCCGAGGCGATCCGCCTCGCGCGCAGCGAGGCGATGCGCACCGGCGAGGTCTACGGCATCACGATCAGCCAGGCCACGCAACAGGTCCGCGTGCGGCGCTATGACATCACGGCCGATCCGGTCGATCCGCTAGAGACGATGTATCACCCCGTCAGCAAACAGCTGCTCGACTTCGATTTCGATACCCTCGCGGTCACGTCGGGCGCGCGAATCATGAATGCCCAGGACGTCTTCGGCTATAGCACGCTTGGCAGGCGGCGAACCGTGCTATTCAGCGCTCAGGGTGTGCCCATGTGGATCGTCGGTTCGGGCCCGACGACGTGGGCGCTGACCGACGGCGACATTGGTCTGGCACTCGACAGTCACAAGAAGATCGTCAGCCTGGCGCCGTATACCGGGCGGGTGACGATCCGGTGAGCTCGTGTCGCCAGCAGGGCCTGACGTATCTCGAGGTCTTAGTCGCGACGCTGGTATTGCTGATCGGCCTGGTGCCGGCACTCGACGCGTTGCGCAACGCGGTGTCGGGCACCGCGGGCAACGAAGGGTATGTCGCGCTCCAGCACCAGCTCGAGGGTCGCCTCGAGGAGATGCTCGCAGAACCGTTCTTCGACCTGAATGCGGCCGCCGGCGCACCGACGACGGCGAGCAGCTACTCGGAACCCGGCGGCACGCCGGAGCGCATGCTCGTGTTCATCGCCGAGTACGACGGCGACAACGCCGACACGGACGACGACCCGTTCACCGGCACCGATCCGGGGCTGCTGTGGATCCGGACCGCGATCGAAGGCACGCCGTACTCGCTCGAGACGCTGCTGGCACAATGAACCGTATCGCTGACAGACTCGTTGCCCAGAGCGATACCCGCCGCATAGCAGGTTTCACCCTCATCGAGATCCTCGCGAGCCTGGTAATTGTCGCGCTGCTGTTCGCGGGCCTGACCGGCGTCGTCAACGGCGTGCTCGGCTCGCGCGATTATGTCGACGAGCGTACGGCACTGGTTCGCGATGCCGAGTTCGCGATGGATCGCATGGTCCGCACCGTCGGACATTCGCGGCGGCTGCTGCTGCCGCTCGCGGACAAGAGCCTGAGTAACTGGCCGGAGCATATTCGCGAGCAGACGGTGCCGCCGTCGCCGCCGGTCGGCGCAAGCACGCTCGCCACCGCGGTGCTCGCCGTGACGCTGCCGGCGTTCAGCGACCTCGACTTCGACGGCTTTCCCGATGCCGACAACGACCGCGACGGGTTGCTCGACGAGGATCTGCCCGGGGACGCCACCAATGAC
>JBPCXI010000013.1:0-2840 GCA_051008895.1 Gammaproteobacteria bacterium | reverse complement strand
CTGGGTGTTAGGTACGAAAAACCCGGTGTCCGGGCCATTGGAAAAAGGTCTGTCAGACAGCTTGAAGTGATCCACGTACATGGGCTGGGGCGTCCGTTCTTAATTGGAATACGCCATTCTCCAGATCTCGCGGGCGCCGCGCGACGAAGCTCATCACATATTTATGTAGTGCTTCCAGTCGGGTGCGGCTTTACATATTGTCCGTGGGCTGCCCGACGACGCACTGTCGCGGTCAGGCCTGTTCGAGTTCGATCAGCGTGCCGCAGAAGTCTTTCGGGTGCAGGAACAGCACGGGCTTGTCGTGCGCGCCGTCTCGCGGTTCGCCGTCGCCGAGCACGCGGGCGCCTGACGCAACCAGCCGGTCGCGGGCGGCGATGATGTCGTCCACCTCGTAGCACAGATGATGCATGCCGCCGGAAGGATTTTTGTCGAGGAAGCGGGCAATCGGCGAGCCTTCGCCGAGCGGTTCGAGTAATTCGATTTTCGTGTTCGGCAGCTCGACAAAAACCGTCGTGACGCCGTGCGCCGGCAATGGCACCGGTTCTGACACCGCCGCGCCGAGCATGTCGCTGTAAATGGCCGCCGCGGCCTCCAGGTCGGGTACGACGATGGCGACGTGATTGAGTCTTCCTATCATTGCTGTTGCCTGCGTTGCTGAAAACTGTCGACGAGTTGCTGCGCGGCGACCCACGGCGACGTTTTCCCGTCGGCCACCGCCTGTTCCAGCGCCGCGACCTGCTGGCGCAGTCCGTCATCCTGACGGAGGGATTCGAGCAGTGTCGCCGACACCTCGCTCCACAGCCAGGCGCGGGCCTGCGCCGCCCGCCGCGCGTCAAATTCGCCGTTCGCCTGCATCGCCTCTCGATACCGCTCCACCGTCTGCCAGACGACGTCGATTCCTTGACCCTCGAGCGCCGAACAGGTCTCGACCGGTACCGTCCAGTCGGCGTTACGTGGATGCAAAAAGCCGAGCGCGCCTCGGTAATCCGCGGCGGCGCGGCCGGCGGCCGGGGCCAGGTCCCCGTCGGCCTTGTTGACAATGACCATGTCGGCCAGTTCCACGATGCCGCGCTTGATGCCCTGCAGTTCGTCGCCGCCGCCCGGCAGGAGCAACAGCAGGAACATATCCGTCATCTCCGCGACCGCGGTCTCGGACTGGCCGACGCCGACGGTCTCCACGACGACGACGTCGAAGCCGGCGGCCTCGACGATACGCATCGTCTCGCGCGTGTGCCGGGTGACGCCGCCGAGCGTCGTGCCGGCCGGCGAAGGGCGGATGAACGCGTCGAGATTGCGCGACAGCGTTTCCATGCGCGTCTTGTCGCCGAGGATCGAACCGCCGCTGATCGCTGACGACGGGTCGACCGCGAGCACCGCGATACGGTGGCCCTCGGCGATCACATGATTCCCGAACGCTTCGATGAACGTGGATTTGCCGACGCCGGGTACGCCGGAGATACCGATGCGCATCGCGTCGCCCGCATGCGGCGTCAGAATTTCCAGCACCTCATTGGCCGGTTCGCGATCTTCGGGTCGCGACGACTCGATCAGCGTAATCGCACGCGCCAAGGCACGGCGATCGCCGTTGCGTACCTGGTCGGCAAGTTCCTTCGGTCGCATAGTGCCCGGCTATTCGAATTCCAGGATCGGTTGATCGACGACGAGGCTTTCACCTTCCTCGGCGAGCACCTTGGCGATCACGATGTCTTCGTTCGCCCGCAGGCTGTTTTCCATCTTCATCGCCTCGACGACCGCGAGTTCCTCGCCGGCCTTGACCTCGTCGCCGGCCTTGGCCTTAAGCCGCACGAGCAGTCCCGGCATCGGTGACAGCAGGAACTTCGACAGGTCCGGCGGCTCTTTCTCGAGCATGTGGCGTGCGAGTTCCGCCGCGCGCGGAATCACGACGAGTGCATCGATCTGTGAGCCGCGGTGCGACAGCCGATAGTGCAGGTCGACGCGGTCGAACTGGACGCAGACGTTGCGATCGTTGACCTCCGCCTCGATCAGCGGCATCCCCATCGTCCACGCGCTGATGATCCGATAGTGGTTGTTGTCGTGCGTCACTTCATAGCCGCCGTCGACCGGCACGACGCGCACGACGTGGTGATTGCTGCCGATTATGACGACGAAATCTTCGCCAACCTCGCGCTCGTGACTCGGCAGCTGACCTGCCAGCCGCGCAGCGCGATCCATGAACCGGCGATGCACGAATCCGGCCATCGCGATCGGCAGACCGGGCTCCTCATGCACGACGTCTGCCGCGCTGAAACCGTCCGGGTATTCCTCGGCGATGAAATTGGTCGTCAGCCGCCCCTCGAGGAAGCGCGGATGTGCGAACAGCGCATTCAGGAAGCTGATGTTGTGGTTTACGCCGCGGATGAAATACGCATCGAGCGCGTCGTTCATCCTGTCGATCGCCTGCTCGCGATTGTCGCCGTAGGTGATCAGTTTCGCGATCATCGGGTCATAGAACATCGACACTTCGCTGCCTTCGCCGATGCCCGTGTCGACACGCACCGTCGACGTCTCGGTCGGCGGTTGGTAACGAATCAGGCGACCGATCGACGGCATGAAGTTGCGGAATGGATCTTCGGCGTAGACCCGCGCCTCCATCGCCCAGCCGTTCAGCTTCACATCCTTCTGCGCGAGCGGCAGTTTCTCGCCGGCGGCGACACGGATCATCAGTTCGACCAGGTCTTGGCCGGTAATCAGCTCGGTGACCGGGTGCTCGACCTGCAGACGCGTGTTCATCTCGAGGAAGAAGAAATTGCGCTTCGCATCGACGATGAACTCGACGGTGCCGGCGGAGCGATAGTCGACGGCGCGCGCCAGCGCGACGG
>JBPCXI010000012.1:0-29484 GCA_051008895.1 Gammaproteobacteria bacterium | reverse complement strand
GCCGCGGGCAATGCGCTCATTCCGGTCTACGACCAGATCGCGCAGGTCGGCGCCGACCTGCAGTACACGCGAGACGCAATGCTGTACAAGTTCGAGGGCATCGTCCGCGAAGGCCAGGGCGATACGTTCACCGCTGCGGTCGCCGGCTTCGAATACACGCTGTACCAGCTAAGGGAGTCGCCACTCGACCTGGGTCTGCTCTTCGAGTACCTGTATGACGGCCGCGACGAAAGCGCACCGCTAACGATCTACGACAACGACGTGTTCGCCGGCGCGCGTGTGACACTGAACGACACGCAGGATACCGCCGTGCTGATAGGCGCAGTCGTCGATGTCGACGACCGCTCGACGCTCGTGTCGATCGAGGCTGAGCGGCGCTTCGGCGACAGCTGGACCGTCGAGCTCGAGAGCCGCTGGTTCGTCAACGCAGCGCCAGGCAACCTGCTCCGCTCATTCGAGCGGGACGACTACCTGACGCTGCGGATACGACGTTACTTCTGAAGTGCGTCCCGAATCTCGGCGAGCAGCTTCGCTTCGTCGGAAGGCTCCGGCGGCGCGGGCGGCGGCGCCTCTTCCTCGGCTTTCTTCATCTTGTTCATCGCCCGGATCACCATGAAGATCGCGAATGCGACGATCACGAAATCAAGAACGGTGTTGATGAACGCGCCGTACTTGATGATCGGCGCACCGGCCTCCTCGGCCGCGGCCACGCTCGCGAAACCCTGACTACTGAGGTCGATGAAGAGGTTCGAGAAATCGACATTGCCCATGATCATGCCGATCGGCGGCATGATGACGTCACTGACGAATGAACTGACGATCTTGCCGAATGCGCCGCCGATGACGATACCGACGGCCATGTCGACCACGTTTCCACGCATCGCGAATTCTTTGAATTCGTTGAGCATAACTATCTCCTAAACAGTGCTATTGCAATGTAACCCCGGCCCGATGATATGGATTGCGCTCGCCGGGGTAAAGCGACACTCAACTCCAGCCGCCATTGGTTATACTAGCCGCTGCAAGACCAGACAGGAGATCGGTCATGGATGTAGTGGTTTCGGGGTTTGCCGTGCTCGTTGCACTGGGGTGCTTCATCGCGATTTACATGGCGACCCGTAAGGACAAGAAAAAAGACGACCAGGGCGGGAACTGATCGGCTCGATCCGTGCTGATTCGAAATCGTGATGCAACAGTGGATTGCCGCGACATTGCTCGGTGGCGTCCTCGGTCTCGCGCTGTTCGGCTGCGTGCGCCTGCGCATGCATCTTGGACCGCGCATCAAAGCTCGCTACGGTAACCAGGCACGACACGCGTACTGGCTGCTGACCATCGTCGTCATGGTCGCGCTGGCCAACCTCGCGCTGCTCGGCCTGCGGGCATATTTCGCCGCCGTACCGCCGGTCGGTAACCAACTCGTGATGGAAATCTGGTTTGCCGTGCTCGCGCTGGCCGTGGCGATGAGCCTGATCTTTCGGAGGCTATATAAATGAGTTCCGTGTCCGCCGACGCGACGAACAAGTCGGTGGATGCCCGTGGGCATGTGCCGGCAAGCGTCGCAGCCGGCTGGGGCGTCGGCACGCTCGCGACCGCAACCATGCTGAACGGCGCGTCCATCGTGCTGCTCTACTTCCTCGTGACCTACGTGAAGATCGAACCGGTGCTCGCCGGTGCACTGTTGTTCGGCTCGAAGATGCTGGACGTCGTGACCGACCCGCCGATGGGGATTATCAGCGACCGCACCCGGTCGCGCTACGGGCGACGCCGACCGTGGATGCTCGGCGCAGCGTTTTTCTGCGGCCTGTCGTTCGCGATGCTGTTCAACGTGCCAGCAGGCGGCATGTCGACAACGCTGCTGTACGTCGGCGTCGCGCTGGCGCTCTTCGCGTTGTCATACACGGCTTTCCAGGTGCCGTACATGGCGATGCCTGCGGAGATGACCGACGACTCGCATCAACGCACCAAGATCATGTCGTGGCGCGTCTTTTTCATGACACTCGGCAACCTGGTCGGCATGGGCGCCGTGCCGGCCCTGGTCGAGCAACTCGGCGGCGATCGCGCAGCGTACCAGCAGATGGGCATCGGCATCGGCGCCTTCATCGCCGTGGTGATGCTGAGCTGCTTCTTCCTGACACGCGACGCACGCCAGACGAGTCCGGCAGACGCCGCGCGCATCCCGCTGGCCCAACAGCTTGCGTGGCTCGGCAACAACAAGCCCCTGCTGATCCTCATGGGCACGAAAGTCGCGATCTATATCGGTCTCGCGTCGAATATCGCGGTGGCGATGTTCTTTTTCTCGGGTGTGCTGAAGTTCGGCGGCAAGATGCTCGGGCTGTTACTCGCAGTACAGGCACTCACATCAATAATTTGCCTGCCGCTTGCCGCCTGGGCGTCGAAGCGCGTCGGCAAGAAAATCGCGTATATCGCCTCGCTGGTGGGATTCTGCTGCATCGTGTTGACATGGCTGTTCGCGTCTCCCGACGAGCCGATGGCGGTGTTCGTCGGCCGCGCGGTGCTGCTCGGAGTGTTCGGCGCCGGCGCACACCTGTACGGCCAGTCGATGCTGATCGATACGTTCGCGTGGGACTACAAACTGACCGGCGTGCGCCGCGAGGGTGTGTTGTCGGCGGCGTTTAGTTTCGTCGAGAAAGCCTGTATGGCGATGGGCCCGCTGATCGTCGGCGTGCTGTTCAGTGCGATGGGCTTTGACAAGGAGCTGGCGCCAACCGCCGAGCAATCGCCGTCAGCGGTGACGGCGATGTATCTCGGCTTTGTCTGGATTCCGGTCGGCATGCAGGTTATCTCCGTCACGCTGCTGACGTTCTATCGCTTGAGCGACGATCAGTTGAGCGCGGACGGCAGCGGGCAACAAACGCTTCAGTAGGCGAGCGCGCGGGCGGCGTTATCGGCACCCGCGGCCACCGCTTGCGCCTTGGCCGGCAGACGATCGACTTCGACCATGACCTCGTTGCGACGCAGGAAAGGCGGCGTGAACGGTGCGTTGTATAAAGCGCTCTGCATGTCACCCAGCGGCATCACCGACTCGGAGACGATCGCCGAGCGCAGCTGATCCTTGCGTTTCACGTAGTTTTTTTCGGTCCAGCGACCCGAATACCTGAGTACCGCCATCAGGCGACCGGGTACCTCCCGCACCTGCACGCGCGGATCGGTCGGCGCCGGCGCGGTCTCCATCGTGTACTGCGTCGGCAGCATGAACGCGACGCGCCAGCCGTCCGTCGAACGACCCTGCTGCACCGGCACGGTCATCTCGATTTTCTCGCTGGCGAGCGTCTGCGCAACCGGCGCGGTCATCGCGATCTTGGCGCGGCCGACATTGCCGCCGGTAATGTAGCGGAACAGGCGGCGGAAGCCCTCGTTGCCGGCTGCCTGGTAGCTGCTCACGTTTTCGATGACCGTCTCGGACACGAGATAGGGCTCGTACTGACGGTACTCGACGTCGCCGTCGCGGAAGACGACGGTGTAATCCGGTTGTTCAAGGCTCATGGCGCTGTCTCCTGCGATCATCAGGCCGGCCGCCAGTAAGGCGCGGGCCATATAGTGCTTGCTGCGATTCTGTGTCATCTCGACGCTCCGTCTGTGGGCGAGTCATGCTGTTTTTTCGGGCACGAGGCCCGGTTGGATTACCCGAAATCGAGTGTTTCCACGCATACTTGTGGCTACCGTGGTTTGCGGGGGAGAACACGATGTCATTCCAGGATCTCGGGGCGCTCGGCGAGCTCATCGGCGCCGTCGCCGTCGTTGCCTCGCTGGTTTACCTGGCGATACAGATTCGGCAAAACACGCGGGCGCTGGAAATGAGCCTGAAATCGACCGAACTTGCAGCCTTTGAACGCAACGTGGATTCCGGTAACCGCATTCGCGAAATGTTTATCCTGAATCCCGAAGTTGCGGAACTGTATGCCGATGGGTTGAAGCACTTTGCGAAGCTCGAGCCATCCGAAAAGCTCAGGTTCGGAATGATCCTGAGCAACATGTTCTCGGCTTTTCAGGGCGCATACGTGCGCCAGCTGACCTACAAGAACGATCCGCAGGCGTTCGCCGGCAGCATCGGGGTGCTGGACAAGCTACTCGCGCTGCGGAGTGTGCGGGACTGGCTCGATGAGGCCGAACCCGACTGGCGACCCGAGTTCGCTGCCCTGGTGAACGAACGATTGCGCGCGGTGCGGGAAAGCCACGCGCACGAATAACCGTTAGCGCCGCGCCGGGCCGAAGGTCTCGACAAGTGGCGCAGTGATTTCATCGATCTCCTCAAGTTCTTCGGCACCCGGACGCCATTCACCGGCGGTGACGTTCTGCTCGAGCTGCGCCGGCGACGTAACACCTGCGATCACGCTCGCAACCGACGGCCGGCTCGCGAGCCAGCCCATCGCCATATCCAATAGAGAATGGTCGTAGCGATCACAGAGCGACTGCAGCGCGTCGACTTTCGCGAAATTCTCGTCGGTCGCGAACGCACTCGTGGCAAATTTGGCCCACAGCGCCAGCCGTGTGCCCTCCGGCATCTCCTCACCCTTGCGGTATTTCCCGGTCAGCAGGCCACTTTCCAGCGGAAAGTACGGCAGGATTCCGAGCCCGAACTTTTCGCAGACCGGCTCGACTTCTTTCTCGATATCGCGTTTTAACAGGCTGTAACGATTCTGGACCGAGATGAAGCTGTTGAGGTTGGCCGAACTCGCCGTCCAGACCGCATCGGCGATCTGCCATGCGGCGTAGTTCGAGCAGCCGAAGTAACGAATCTTTCCCTGGCGCACGAGGTCGTCGAGCGCACGCAGGGTTTCTTCGATCGGCGTGTCGTCGTCGTAGCGATGCATCTGGTACAGGTCGATGTAGTCGGTGCCCAGCCGCGCAAGGCTCGCCTCGACCGCCTGCATGATGTAGCGGCGCGAGCCGCCCTGCATGTCGAAGCGATCCGACGACATCGGACCGGCGAACTTCGTCGCGATAACGACCTCTTGACGGCGTGCGCCGAGCGCCCTGCCGAGAAACTCTTCCGACTTGCCGCGTTCGCCGTAAACGTCGGCGGTGTCGAATAGATTAACTCCCAGTTCCAGCGCCGCACCCACGACCGCGGCGGATTGCGCTTCGTCGTTCATCGCGCCGAAGTTCATGCACCCGAGTCCGACCGCAGAGACCTGCAATCCCGAATCGCCCAAATGGTTGTACTGCATCAGTTACCTCCGCGTTCTTGCAAGCCGGCTTCGTGTGTATCCAGGAGCTCGCCGACCTGGTCGGCAACCAGCATGGCCCCACGCGCCGAAAAATGCCGATCCTCCGGGATATAGTGCGCCTCGACGTCGCCGTCCGCCAATCCGTCGGGCAACACGCAGCGCAAGGCCAATTCCGCACACGTAGCCATGAAGCTGTCGGTGTTGAACTGATAGACCGGCGGCTTGAGGAGCTCCGCAAGTTCCGGCACATAAAATACATGCAGGCGGGCATCGGGAAATTCGGTGCCGATACGCGCAATCAGCTGCAACGACTTGTCGAGCGCGCTGGCGTCCAGCCGTTCTGCTGCGACCACGTCACCGCCTTCTTCTCCGATCGCGACGAATAGCGGCTTCAACAGTGACCATAGCGCGAACTCGTCCAGGGCATTGCGCAGAACGCCCCGGATCTCACTCTCTCCTCCGTCGCGCTTCTCGAGCGGCAAGTTCAGCGGCTCGAAAGTGTCCGTGGATACCAGCGGCTTCTCGTACCCCCGGTATACGTCGCTATCAACGTAAGCCAGGTCGTTGTAAGCGAACAAGAACACGACAACGTCGGACACACTAAATTCCTTGAGGTGCCGACGTGCCGACAGCAGGTACTGGCCCGGCGAGTAGCCGCTGACGCCGAGATTCAGAATTTGCCTATTCGTCGAGCGGCCGAGCAAGTACGCGAGGGTCTGCTCATGCGGCAGATAGTAGCCCTCGACGAAACTGTCGCCGATCAGCGCAATCGACGGCATATCGCGAGAGGCAGACGCGTTCACGCCGGATTCGTCGCTCGGAAATCCGTCATTGTCGTAATAAAGATGATGCGCGTAGCGACGACGGGATATATAGGTGGAGTATTCGCGCCGAGTGCGCCAACCGAGCGTCTCGTCGAATTGATATCGCTCGAGTCGCGTCTGATACGGAGTCACGTCGAACATGCGAACGACGAACTCCGCCGCCGCGATTGCCATGATGAATGACAACAGCAAGAGAACGATTTCCTTCTTGCCGGCGATCATCAACGCCAGGCACCGTGCACGAAAATTACGAAACGATCTCGACTGTACATAAGCTATGGTCGCGAAGACCCGGCGCCCGACGATACCACGTATCTTCAAGCCGGATCCGGTACGCTAGAGACATGCAGAGTCTTTCAATCCGGTCCGGCTTCGTGCGAAAAACCTTCGTGTTGGGTCTGTTATGCGTAACGCCGACCTCGACATACGCGACACCGGATTTCTCCGTCGCTCCGGCCGGCGAGGTGCGCTTCTACAACGTCGCGGATTCCGATTTCGACGTTTACTCGAAGAAGCCGGACGAGGAAGCGAAGGCCTGGATGCGCGCGAACTACACTCGCATGCAGACCTATAGCCCGTATTTCGACTCGCGACTCGCCTGGTATGCGAACGCATGGGCATACAAGGACAGCTACGCGATCAAGCCGGACTGGCCAGAGTACCGTGAGCATCCCGAATGGGTACTGCGAGATCGGCATGGGGACAAACTGTTCATACCCTGGGGCTGTGCGGACGGTAGCTGCCCACAGTACGCAGGCGACGTCGGCAACCCGGCGTTTCGCGAGCACTGGATCAAACGCGCGCGTGCCCTGATCGACAAAGGCTATAAAGGCCTGTGGATCGACGATGTCAACCTGACCTGGCGCGTTGGCAACGGCGACGGCAAGCATGTTCGCCCGGTCGACCCGCGCACCGGCAAGCTCATGACGCTGACCGATTGGCGTCGATATTTCGCGGAGTTCATGGAGGAGATCCGCGCTGCGCTGCCGGAGGCGGAGATTGCCCACAACTCGATCTGGTACGCGGGTCCCGTCGACGATGAATATATACAGCGGCAAATCGACGCAGCGGATTTCATCAACCTCGAGCGCGGCGCGACGGACAAAGGACTGCAAGGCGGCAGCGGCAAATTCGGGCTCGAGACATTCTTCGAGTTCGTCGATTTCGTCCACGGCCGCGGTCGCGCCGTCATCATGATGGACTATGGGAAGACGCTGACGGAGCGCGAGTACGGGCTTGCCGCATGGTTTCTGATCAGTTCGGGCCGCGACCTGATGTCGAGCAGCAGACTTCATTGGACCGCGCCGGAAAGCTTCTGGATCGGTTACGGTTTAAATCTCGGCGCCGCGTCAGGGCCTCGCTATCAGTGGCGTGGACTGCTGCGCCGGGACTTCGCCTGCGGCGTCGTGCTGCTGAATCAACCGGGCGCGCGGCGCGCGCGCGTCACACTGCCGCCCGGCTTGTCCGGAATTTCGGGAACCCCGATGTCTGCGGCCACGCTCAACGGATCCCAGGCGGCAATCCTGACGCGCGAGTGCCGGTGATCTTGTGCGCAGAAGTCAGACTATGGTCGGGCGAATCGACAAGTAGCGGATTACCAGGGCGCGCATCCAGATCACCGAGATCATCGTGTTTATCAGCACGGCGACCGCCGCGCCGATCAGCCCGAACGCCGGCACGAGCGCCGCGACGAGAACGAAAGCCAACACGGTGGCGACGGCGAATACCAGCAGGCATCGATCCTGGTGCCCGCTCATGCTCAGCAAGCGAATCACCGTGCCGCCGGCCGCCTGCACGAGCTGGGCACCCACGAGAACGAGCAGCACCGGGTATCCGGACACGAATTCATCCCCGAAGAGCCCGAGCATCCAGCGCCCGGCGGGAATCAGCACGAGCAGGCCGGCGACCGCGCCCCAGAATTTCAGCCGCGTCGTTCGATTCACGAACTGCTGCAGGGCCTCACGATCACCGCTGGTCAGCAGTTCCGTTATGCGCGGCGCGGCGATCGAATCGACCGCATACAGGCCGAATGAAATCAGCATCGCGACGCGGAAGCAGACATGAAACACGGCGAGCGTATCGCTCGGCACGAACGCGCCGACCATGATGACCATCATCTCGGGAAAGTAACCGGTGTACAGCGCCGCGACCAGCAACGGCAGCGACGTGCGAATCCAGAGGCGCGTTTCGAATATCGGCGATGCGTTCGCCGTGACGATGCGAACCCGTCGCTCGCCGACGAAGGCGGTCACGATCGCTACGGCCAGCAGCGCGAGAAACTGCAGACGGATCGCCGTATCAGCGTCCAGCGCACCGCCGAGGAACCAGAATGAAGCAATACCCGCGAGAAAGAGCAGCGGCCTGAGTACATTCGTCGGCAGGAAGCCCAGGGTGAAACGGGACATCGCATGGGCGTATCCGGCGTACACATTGAGCAACGCGAAAACCGGCACGGCGAGCAACGCGACAATAAAAACTCCTTGTGACGAAGCCACCGACTCCGGCCGCAGTGCGACGATCGCGAGGCAACCGAGCGCCGCGACGACGGAACTCACGACCAGCACAAACTGCCGGCTCCGCGTCACGAAGCCTCGCACGTAGCCCGCGCCTTTGCTCGACAGGCCTTCTCCGACGAAGCGCATGGCGGCGAGACGGAACCCGCAGGTGCTCAACGTCGCCAGCAGAATGCACCAGGAAAACGCGAGCACGTACACGCCAAGTTCGCTGGCCCCCATCCAGCGCGCGAGCAGCAACTGCGCGACGAACGTTGCCGCCGCGCCAACGATACGAATCGAAAAAATAAATGCGGAGCCGCCAACGAGACGGGACAGCTCGCCTTGGCTTCGTTGATTCTCCGTTTCGTTGGTCACGAGTCGACCGACACCAACCGCGTCACGATATCGCGAGCGCCGATGTTGTAGAATTCGCCTCGTACGCGAAAGTCCGCATTACACATAATAAAAAACAACAAGCCGCTCCGCGTTGACCACGGCGCCATGATAGCCCAATGAATAGCCACCGCTCCGCAAAATCGCCTGACGATAAAGCGATCGTCGTTCAACAATGACGGTCGGCGCCGCAACGATAAACGTCGGCCAGAATGCACGCTCGCGGCTGATGCTCTGGCTCGTCGGCCTGACGCTGGCCACCAGCTCTATCGTGCTTGTCGAGCCGGCGCCCTACGACGTGCTCGTCATCGCATTGTTCGGGGGGCTGTTGGTGACGGGCCTGCGTTTCCCGCGTGAAATGCACGTCGCCGCACTGGCGCTCGGGCTGTTCGCGATCGGCAACGTCATTGCCGCAGCCGGGTCGACGGATCCGCTATCGACGATTCGCTCGCTGTCTATTCGACTCTACATGCCGCTCGCATGGTGTATGTTCGTCGGCGTCATAGCGTCGAGCCCCGTCAGTGTCATGCGCGTAATCTGGCAGGGATACCAGGTCGCCGCGATCATTGCTGTCACCTGGGCAGTCGCCGAGTACTACGGCTTCGTCGATCTGGGCGACTTGAATTCCGGACTCAGGGCCAAGGGGCCATTTAAGGACGCAAACGTATTCGCGCCGTTCCTCGTGCCCGTTGCGATCTTTTCGCTGGCCCAGCTCGCGGGCCCGCGTAATTGGAGCGCGAAGCTATGGTATGGCGGCGTTTTCATCTGGCTGGCGTTCGGTATTTTGTTGAGTTTTTCGCGCGGTGCGTGGCTCAATTTCGCCGTCGCGTCCGCGCTGTTCTCAGTATTCGCGCTCATCAGTCTGCCGACGTATCGCGCGAAGCTGTCGTGGCTCCTCCTGAACGTCCTGGTCGTGCTGACCGCGGTCGGCGTGCTTGCCGCATTGACGACGACGTCCAACGTCGCGAGCCGACTCGCGGACCGCGCGGTCCTCACGCAGAAATACGACGTGCAACTCGGCGGCCGATTCTACACACAGAAACAGGCAATCCAGAAGATCGCGGAGACGCCGCTGGGTATCGGGCCGGGTCGGAGTGACGAGGAATTCGGCCTCGAACCGCACAACCTGTTCCTGCACGTGTTCGTAGAGGGTGGCTGGCTCGCCGGCTGCGGCATGCTGATATTCATCGCACTGAGCCTGTATCGCTCGTTGGCACTGTTCAACTGGAGGTCCCCGCTGCAGGCGGAGTTCCTCGTTGTCATCGCCTGCGTCATCGGCGTCCTGACCCAGAGCCTGTTCATCGACAGCACGCACTGGCGCCACCTGTGGCTGCTGCTCGCGATGCTCTGGGGGCTGATCGCCGCGCACCGACATGACGCGACGACAGGTTGATTGGCGAATTATGTTCAGAGTCTGCACAATCGCGCGACTTGCCCGGTATCGTCGAGTCAGGGCACTATTCGCCGGCGCTTCGCTGCGCTGCGAAGTGCGCCAGCATAAGAATAATAATGACGAGTATCCCAGACACCGGAATCCGGCTTAGCGGCCAACACGCACGTTGCGGCGTCCTTGCCGTTGCGGCCGTGGTACTCGCGCTGCAAACTGCGCCCGCGTCCGCGCAGGACACGCGCGCCGGCGAGACCGTTCTCGAGCGGACGCGACCGGAACTCGACCCGCAGGGCACGCCAGTCGGCGCATTTCGCCTGTATCCGCGCATCGGCGTCGGGTTCCTGGCCGACAGCAACATCTTCGCAACCGACGATTTCGAGGTGGACGATCTTATTTTCATCGTCAAGCCCGAACTGATCCTGGAGTCAAACTGGAGCCGCAACGCGCTCGAACTTGGTTTCGACTGGACCGCCGGACGCTATTTCGACGTCGACACAGAGAACTACGACGACTGGCGCATCTGGGCGGACGGGACGGTCGACATCGGCCGCGGAGAACTAACCGGCTTCCTGCGCCACGCGGATCTGCACGAGCCGCGCACGAGCCCGGACAACCGGCGGGGCATCGAACCGACAACCTATACGTCGGATGAACTGCGCATCGGGTTCGGGCAGCCGTTCGGACAGTTCACCGGTCGCTTCGAAGTCGTCCAGCGAAGTCTGTCCTACGACGACACCAGGACGCTGGTGGGAACGATCGACAACGCGGACCGCGATCGCGACCGCAGCGATCTGATTCTGCGTGTCGGACACAAAACGGCGCCCACGCTGCAGCCGTTCGCACAACTGCGCGTGACCGAAGTCGATTATGACGAACCCGTCGACCGCAATGGCTTCGAACGCAGCTCCGACGGCTTCGACCTGGTGTTCGGCACGGACATCGATCTGTCCGGACGGACGTTCGGCGAGGCCTACCTCGGCTATGTGAGTCGCGACTATGACGATCCGCGCTTTGCGAAGGTCGACGGTCCGATTTTCGGAGCGGAGATTACGTGGAACATAACCGGACTGACGACAATGAGCCTGGCGGCGGACCGGCGCATCGACGGAACGACGATCGTTGGCGCCGCCGGAATTCTAAACACGGAATTCGGTTTCGAAGTGAACCACGAACTGCTGCGCAATCTGATCGTCAGCCTCGATCTCGGCGTTAGCAACGAAGACTTCGAGGGTATCGACCGCGACGATGATCTATTCCGCGCCGGAATCGATGCTTTGTACCTGATGAATCGTTACCTGCGCGTGCGTGTCGGCTACCTGTATCGGACGCGGGACACGAGCCCCGCGAACTCGGGTGGTTTCGAGTATCGAATCAACCAGTTCTTCATCGGAATCGAAGGACAGATCTAGACAAGGATGCGCCGCGCATCGGGAGTCATCATGCTCAGGCAACTGATTTTTATCGCCGCGCTGTTAGTCGCCGGCGCGGTGCTGGCCCAGACCAGCGAAACCGAGTCTGCCGCCTATCGCCTGTCGAACGGCGACAAGATCCGCCTCACCGTCTACGGGCACGAAGACCTGTCGGGCGAATTCGACGTCGACGGCACCGGCAATGTGTCGTTGCCGCTGATCGGGGACGTCCGGGCCGCCGGGCTCACCGCCAACGAACTGGAAGTTGCCGTCACGGAGCGACTGCGGCCGGACTACCTGCGCAATCCGCGCGTCAGCGCCGAATTGCTGGACTATCGACCGTTCTACATCTTCGGGGAAGTCAGGTCGCCGGGCAGCTACGCGTATACCGGCGGCATGACCGTGATCAGCGCCGTGGCGGTCGCCGGCGGGTACACGTACCGGGCGCGAAAAAACCGCATTCGCATCGTGCGCGGCGCCGGCGATGAACAAACGGAGATCGAGGCCACGGCCGACACGGCGATCTATCCGGGCGACGTCATCGAAATACCCGAGAGGTTCTTCTGATGTTGCAGCCGAATACCAGAATCACCGGCACCGAGCAGCGCTCGGCGCAGCCGCTGCCGGAAGCGACGCCCGATGATCCGGGTCTCGGCGAGATCCTCGCCGCGATCAGCCGGCGCAAGCGACTATTGATCGGGGCCATCGCCGGATCGCTGGCGCTGGCCGCGCTTTACCTGTTCTGGGTCACGCCACGCTACGCCGCGGAAGCCCAGGTCCTGATCGAGCCGAAAAACACCAACTTCGTGTCCGTCGAATCCGTATTCACCGGCCTCAGCGGCGACGAACAAACCGTGCAGAGCGAGGCATTCGTGCTCAATTCGCGCACGCTCGCGCGCAAGGTCATTGACCGACTCGGCCTCTACAACGACGCGGAATTCAATCCGGAACCCGGCGGGTCCGCGCCGCCGCCCGAGATGTCGCGCGAACTGAGTACGATCGTCGACAAATTCCTCGAGCGGGTGACGATCATTCCGAGGGACAACTCTCGCGTAATCGCCGTGGTCTTTTCGTCAGAGTCGCCCGAAAAGGCTGCGAATATCGTCAATACGCTGGCCGACGAGTACATCCTGTCGCGGCTCGAGGCGAAGTTCGACTCTACGCGCCGTGCGAACGACTGGCTGGGCACGCGCATCGAAGAATTGCGGACGAAAGTGCAATCCGCTGAGCAGCAGGTCGAGGCGGCCCGCGAGCGACTCGGGTTGCTGGAAGGCAACGGTGTCACGCTGGCGTCGCAGGAACTGGTGCAACTGAACGCGCAGCTGGTCGTCGCGCGAAGCGAACGACAGGAGGCGGCAGCGCAGCTCGGCCAGATCGAAGTCGCCGAGCGCAATCGTGCAAGCATCGACAGCCTCGGCGAAGTCTTGAACTCGACGTTGATCCAGCGACTCAGGGAGCAGGAATCCGAGGTCGAACGACGCGTTGCGGAACTGTCGCAGGAATACGGCGAGAAGCACCCGAAAATGCTGCAGATGCGCGCCGAAGCGAACGATATCGACGCGCGTATCAGGTCCGAGATCGACAAGATCGTCCGCGGCCTGCGCAACCAGGTAACCGTGGCTCGTGCGCGCGAACTGGCTTTGCAACAGAGCCTCGACGAGCTCAAGCGAACCGTTGCCGTCGGCAACAAGAACGAGATCGAGCTGCGGGCGCTCGAGCGCGAGGCCGAAGCCAACCGGTCTTTGCTCGCGACGATGCTGGCCCGGCAGAAGGAAACGGTGTCGCAGGAAGATGCGAACTTCCAGCAAGCCGACGCCCGCGTCATCTCGCCGGCGGATGTGCCGCTTGATCCGTCATTTCCGATACCGGCATTGGTGCTGGTGCTGGCACTGATCGCCGGGACGATACTGGGACTGATTGCCACGCTGATCGCCGAGTTGCTCGACGACGGCTTCCGCAGCGGCGAGGAAATCGAACGCGCGACCGGAATTCCGTCGATCGGCTTCATTCCGCACGTACCGGACACCGGTCCCGACAAGACCTTGCTCAGCTACATCGCAGCGAAACCGACGACCGCGTTCGGCGAGTCTATTCGCACACTGAACTGGTCAATCAGCATCGCGTTCACCGAGCCACCCAAGTCGGTACTGATAACGTCGTCCTTGCCGAACGAGGGAAAAACGACGATCGCCACCTGCCTCGCGAACAGCCAGAGCCTCGCCGGCAGAAAGACGCTTCTTATCGATGCCGACACGCGGCAGCCGGGCTGTCATGAACTGGTCGGCGTCGAGCGCGAGCCGGGACTCGTCGACTACCTGATCGGCGAGGCGACCCTCGACGACGTGCTCGTCGAGCGTGACTGGTCCGGCCTGACGGTGTTACCCGCAGGGATGCCGAATCCCAACGTGCCCAACCTGCTCGACTCGGACAAGATGCGCAATCTGATCGAACGACTTGAGGCACGATTCGACTTCATCGTTATCGACTCGCCGCCGATTCTCGCGGCTGCGGACGCCCGCATCCTCTGTCGCATGGCCAGCGCGACCGTTGCGGTCGTTCGCTGGGAGCAGACCCGCCGCGCTATCGCACGCAATGCGCTGATGCAGCTGCAGGCCGCGGACGCAACGCTGGTCGGCGTGCTGATGACGATGGTGGACGTTCGCAAGCACGCAAAATATGGCTACGGTGACTCCGGCGCATACACGGGCGACCTCGAAAAATACTATGCCGGGTAGCCGGGTCGGGTAACGGCCGATGCGCGTACTCCTCGTTCTCGAAGCCTGCGGCGGCGGCGCCGGCAGGCACGTGATCGATCTCGCGGAAGGGCTCATTCGCCGCGGCCACGACGTCTCACTGATTTATTCCGCCGACCGGGCCGACGACTGGTTCATCGATGCGCTCGGCTTCATGCCGAAACTGACGAAGCGCGAACTGCCAATGCAGCGGGCGGTCGGCTTGCACGACTTCAAGGCGATCCGCGACCTGCAAGGTTTGCTTGACGAGATGGGACCGTTCGACATCGTGCACGGCCACAGCTCGAAGGCCGGCGCACTGCTGCGCGTCGCGGCGTCAGGCGGCCGCGCCGCGCGCATCTACACGCCGCATGCGGCCATTACGATGAACCCTGATCTACGCGCATACGTGCGCGCGATCTACGGCGCGATCGAGCGCTTTCTCGGCCGACACTGCGAAGGAATAATTTGCGTATCGGCGCTGGAGCGCGATCATCTGGCGCAACAGGGGCTGCCCGAAGAGAAGCTTCGCGTCGTGCCGAACGGCATCGGCCGGTTGCCGCAAGTTGACCGGGACGCGATCCGGCGCCGGCTCGGCCTCGCGCAGCTAACGGTCTGCTTCGGCTGGGTAGGACGCGTCTCGCCGCAGAAGTCCGTCGATCGCATTATCTCGGCATACGCGATGGCGGCGGCGCGAATGCGCGATACCCACCTGGTCATCGTCGGCGATGGTCCGCTACTCGCGAAAGCGAAGCAGCAGGCGCGCACGCTCGGTGTTGCCAAACACGTGAGTTTCACCGGCCACGCCGACGGCATCGAGATGATGGCCGGCTTCGATGCGTTCCTGCTGCCGAGCCGCTATGAGGCATTGCCTTACGTATTGCTGGAAGCCGCGGCAAGCGGATTGCCGATCGTCATGACGGACGTCGGCGGCGCCCGCGAGGTCGTGCGACACGGCCAAAACGGCTTCGTGCTGCCGGAACCGGACGTCGAACTGCTGGCCGACCACCTGACTTCCCTCGCCCGCAGTCCGGCACTGCGCTCGGCGATGTCACGACGCTCGATCGAGATCAGCCGCCAGTTCGACATCGACCACATGGTCGACGCAACCGTGCGGGTCTACGAGGATTTTCGCGCGGCGGCCGAGGCCCCTGCCGCCGTCGCCTGACAGCCACCCCCTGACCACCATCGCCTAGAAGCTATTCTCGCCCCGCAGCACGACGACGATCGTGCGCAGGATGATGCTAATGTCGAACAACAGCGACCAGTTGTCGATGTAGTAGACATCGTGCTCGAGGCGACCGAGCAGCGACGCCTCGTCGCGCGTTTCGCCACGCCAGCCGTTCACCTGCGCCCAGCCGGTAATACCGGGCTTGACCTTATGCCGCACGGCATACTGATCGACGACGTCCTCATACAGCACGTTGCCGGCCTTGGCATGCATCGCATGCGGCCGCGGCCCCACGACAGACATTTCGCCGCGCAGGACGTTCAGAATCTGGGGCAGCTCGTCGAGACTGTAGCGACGCAGCACGGCGCCGACGCGGGTCACCCGCGGATCGTCGCGCGTGACCAGCCGGTCCGCGTTGGCGTCGGCCTGATCGATATACATCGATCTGAACTTGAACACGGAGATCAGCTGATTATTGAAGCCGTAGCGATTCTGCCGGAACAGCACCGGTCCCGGACTGTCGAGCTTGATCAACACGCCGATCAGCAGTAGCACCGGTGACAGGATAACGAGCGCCGCGCCCGCCACGACGAAATCCAGGACCGTTTTCGAGATCCCGCCCCACCCGGACACCGGTTTCTCCAGGATACTGAGCATCGGCACCTGGAAGTGGTGGCTCGCGCGACGCAGCAGCAGGTCGCTTTGCGTGAACTCCGGGCTAAGCCGCAGATTGACCGGCAAAGACCCCAGCGAACTCGCCAGTTGCAGGATTCTGTCCTGCGCTGCCCACGGCAGCGCGATCAGGATCTCATCGACGCGATGACTTCGGCACCACTCGAGCATCTCGTCGACGTCCCCGCGCACCGGATGGCCATGAGCAAACGGGCCGGTCCGTGCCTCCCGATCGTCGAAAACTGCAACGATGCGATTCCACGGCTCGCGCAGCGACTCGATATGCCTGATCAATCTGCCACCCTGCTCGCCGCCACCGTAAATCACGATATTGCGGCCGAGCCGGCCGTTCGCCGCCAGGCGGCGAACAATCGCCGCGGAGGCGAAGCGCACGGCGACTACGCCGACAATCGTCGCCCCCAGCCAGCTGAATGCCCAGACGCGCGAGAAATCCGCCGACATCTTCAGCGCGAACGCGCCCGCCGTCAGCGCCAGGAAAAACAGCAGGCATGAGCCGACGATCGCGACGAGCTGTCGGGACGGCCGCAGCAAGCGGCTGAAGCGATAGAGCCCGATCGTGTTGAACGACTGCACGAGCAACAGCGCGAAGATGATGATCGCACCGTGATATAGCCCGTCTCGCTCCGGCTCGTCGACAACGTACAGCGCATGGATTAAGAGGCCGGAGCCGATCGTGACCAGAAACTCGGCCAGCGCCGTCAGGCCAACGACGACGCTCGCGGACAGGTGCCGACCGCGCTCGAGCGCTATATCGTGGGATTTAATACTATTTCTCGGGCTACTAACCATCGGCCGACGTTGTCTCGGTTCTCGATCAGGGCTGGCGACACCAGGTCCGAGTTGCTCGGCTGCGAGTCTCGGCGTTGAACCTGCTCGCCCCAGCCGGGAACTGCAGATCATTAGTTATTTTTCGACCGCCACCGATATTTCGGAGCGAACATTGATTCTAAACAATTGTTGACAGCACAATCCAACTATCGAAGTTATGTTAAATATCGATGACCCGGTCGTCGTCGCCGCCGATAATGGCGGCGAGGATAATTAGTCACTTGCGTGACGATTTTCAGATCCAATAACAACAAGGATGTCAGGCAAGGAATGAATTACGCGGCGGAAGCGACTCTCGTCCGCACGGGCTTTCAATTTCTGGAAGGTCCGGTCTGGCTCGAACCCGGTTCCGCTCTGCTCGAAGCCGCAAGGAACGAAGGCGGCGGACTGATCTTCAGCGACATCCCCGCCAGTCGTCTGTACTGCCTGGTCGACGGCGAGACCGCGATACTCCGCGAGCCGAGTGGCGAGGCCAACGGCAATGCGCTGGACCACCGCGGCGCACTGCTCAGTTGCGAACATCGCAATCGGCGCATCAGTCGGTTCGATGGCGCTGACGATGTCGCCTCTGTCGTCGAACGCTACGACGGCAAGCGCCTGAACAGCCCCAACGACGTCGCGGTTCGGAGCGACGGCATGATATTTTTTACGGATCCGCCGTATGGCGTCGATGAGGCCGATCGCGAGCTCGATTTTCAAGGCGTGTTTTGCGTGAAGCCGGGCAGCGCCGAGCCGACGCTGCTCGCGGACGACTTCGTCAAGCCGAACGGCCTCGCGTTCTCCCGAGATGAGCAAACGATCTACATCGCCGATACCGAGCGCGGACATCTGCGGCGCTTCGCCGTCGCCGCCGATGGATCGCTTACGGACGGCGACGTCTTTTGCACTTGCGAACGCCCAGATGGGATCTGCGTCGATGTTGCCGGGCGCGTATGGGTGGCCTGCATGAAAGGCGTGGAATTATTCGAACCTGATGGTTCTCGCGCTGCCTTTGTGGCGCTGCCGGAGCGACCGGCCAACCTGGCGTTCGGCGATGCGGACCTGGCGACCGTATACGTCTGCGCGCGCACGAGCCTGTACGCTGTTCGCAGCGATGTGGCCGGAGTCCTTGGCGGATGATAGTGAATTTGCAGAAGGTGCTCGGTGTCGTGCTGCGGCCACTGATGTTTGCAGCCTATTTCCTGTCCGGCCTCGTGCCGCGAGCGCCCGACCGATGGGTGTTCGGCAGCTGGAGCGGCCGGCGCTTCGCCGACAACGCGGCGGCGCTCTTCGAGCACGTCGAGAGCCTCGACAACAGTGGCATCAACGCCGTATGGATCAGCCTCGATCGGCAGATCATCAGGGATTTGAGCAAACGCGGTTTCGACGCACGATCGGCGTGGTCGCCGCGAGGCATAGCCGCGTGCCTGACGGCCGGCGTATATGTGTTCGACGGACTGACCAAGGACATCAACCACTGGTTGTCGCGCGGCGCGAAGACCGTGCTGCTCCGCCACGGTATCGGCATCAAGAAAGTCGAACGGGCCATCGAACAACCGCAGCACCGACTGCATCAGCTGTTTCACGGATCGCGTTGGCAACGCGCATTCTGGAGCTACGTGCTGCCGTGGCATCTCGTGCGCCCCGATATGATGATTGCGGCATCCCCGGAACATGCGACGCAGGGTCAGACCTACTATGGGGTCGGCCCGGAGCGTGTCGAGATTACCGGCTTCCCGCGCAACGATCGGCTGATGACAGCGCACACGGACCGGCTCGATGCGGACACGCGTCGTATCGTCGCTGAAGCCCGGGAGCGCCGGCTACCTGTCTATCTCTATTTGCCGACATTCCGCGACGACGATTCCCGGTTCGACTTTCCGCTGCGAGAACTCGACGCGATGGCATCGAGACTCGGGATCATGATCGCGGTAAAGCTGCATTTTGTCGACGGCCAGCGCAACAAGTCCTTCGTACCAAAACCGGACGGCAATCTGCGCATGATCATTGCCAATGTCGATGCGAATAACCTGTTCGGTATCGCCGCAGGCCTGATCAGCGACTATTCGAGCGTTGTCTTCGATTTCATCCTGACCGATAAACCCGTCGTGTTCTTCGTGCCGGACCTCGAACAGTATCGGCAGCACTCACGAAGCCTGTACTACGATTTCGACGAGGTAACACCAGGGCCGAAAGCGCGATCCATCGAGGAACTCGAGGCCGCAATACACGCAGCGATGAAGCACGGTCTCGGCCACTGGCGCGGACGCTACGAAGACATGGTGACAAGATTTCATACGTACCGGGATGCGCAGTCGAGCGAACGTACGTACGGTGCAATCGTCTCCAGATTCCTGCCCGCGGCGACGCGAAACGCAGACGGCAGCCTGTCGAAGCCAGCGGTCAACTGAGATAATTCCATGCGAATTCTGGTGACAGGCGGCCTGGGATTTATCGGCACGGCAGTAGCGGAAACACTTCGCGCAGACGGCCATCAGGTAACGGCGATGGACGCGCGCGAAAGCACCGATCGTGACCCGCGCGACTTCCTGCGCGGCAGCGTTTTGGCCCCCGCCGACTGCGCACGGGCTTGCGCCGGTGCCGACACGATTGTGCACAGCGCCGCGATGCACAGCGCGGCGGCCGTTGCCGCCAACCCGCTCGCGGCAATCGAATTGAACGTCAAGGGCACGATCAACCTGCTCGCGGCCGGTGTTGCCGCCGGCGCCAGGCGGTTCATTTTCCTGTCCAGCGCCAAGGTCTATGGTGATGCCACCCGACTACCGTCGGCGGAGGACGACGCGCTCGAGCCGGTCGAAACCTACGCGCTGAGCAAGGCTGCCGCCGAATATCATCTGCATCTACAGCACGAGACCGCGGGCATCGAGATCGTGATCGTGCGGCCGTTCTCCGTCTATGGGCCAGGTCAGGACCTCGGCAGCGGGTATGTCGGCATGTTGCTGTCATCACTGCTCGGCCAGCGCGACGTCACCATGCCCGGTCGCGCCGAGTTTCGCCGCGACTTCGTGCACATCGACGACGTCACCTGGCTGCTGGGTGCCGCCATCTCGTCACGCTCATTGCCGAGCATGACAATCCTGAATGCAGGCAGCGGAGAAGCTCATTCGCTCGGTGCCCTGCTTGAGACCGCGTCGTCGATCACGGGTAAAGAAACGGCGATCGGATTTCGCGTGCCTTCCGCCGATACGCTGACCCGATCGCACGCGTGCCTGCAGCGCTGCGAATCTTTGCTCGGCTATCGACCGCGCTACTCACTCCGCGATGGCCTGACCGACACCATCGACTGGTTTACGGCGACCGGGGTTGCGAGGCCCGCCGCGAAATGATCGTCGCACTGATCCTTGCCGCAGGCAGGGGCGAGCGATTCGGTGACGACCGGGTGCCGAAGCAATTCTGCGACATAGGCGGCAAACCGCTATTGGTACACAGCGTCGAAAAATATGCCGCGATGCCGGAGATCGATGCAGTCGTCGTGACGGCGAATCCGCTATTTCTCAAGGAAACGCGTGCGGCGCTGGCGGGAGACGGCCTGACGGACAGGGTTGAGATCGTGATCGGCGGGGATACCCGGCAGGCATCGATAAGCAATGCGGTCGCGGCCGCCTGGCCCGACAACGCGCCGGACGCAGGCGACCTGGTCGTGATCCACAATGCGGCGTCGCCGAATACCGAATGCGATTTCGTGCGCACCTGCATCGATGCCATGCAGGATTGCGACGGTGTGCAGGCATGCGTGCCGGACACGCGGACGGTGTTCGAAAAATCCGGTGATAAAATCGGTCGCGTGCTGCCGCGTTCGCAGCTTGTCTACAACTGCGACCCACTGATATACCGCGGCGACGTCTTCCACGATGTGACGACGACGCAACGCGAACGCGGCGCAGCCGGCGAGACCACGACGGACACGGCGCTGGAACTCGGCTACCGGATCCGCCTCATCGAATCGGGCTACGACAATATCAAAGTCACGAACCGCTGGGATCTCGAGGCCGTGCGCGCCGCGATGACGCGCTGACACCCGAACACCCGCGCCGAATGGGCGCAACAGCCGATGCCCGCAGATCCATGTCGCCCGCGACAGCGTAGAAATGTCGATGAGGCGGCCAATTGCCGCGGGAGAGAGATGATGGATTCGACGCGAAGATCACTGATTGCGATGGCGGGCATGGCGCCGCTTTGCTCCCTGGCTGCGACCGACGCCTCGCCCCAGGCTTCCGGTCAGCCCAGTGCCTCCGGTCGACCCAAGGCTTCAGGTCGACTGCTGCTCAGTCACTTCGACGACGAAAAGCCGTACGTTCTTCCGGGAACCGGCTGGCGCGGCTTCACCGACCGGGTCATGGGCGGCGTTTCGGACGCGAACTTCGACCGCGACGAGATAGACGGTCAAAGCTGCATGAGGATGACCGGCGACGTGACGCGGGATTCCGGCGGCGGCTTCGTGCAGATGGCCTATTACTTCGGGGCATCGAAGGACGCTTCGGCCTATAGCGGACTCGAGTTGCTGGTCTACGGCAACGATGAAGACTACAACGTGCACATTCGCACCGCCGACTGCGGCTGGCATGATCAGTCGTACCGTGCAACGTTCCGCGCGACCGGAAAATGGCAGACGGTCCGGTTACCGTGGTCAGCGTTCGCGGCGAACGGCGTGCGCGCGCCGCTGGATACGTCCTCGCTGCAGCGCGTCGGGCTGCTCGGCTGGATGCGGGAATTCCGCGCCGACCTCGCGCTGGGTGAGATCGCGCTTTACAGCTGATTTACTGCTCCGCCAGACGCACGGCCGGCGTGCGACAATATGTTAACCGTATGATTCGGTCGATTAGTCTTGAGCGCAGGGACTGTTGCGCGGCACAATTGGCGGCAAGAAAAATAAAAAAGGACCGTCGCCGTGCATCGAGCAATCCTTTTGCTGACCATTCTGGCTGCGCTGCCAGCCAGCGCCGATAGCGTCCGCGTCATCGCGACCGGACTGGTTGAGAGCGTCGACGACCCGAACGGTAAGCTGGTCGGATTCGCTGACCTGACGCCGGGCGTAACCCAGTTTACGCTGCAGTTTGACCTGAATTTCGATGCCTTCGAGTTTCCCGTTTTTGCGTCAGACGAAGATATCGGGTTCTACGGCGCGTCAATGTCCGATGTTTCTTTAACCGGCGGCGGCCAGACACTTTCTTTTTTGGGCGACAGCTTCACGCTGATATTCAATGATCGATTCGATTCGGTGCAAAACTGGTACTCCGAATTCTGGCTCGGCTATAAATACACTCCCGAGGAAAACGATCCGCCGGGAACGGAGTTTGGCAAAGTTAGCCTGCTGACTGCCGGTGGCTACAACCCGGCCAACACGGAATTGCTGACGTCCGCTGCGCTCGTTGCGCCGTTTCTAGATCCGGCCTGGATCCAGACAACAATGAAATACGAAATCGCTCGCACCGAGATTCTGCAAGATGGTGCCGGAACACCGAATGAAGTCAGCTTGGGCAACGTGACAATTCAGCTTGATGGCATAACCGTGGTTCCGCTCCCGGCCGCCGTCTGGCTATTTGGATCGGGCCTGTTGATAGTCGGCAAGTGTGGCCGACGGCGCAAGACTAGCTGAAGTACCTACGCGCCGCGTCGGCGAACGCGCGCATGTCCTCGACCTTGCCCATGCTGACACGCGCCCAGCTCGGGAACGGCGCGTAATTCATCCCGGTCATCACGCCGGCGCGGCGCATGCCGCCCATGAAGTCGCGCGCCGAACCGCCGGTATCGAAGTAGACGAAGTTACCGTAGCTCGGTACGTACGGCCGGCCGAGTTCCTCGAGTACCGCGGTCGTAATGTCGACGCACTCGCGCACGCGGGCGCGACTGAACGTCAGGAATTCAGTGTCCTGCAGGCTCGCGGCCGCGGCGGCAACGCCGGGGCGATTCAGCATGGTAACGCGCAGCTGCTCAAGCTGCTCGATGATCTCGGGAGGTGCAATCGCGTAACCGACCCGCATGCCGGCCATCCCGTGCAGCTTCGAGAATGTGCGCGTAACGATTACCGGCTTGCCCTCGCGCACTTTCGCGACCGCTGAGTTCGCCGCGACGAATTCGGCGCCACCGAGGTCGAGGTACGCCTCGTCGACCAGCACCGGCGCACGCGGCGAAATATCATCGATGAACTCGGCAACACTCGCACCGTCGAGCAACGTGCCCGTCGGGTTATTCGGATTGCAGACGTACACAAGCCGCGTGTCGTCGCGCATCGCGCTCGCCATCGCGTCGAGGTCGTGCGTCATCGTCTCGTCGAGCGGAATCTCGTCGACCGTGCAACCGATCGTGCGCGCATACGTCTGCATAAACGAGAACGTCGGCGTCGCGGCGACGACCCGGCCGCCACCCCGGCCGAACAGCATCGCCGCCACACGCAGGGACTCGCTGGAACCGGCGCTGACCATCACGTTTTTCGTCGCAACGTCTTCGCGCTCGGCGATCAGCTTCTTCAGCATGCCGGTTTCGCGCAGCGCGTACTTCCAACCCTCCTCGACGGCTTTCGTTGCCGCTGCGCGCGCCATCGGCGATGGCCCGTACGGATTCTCGTTCGCGATCAGGCGCAGCATCGGTGCCGCGTTGGACCCGGATGAATGCGCGCCGGCGAGCGCGCTCAGCGGCGACGAGCCGAGCAGTCCGCCCGCCGCCGCGATCAGTGATCTGCGTGAGATCTTCATCTAGCGCAGCATGATTTCCTGTGCGACGAGACTGCCGCGCAATGCGCGAATCGCCTCCCGGTCGATTCCGGCCTGCATCGCCTCATCGACCGAGCCCATGATCTCCTTCGACTGGTTTTCGAAGTACTCCATGCCCTTGTCGAACGCGGCGTAGTTCTTGTACTCGACGAGGAAAATCACGTCGGGCTCACCATCTCTCGGGAACGCAGCTTGCAGAACGCGGTAGGACAACACGTCGCCCGTGGCTTTCTCGTCTTCGAGAAACTTGCGCCAGACGTTGTTCAGGTCGTTCATGTAGTCATTGAACTTACCGGGCTTGGTCTCCGCATAACTGATCGCCCACACGCTGCCGAAATCCCAGTTGCGGTCCGCGGCCTGGGCGCTGCCGGCGATTAGTAACGCTGCCACTGCAAGAATGACACTCATAAGGTTTTTCATCGTTCGTCTCCCCATCTTGTTGTTGCCCCGAATTGATGCCCGCGATGGGCGTTCGGGGTTCTCCGCTGCCAGAGTGCACATAGTACGCTCGTTGCTTTAGCAGACGAAACCGGAGCCTGCGACTGGTCATGCCGCAGTCGTCAGCGCTGCTGAGCATCGATTGGATGAATCCGCTCGGGCCGCGGGGCGTCACGCCGTGATAACGACCGGCCTGCCCGATGCACCGTCCGGAAACACGTCGCGGTCGAGCTCGCGTTCGGCAACGCCGAGATGGTCGCGCATTATTCCCTTGAACACCGTTTGCAGGTCCGTCGTCGGCCGCAGGTCGCGCCCGTCCTGCAGCGCGCCACTTGCCAGACCGGGCCAGTCGGCGATCACGCGGCCGCCTGCGACCGCGCCGCCGCAGAAAAAGGCGCAACTCGCTGTGCCGTGATCGGTGCCGCGAGTGCCGTTAATCGCGACAGTGCGACCGAACTCCGTGGCGACCGCGACGATCGTGCTTGCCCATGCATCGCCGAGCGCCGTTTTCAACGCGGCGACCGCCGCGTCGAGATTACGCAACCGATTCGCGAGCTGCCCGTTCGCGGCACCCTGGTTAGCGTGCGTGTCCCAACCGGACGTATCGAGGACCGCGACGCGCGGCCCGTCCGACGCGGCGAGGAACTTGCCAGCCGCAGCGAAGATTCGTTGCATAGACTGCCGTCCGCGGCGGGATCCGCCTTTGTCGTCGTCGACGAGATCGCGCGCGGCGAGCGCCTGTTGCAGCCGCGAGGCGAAAAACTCGTCGCGGTCGTACATCCATGCGATACGCTCCAGCGTATCTTCGCTGACATCCGGCAACGTTGACGGCGCCCATGAAGACACGCGCGTTGCACCGCGCAGCACCAACGGCACGGTTTGCCCGATCGCGATGCCCCGCTCGTCGCCGATGACGCTCGCATCGCCGGGCATCGACGCCAGCGCACGATTCAGCCAGCCGTCACGGGCGCCGCCGGCGGTCGACATCCCGTTCTCGAGCACGTCCTGCCCGTCGAAATGCGAGCGCTCACGATACGGCGTCGCCACGGCATGAACGATCGCGAGCTCCTTGCGCAGATAGAGCTCATGCAGCTCCGCAAGGGCCGGATGCAAACCGAAGTCAGCATCGAGCGGCAGCGCGCCGTCGGCCCCGCTGGGCGTCGCGAGCGCAAGCGCGAGCGACTTGCGCGCGGGCGCGTAGTCCGGATCGCCGATCGGCGGCACCGCGCCGATGCCGTCGAGACCGCCGCGCAGTACGACGAGCACGAACCGGTTGTCAGTGTCGCCGCGGGCCAGGCTCAGCCCCGGATATGCGGCCGTCAGCGCGCCGGCCGACAGCGTGCTGAGGAAACGCCTGCGATTAATCTTCATGCGTGTCACCGCCGCTGAAACTCGGGACTCATCATCAGCATCGCCAGGCCCTGGGGCTTGCTCTCCGCGCGGCGTACCGCAATCTTGCTGTGCGCACCGAGCGCCGGTCCGAGGCAGTCGATCGCCACGTCGAGCGGCTCGAACGCCGGCCCGGCGCGCTGACCTAGTGCCTGCGCCCATTCGATACGCTTCATCAGCGCATCCGCGCCGTCCCAATCCGCGGTCGTATCGGGCCAGCCGGCCGGCGATCCGGGCTTGTACGGCGGCTGCCCCATCAACGTCAGCGAACTCACATACTGCCGCGATCTTTCCGGCACGATGCCAAGGCCGCGAATCGCCGAGACCATGAAATCCTCCGGCGTCTTGAACTTGGTCGCGACGTGGTCGGCGCGTGACAGACCGGCATCGATCAGCGCCGCATACGCGTCGGGCAGGTAGCCGTCGCCGTCGAGATATGCGGCGGCGATACGCTCGACCGCGTCGTCGTCCGGATCGTCGGCGATGAAATGTCGTGCCAGTTTCGTCGCGATGTGCCGCGCCGTCGCCGGATGCACCGCGAGGTCACGCATTACCGCCTCACCCTGACCGACGCCATCGTCGGCATACGTCTTGCCGAGTATTGTTTTCGCCCCCGGTTCGTGTATCGCGTCGCGAAACGCGAACTCACCGGTCGCAGCATCCGCAGCGACGTTCCCGCGCCGTCCACCCCCCGGTTTTCCACCAATAGACCAGCCCGTGATGACCTTGGAGAACGTCGTCACGTCGTCCTGCGTGTAACCGGCGTCGACACCGAGCGTGTGGAGTTCGAGAATCTCGCGGCCCAGATTCTCATTGATGTCGATCACCCGACCCGCTCCGCGACCGCGCCGCCGCATGAAGTTCGCGGCACGCGAATTCGGGCCGATCGATGCCTGGTTATCGAGGTACAGGATTATTGCCGGATGACGTTCGACCGCGAGCAGCATGTCGGCGAAATAGCCGGCGACGTGAGGCCGCACGGCCTCATTCTCCAACGTGCCCGCGAGGCCGGTCACCGGCGGTTTATCCACCGACACGGCGAAGTGATTCGCCCAGAAGTGCACGAGGCGCTCGCGAAACGGCGCGTCCGTCGTGACCGAAATCCGGTAGCGCACGCCGACCTGGTCGATGTAGTGCGGCCGCAGCAACGCGCCCATACCCTGCGCAAATTTCTTGAGATCCTCGGCGTTCACGTCGCCGGCCTCGAGTCGATCGCGATTGATGCGTCGCTCCCGACGCAGCCGGTCGAACTCGGTCAGGATTTCTTTCGATCCCGACAGCGCGCCTATCTCCGCGGGCGCGTCTGCCGGCGCGATTTGCGCGAGCAGCCATTCGCGGTGAGTCGCGCCGATGCGCTCGAGTTCGCCCGGGCGGGCGCCGAGGCCGAAGCGGTTCGCGGCGATGACGGTGGCGGAGCTGATCATGCGGTACAGTGTGACCCGTAACGGTTAACCTGTAATGAATAACGGGCGGTACGGCCGTTCGTTGACCTGGAATTCACGCGAGATGTTAAAAAAGATCGGCATCACCCTCATCGTGCTCGTCGCGCTAATCATTGGCGGGCAGGCGGTGCTCTATGCATTCGACGGTCATCCGCTGCCCGAGACCGAACAGTTCCTGGCCGGCGCAAACTTCGCAGTAACGCAGGGGGATGACGGTAGTTTCGTATACCGTTCGGCCGCACCGAACGGACGCGGGCTCGTGATCATGCACGGCGCGCTGATCAAGCCGCAGAGCTACGCCAAAACGGCCGCGTTTTTCGCCGGCCACGGCTACACGGTGTTCATGCCCTACGGCGGCCTGCTGCGCCTGCCGATCCATGCGGTCGACGCCGCGTCCGCGCGGCGCGCCGAATTCGGCATCGACGACTGGTACTTCATCGGCCACTCGATGGGCGGTCTCGCATCGCTCGACCTATGGCGACTGGAGCCAGGCAACGTCCGCGCGATCGCACTATGGGGATCGGGCATGCCGTTCGACTACACCGACGTCACCGCGCCGCTGATGTTCCTCTGGGCTGACGACGATGGCATCCTGACGGCCGAGCGCATGGAGAACATGAAGCAGAACCTGCCACCGGCGACGCGTTACGTCACCGTCGCAGGCGGCAACCACCGCAACTTCGCGATGTACTCGCACCAGTTTTTCGACAATGAAGGCACGCTCGACTGGAACGAGCAGGTCGGACTCGCGAACGAACGCACGCGCGCGTTTTTCGACGAAATCAGTCGTCCAGCTCGAACACCGCGTTGACGTTTGCCTCGAGACGCATCTCGCCCGGGTTGTAGGTTGCGGCGCCGGCGTCCGATTCCGCCATCCGCGCCGCGGCCATGCCGCCGCGCATGATCGGCATCGGCGGCGGCGAATAGCCGCCGGCATTGATCTGCACGACGTCACCCAGATCCATGTCCAGTGTGTCGGCCAGCACGGCAGCATTGCGCCGCGCATCCTCGGCGGCCTTCGCCAGCGCCTCGCGATACGCTTCGCGGCGGCGGCTGCTATCGAGCGCCGGCGGCGACACCTGGTTTACGCCGACCCGGACCGAACGCTCGATCAGTTTGCCGAGGATATCGAGATCGCGCACCTCGACGTCGATCCTGCGCCGCGCAATGTAGCCGACCAGCTCCTGCCGCTCTAGCGTGTTGTTCCAGCGATAATTGGGCTGTACCGTCGCGCCGGTCGAGTTGATGTGCCGGTCTTCGACATCCAGGTCGTCGAGCAGCGACAGCACGTCCGCGGTGACATCGGCGACCGCCTCCTGCGCCGTCGACAGCGACTTGTTGCGCTCCTCGACCGCTAGCGTAACGCGGGCCATATCGGGACGCACCATCACGTGCCCGCGGCCGTCGACGGTTACCGTACGCTCAATTTCGACGGCGGCAGCCGCGGCGGCAAGTACGGTCAAAGACAGGCAAACAATCGTGGCTCTGATCATCCGGCATTCCTCGTGGTCGCGGGAAGGAAAATTCCTTAATTAAGTGATGGTACCGGAAAGCGCGTTTAGCCGGCGGTCGACATCAGACTATGGCCGACATCAGCTGAATCGACGCGTCCAGCGACAGGTCGTCGGTGCGGCCGGTCAGATACATGGCGGTCGCCGCATCCCGACTGACGTACTCGACGTTCCCGAAGCCGGCCTCACTCAGCAGCGCCTGCAGCGCCGCAGGTGACACGCGCGTCAGCCACGGCTCGCCCTGGCTCGCCGCGAATGCCTCGACTTTCGCGACCGTGGCTTGCTCGTCGGGCGACAGGTCGTCGTCGCTGACGACGAAGTCGATTACGAGACCGCTACCCGGCGCGCAACTCGCAATCTGCCGGAACGTATCCGCGACGACGTCGGGGCGCAGGTAATAGATCACACCCAGCCACGAGAAGAATGTCGGCTGTGCAGCGTCGAAACCGTTGGCGACCAGGCCGTCGAGCAACGACTGGCGCTCGAAATCGATCGTCATGTGGTGCAGGTTGTCACGCACGTCGACGCCGGCCTCCCGCAGGCGGTCGAGCTTCCAGCGCTGCGTATCCGGATGGTCGATCTCGAACGTCGTCAGCGACTCGCCCGGATGGCCGGGCCGATACGGTGAAGTGTCGAGGCCGGCGCCCAGAATCACGTACTGCGTCACGCCGCGCGCGAGCGCATCACGCAGGCGCTCTTCGGTAAAGCGGCTGCGCAAAATTGCAAGCGTGCGCGCCTTCTTCATGTACCAGCTCGAATGCCGCTCGCGGGCACTGCGCAGCTGTTGTGCGAGCTCATCGCCGAGCAGGGTGACGGCCAGCGGGTCCTCGAGCAGCTTCGGCTCGTCGTCGAACAGCTGGTGCGCCGCCC
>JBPCXI010000011.1:0-2878 GCA_051008895.1 Gammaproteobacteria bacterium | reverse complement strand
CTTCGATACCGCTCCGCCTCACCGTCTTTGGCGATATTTTCGGCTGCCAACTTGTCGCGGCACTGGGAGATTAGCTGCGGTGTGATATCGGCAAGCTTCCGGCTGCCAATGCGGCCCTTCCACCATTCCAACTGGGTCCCGTATGCGTTGCGGGTGCCCTCGGACTTGCTCGGCAGGATTTCGCGCCCATATCGGGCGATTGCCTGGGTCAATGTCCGTCGCTGACCTTCGTAGACCAAGCCGGAGCAATCCCGGTCAATATCGGCCTCTTTGCGAATCGCCCAGTTCTTCGCATCGGTCTTGGTCGTGAATGCCTTAGAAAGGCTCTGACCTTTACGGCGGATGATGGCGCGGTAGACAGTGCCGCGCTTTCCTTTTACTTTGCGGATTGTTGCCACTGGTGTTTCTCCAAACATCGGGTAGTGGTGACACGGCTCAGTCGGAGTTGCACCTCCGGCTGGGCCACTTTTTTCTGGGGACATGCGGCTGCACACCGCGTTATTTCTATGTCTCCGGGCTTTGAGTGTGCGTAATTTGTGTACTGAACGCCAATTTCTTTGGAATAAAAAAAGGCTTGCGACTGCAAGCCCTTGATTTATTTGGCTCCCCGGGGCGGACTCGAACCACCGACAAATTGATTAACAGTCAACCGCTCTACCAACTGAGCTACCGGGGAATGGCATAAGCCTCTGAACAGACGCGGGATTCTCCAAGAAGCCCGATTTCAAGTCAAGGACACACGCGGCACTCTCACGCGAGCGTGCGGGTGATGCGGCTGATCGCCTCCTTCAGGACGTCGAGGCCCGTTGCGAAAGACAGTCGCAGGTAACCGTTCGCGCCGAAGGCCGAACCGGGCACGAGCGCGACTTCGGCGTCGTTGAGCAGCATCTCGCACAGCGCCGCGTCGTCCGCCAGACCCTTGCGCGCAATGACGCCGGCGCAGTTCGGGAACGCGTAGAACGTGCCGGCACCGGGCGCGCAGTCGATGCCGTCGATCTCATTCAGGGCGCCGACGACGTAGTCATGCCGTTCCTTGAACGCCACCGTCATCTCACCGATGCAGCCCTGGTCGCCGTTCAGTGCCGCGACGCTCGCCGCCTGCGATACGCTGCACGGGTTGGATGTGCTCTGGCCCTGGATCTTCTTCATCGCCTTGATGATCTCGGCCGGGCCGCCGCAGTAGCCGATACGCCAGCCGGTCATCGCGTAGCACTTCGACACGCCGTTGATCGTGACGACCTGGTTGTACAGGCCCGGGCACGCATCGGCGAGACTCGTGAACGGCGCGTCGGCCCAGTAGATATGCTCGTACATGTCGTCGGTCGCGACGACGATGCCCGGGTGCGCCATCAGCACTTCGCCGAGCGCCGCGAGTTCGGCGTGCGTGTAAGCGGCGCCGGTCGGGTTGCTCGGGCTGTTCAGAAACATCAGGCGCGTGCGGTCGGTGATCGCCGCCTCGAGCGCGCGCGGCGTGATCTTGAAACCGTCCTCGATCGACGCCGACACGATGACCGGCGCGCCGTCGGCGAGCTTCACCATGTCGGGATACGAGACCCAGTACGGCGCGGGCACGATCGCCTCATCGCCGTCGTTCAGCACGGCCGCGCACACGTTGTAGCAGGTCTGCTTCGCGCCGCTGGAAACGAGAATCTGGTCCGGTGCGTATTCGAGGTTGTTGTCGCGGCGGAATTTGTCGGCGATCGCCGCTTTCAGTTCGGGCGTGCCGTCGACGTTCGTGTATTTGGTCTTGCCGGCGCGGATCGCTTCGATGCCGGCGGCCTTGATGTGCTCCGGCGTGTCGAAATCCGGTTCGCCGGCGCCGAGGCCGATCACGTCGCGGCCCTCGGCCCGAAGCTTTGCGGCCAGCGCGCTGACGGTCAGCGTGGCGGACGGTTTGACTCGCTGTACGCGCTGCGAAACTGCTAGACTCACGGGCTGTTCCTCATGTGTTCGGGCAACTTGACGGGGCAGCAAATACTAAGGGATTCGCTGCCCGCAACCAACATCTGACGCCGGATTCGTTGCCCCGATTCCGCACTCATCATGGACCGATTTGAACTCGTAGCCGACTTCGAACCCGCCGGGGACCAGCCTGCCGCCATCGCGGGGCTGATCGACGGGCTCGAGAGCGGCCTGGCGAAACAGACGCTGCTCGGCGTCACCGGCTCGGGTAAGACGTTCACGATGGCGAACGTGATCCAGACGCTGCAGCGCCCGACGCTGATCCTCGCGCCGAACAAGACGCTGGCCGCGCAGCTTTACGGCGAGATGCGCGAGTTCTTCCCGCAAAACCGCGTCGAGTACTTCGTGTCTTACTACGATTACTACCAGCCGGAGGCCTACGTGCCGGCGTCCGACACGTATATCGACAAGGACGCCTCCGTCAACGATCACATCGAGCAGATGCGGCTGTCCGCGACCAAGGCGCTGATGGAGCGGCACGACGCGATCATCGTGGCGACCGTGTCCGCGATTTACGGCCTCGGCGATCCCGAGGCTTACTTCAGCATGGTCCTGCACCTGTCGCGTGGCGATCGCATCGACCAGCGGCAGATCCTGCGGCGGCTTGCGGAGTTGCAGTACACGCGCAACGAAATCGAGCTCGCGAACGGAACGTACCGCGTGCGCGGCGACATTATCGACATCTACCCGGCCGAATCCGAGCGCGAGGCGGTACGCGTCGAGTTGTTCGACGACGAGGTCGAGAAACTGTCGTGGTTCGACCCGTTAACCGGCGAGGTGTCGCGTAAAGTGCCGCGGCTCACGATCTATCCGAAGACGCACTACGTGACGCCGCGCGAGGTCATGCTGAAGGCGGTCGACGAGATCCGCGTCGAGCTGCGGGAGCGACTGAAGGTCCTGCGGGACGGGGGCAAAC
>JBPCXI010000010.1:0-9762 GCA_051008895.1 Gammaproteobacteria bacterium | reverse complement strand
GGTCTGACCCAGCACCCGAACGCGGTCGGCAACGTACAGTCGATCGTCAATTTCCTGATGTTACTCGGCAACCTCGGGCGGCCCGGCGCCGGCGCCTGCCCGGTTCGCGGCCACAGCAACGTGCAGGGCGATCGGACAATGGGCATCACCGACCACCCGGGCGCCGCGCATCTCGAGGCGCTCGACCGGGAGTTCGGCATCCGGTCGCCGACGGCTCCGGGTCTGAATGCCGTCGATGCGATCCGCGCGATGGGCGCGGGGAGGGCCCGCGTCTTCATCGCACTCGGCGGCAATTTCGCGGCGGCGACGCCCGACCCCGGGTTCACCGAGGCGGCGCTGCGGCGTTGCCGGCTCACGGTGCAGGTGTCGACGAAGCTGAATCGCTCGCACGTCGTCGCCGGGGAGACAGCGCTGATCCTGCCCGCGCTGGGCCGCACGGATCTGGATGAGACGCCCGCCGGTGAGCAGTTCGTGACCTGCGAGAATTCGATGGGCGTCGTATCCGCGTCTCACGGCAGGCTGCCGCCCGCCGCGCAGGATGCGCGCAGCGAGGTCGCAATTGTTGCGGGCATCGCGACCAGGCTGTTCGACGACGATAGCGACCTCGCTGCGCGCGTACCGTGGCACGAGCTTGCCGACGACTATGCCCGTATCCGCGACCGCATCGAACGCGTCGTGCCGGGGTTCGACCGCTTCAACGAGCGACTCGAGCGCGACGGCAGCATCACGTTGCCGCACGCAGTGCGCGACCGGCGCGAGTTCGCGACCGCGTCCGGGCGCGCTATGTTTACCGTCCACCCGCTGCCGCCCGCGGCTCTGCCGGCCGGCCGCTACCTGATGACGACGATCCGCAGTCACGATCAGTTCAATACGACCGTCTACTCGAACTCCGACCGCTACCGCGGCATCTTCGGCACGCGCCGGGTGCTGTTCATGAATCCCGACGATGTGCGGGCTGCCGGCCTGGCGGCCGGCGACGAGGTGACGCTCGTCAGCGAGTTTGACGGCGAAGAGCGCACCGCGCCCGGGTTCCGCATCGTGCCGTACGAAATACCGGCGGGCTGCGTCGCGTCCTACTACCCCGAGACCAACGCGCTGATTCCGCTCGGCCACGTTGCCGCGGGCAGCAACACGCCGGCGTACAAGTCCGTCGTGATCCGGTTGCTGTCGAGCGCCGCCGTTTCGGGGTAGAATCGCCGGCTGGCGTACCTTCCGGGACGCCTTTTTCGACTACGAACGAACAGGATCGAGAGGCGAGATCGAGCGATGCCGGTGATCACGCTGCCCGACGGCAGCCAGAAACAATACGCAGAGCCTGTGTCGGTGGCGCAGGTCGCGGCCGATATCGGCCCGGGGCTCGCGAAGGCGGCCCTGGCCGGGCGCGTTGACGGGCACCTCGTCGATACGGCGCACCCGATTGCGGTCGACAGCGAGCTTGCGATTGTCACGGCAAGGGACGAGGACGGCCTCGAGATCATTCGGCACTCGACCGCGCACCTGCTCGCCCAGGCCGTGCAGCAATTGTTTCCCGAAGCGCAGGTCACGATCGGCCCGGTGATCGAGAACGGCTTCTATTACGACTTCGCGTTCGAGCGGGCGTTCACGCCGGAGGATCTCGAAGCGATCGAGGCGAAGATGCGCGAGCTCGCGGATGCGGATCTGCCGGTGCAGCGCAAGGTCATGAAACGCGACGAGGCCGTCGAGTACTTCAAGGGTATCGGCGAGCACTACAAAGCGGAGATCATCGCGAGCATTCCGGCCGACGACGAGATCAGCCTGTACGGGCAGGGCGACTGGATCGATCTGTGCCGCGGCCCGCACGTGCCCAGCACCGGCGCGCTGAAGGCGTTCAAGCTGACCAGCGTGGCCGGCGCCTACTGGCGCGGCGATTCCCGCAACGAGATGCTGCAGCGGATCTACGGGACGGCCTGGCCGGACAAGAAGCAGCTCAAACAGTACCTGGTGCGGCTCGAGGAAGCCGAGCGTCGTGACCATCGCCGCATCGGCAAGGAGCTCGACCTGTTCAGCCTGCAGGAGGACGCCGGCGGCGGCCTCGTGTTCTGGCATCCGAAGGGTGCGCGGATCCGCAGTGCGATCGAGGATTTCTGGCGCGAGCGCCACGCCGCGGCCGACTACGAGCTGCTTTACACCCCGCACATCGCGTTGCAGACGCTGTGGGATACGTCCGGTCATACCGACTTCTATCGCGAAGGCATGTACAAGCCGATGGAGGAGGAGAACCAGCTCTATCAGCTCAAGCCGATGAACTGCCCGTTCCACGTGCTCATATACAAGAATGGGCTGCGCTCGCACCGCGACCTGCCGATGCGCTGGGCGGAGCTGGGCACGGTGTATCGGCACGAGATGTCCGGTGCGCTGCACGGGCTGATGCGCGTCCGCGGTTTTACGCAGGACGATGCGCATATCTTCTGCCGCGAAAGCCAGATCGCCGACGAGATCCTCGCCATCCTGAACCTGACGCTCGAGATCCTCGAATCCTTCGGTTTCGAGGAATTCACCGTCGACCTGTCGACGCGGCCGGAAAAAGCCGTCGGTGACGACGAGATCTGGGAGAAAGCGACCGCCGCACTGCGGCAAGCGCTGGAGGCGAGGGGCCTGGATTACTCGGTCGATGAGGGCGGCGGCGCGTTCTACGGCCCGAAAATCGACGTCAAGATTCGCGACGCGATCGGCCGCGAATGGCAGTGTTCAACGATCCAGCTCGACTTCAACCTCCCGGAGCGCTTCAACATGGAGTACGTCGGGGAGGACGGCGAGCGGCATCGGCCGATCATGATCCACCGCGCGCTGCTGGGCTCGATAGAGCGTTTCTTCGGCATCCTGATCGAGCATTACGAGGGCAAATTCCCGACCTGGCTGGCGCCGGTACAGGCTGTAATCCTGAACATTACGGACCGCCAGGACGACTACGTTCGACAGCTGCAGAAAAACTTGAAAAATCAAGGTTTTCGCGTTGAATCGGACTTGAGAAACGAAAAAATCGGCTTTAAAATTCGCCACCACACACTACAGCGGGTTCCGTACATGCTGGTCGTCGGCGACCGGGAGGCGGAATCCAACACTGTGGCCGTTCGCACGCGAGGCGGCGACGACCTGGGCACTATGTCGATGGATGAACTGGCCCAGCGACTCGCCGATGACATCGCGGGCCGCGGCCTTACTAATTTGGAGGATTGACGAATCGCCGTTAAAAAAAGGATCAAGCGAAACCAGGAGATAGATGCCACCCAGGTAAGGGTGATCGATTCCGAAGGTGAGCAAGCCGGTGTCATGGATCTCGATAGCGCGATCGAGCTGGCCCGAGGTAGTGACCTGGACCTCGTCGAGGTATCGCCGAACGCGGAGCCTCCGGTTTGTCGCATCATGGATTTTGGCAAGTACCTGTTCGAGCAAAAGAAGAAAGCTCACGCGGGCAAGGTCAAGCAGCGACAGACGCACCTTAAGGAAATCAAATTCCGGCCCGGGACCGAGATCGGCGACTACAACGTCAAGATGAAAAAACTCATCGCGTTCCTGGAGCAGGGCGACAAGACGAAAGTCACGTTGCGCTTTCGCGGACGCGAGATGGCCCACCAGGAACTGGGCATGCAATTACTCGAGCGGGTCCGCAACGACCTCGAGGAGCTCGGCACGGTCGAGCAGTTCCCGAAGATGGAAGGGCGTCAACTGATCATGGTGTTGGCGCCGAAGAAGCATTGAATTCTGGTTGAGCGGCGTTTGGCGCCGATCGACCGAATATAAAAGTGAGTTGGATTAATTGCGATTAATCCTGACCCGCCTGCCGCGGCCGGAACAGATCCGGTACGTACCAGGCTACAAATGGAGCATAGAATGCCGAAATTGAAAACCAATCGCGGTGCGGCCAAGCGTTTCCGCAAGACTGGCAAGGGCAAGTTCAAGCGCGGCCAGTCGCACTTCCGCCATATCCTGACCAAGAAGAGTTCGAAGCGAAAGCGCCACGGGCGCGATGCCTCGCAGATCGCCGATGCTGACGTCGCCATGGCGAGAAAACTCATGCCTTACGCGTGAGTTTGCTGCTCTTCACATACCTTAAGATACGAACAAACAGGAGAATTTCATGGCCAGGGTTAAACGGGGCGTGGTCGCGCGGGCGCGTCACAAGAAAGTACTTGATAAAGCAAAAGGCTACTACGGTGCGCGCAGCAAGGTCTATCGCGTGGCCAAACAGGCGGTCACGAAGGCCGGGCAGTATGCGTATCGCGATCGTCGCCAGCGCAAGCGCCAGTTCCGCGCACTGTGGATCACGCGTATCAATGCGGCGGCGCGCCTGAACGGGCTGTCCTACAGCCGCCTGATGAACGGCCTGTCGAAGGCGGGCGTCGAAATCGATCGCAAAGTGCTGGCCGACATCGCGGTGCACGATGCGACTGCGTTCTCGGCGCTGGCGGAGCAGGCCAAGGCCGAACTCGCCAAGGCCTGATGGGCCGACCCGCGTGACGGACACGCAAATGCATGACGTCCCAGATCTCGTCAACCGCGCACTCGCGGAGGTCGAGGCGTGCACGGACAAAGCGCAGCTCGAAGACGTGCGCGTCCGCAAGCTCGGCAAAAAGGGCGAGTTAACCGCGCTGTTGAAGCAGCTCGGCTCGCTGTCGGCCGCGGAACGTCCCGCCGCGGGGCAGGCGATCAACGAGGCCAAGCAGCAGGTCCAGGCCGCGATACAGGCGCGCCGCGACGTGCTCGACGGCGCCGAGCTCGATGCCGCGCTCCAGTCGGGCGCGATCGACGTGACGCAGGCCGGCCGCGGTCAGTCGGTCGGCGGCGTGCACCCGGTCACGCGGACGCTCGAGCGAATCGAGGCGATCTTCGCCGCGTCCGGGTTCGAGGTGCACACCGGGCCGGAAATCGAGGACGAACAGCATAATTTTACTGCGCTGAATATTCCGGAGAATCACCCGGCACGCGCGATGCATGACACGTTCTACTTTCCGTCGGGCAAGCTGCTGCGCACGCATACGTCGCCCGTGCAGATTCGGTCGATGGCGGCGCAGGGTGCGCCGATACGAATTATCGCCCCGGGCCGCGTCTATCGCTGCGACTCGGATATGACCCACACGCCGATGTTCCATCAGATCGAAGGACTCGTCGTGGATCGCGGCGTCAGCTTCGCGAACCTGAAGTCGGTATTGCATGATTTCGTCGAGCGCTTCTTCGAGCGCAAGGCCGAGCTTCGATTCCGCCCGTCGTACTTCCCGTTCACAGAGCCGTCCGCCGAGGTCGACGTGTTGTCCGAATCCGGCAAATGGCTGGAGATTCTCGGCTGCGGCATGGTGCACCCGAACGTGCTGGCCGGTGTCGGCATCGACCCGGAAGAATTCACTGGCTACGCGTTCGGCATGGGTGCGGAACGCCTCTCGATGTTGCGTTATGGCGTGCATGATCTGCGCGTGTTCTTCGACAACGACCTGCAGTTTCTGCAGCAGTTCACCTGAGGCGCGGGTGCGAAGATGAAGATCAGCGAGTCCTGGCTGCGCGAACTGGTCGCTACCGATCTCGACTCGGCGGCCGTCGCGCATCGGCTGACGATGCTCGGACTGGAAGTCGACGACGTCGAGCCCGTCGCGCCGCCGCTCGAGCGCGTCGTCGTCGGCCAGGTCGAGACGGTGAACCCGCACCCGAACGCGGACCGGTTGCGCGTCTGTCGTGTCGACGTCGGTGCCGCGGAGCCGTTATCGATCGTCTGCGGCGCCCCGAACGTGCAGGCGGGCGGCCACTACCCGGTCGCGCAGGTCGGTGCGGTGCTGCCGGGCGGCCTCAAGATCAAGCAGAGCAAGCTGCGGGGCGAGCCGTCCGCGGGCATGCTGTGCTCGGGCGTCGAACTCGGTATCGGGGAGTCCGCTGACGGTTTGCTCGAACTCGACGCTGCCGCGGCGCCCGGCACGCCGATTGCGCAAGCCCTGGGCCTGGATGACCGGATCATCGACCTGGACCTGACGCCGAACCGCGCCGATTGCTTCTGTGTCGTTGGCGTCGCCCGTGATCTAGCAGCGGGGGAGCGGCTGCCGTTCGCCGAACCCGTGATCGAGCCGGTCGCGCCGACCGGCGACCGCAGCCATCCGGTCGAATTGACCGCGGGGGCCGGTTGCGGCCGCTTTGCCGGTCGCGTGATCGCCGGCATCGACCCTGCTGCCGCGTCGCCGCTGTGGTTGCAGGAGAAACTTCGCCGCAGCGGCTTGCGGCCGATTTCGCCGGTCGTCGATGTCACGAATTTCGTCATGCTCGAACTGGGCCAGCCGCTGCACGGGTACGACCTGGACCGGCTCGACGGGGGTATCGTCGTCCGGCGCGCAGCGGACGGTGAGAAACTGGTGTTACTCGACGGCCAGGAGGTCACGCTCGATGCGGACGTGCTGGCGATCGCCGACAGCAGCGGCGCAATCGGCATGGCCGGGATCATGGGCGGAGCGTCGACGGCCGTGGACGAGTCGACCAAGAACGTCTTTCTCGAGGCCGCTTTTTTCGCACCGGCGGTCATCGCAGGCCGTGCGCGGCGCTTCGGTATGCACACGGACGCGTCGCTGCGCTTCGAACGCGGCGTCGATCCGGAGCACCAGGTGCGCGCGATCGAACGCGCGACGTAGCTATTGCTCGACATCGCCGGCGGCACGCCGGGACCGGTCGTCACCGAGTCGCTCGACGCGCATTTACCGCGCAGAGAGCCGGTGATGCTGCGTCGTCAGCGCCTGGCCGCGATGCTCGGCCATGAGATACCGGCGCCGGACGTCGAGGCGATGCTGACCGGGCTCGGTATGGAAGTCGCGACGACCGCGGACGGCTGGTCGGTCGGCGCGCCGCCGGCGCGCTTCGACATCGCGATCGAGGCGGATCTCGTCGAGGAAGGCGGTCGCCTCTATGGTTACGATCGGATCCCGGAGGTTCCCGGCGATCTGACCACGACACTCGGTCGCCGCACCGAGACGGCGGTGCCGCTGGAGCGCGCGCGCGCGACGCTGGTCGCCCGCGGCTACCGCGAGGCGATTACGTATAGTTTCATCGACCCGGAGTCGGACCGGGATTTCGGCGCGGCGCCGGCGGAGCTCACGCTCGCCAATCCGATCTCGGCGGATCTCGCGGTCATGCGTCAGTCGCTGTGGCCCGGGCTGGTGCAGGCTTTGAAACATAATCTGAATCGCCAGCAGCCGCGCGTGCGACTATTTGAATCTGGTATTAGGTTTTTCCAGCAAGATGCGGATATAATTGAAGAAAATGTGCTCTCAGGACTGATTGCCGGCAACGCTTATCCGGAGCAGTGGGATGCACCGCCGAGGGCGGTCGATTTCTTCGACCTCAAAGCCGACCTCGAGTCGATGCTGGCGCTAACCGGCGCGAGCGACGAGTTCGAGTTCGTTGCGGCGGAACATCCGGCATTGCGACCCGGTCGCGCGGCGCAAATAGTCCGCGCGAAAAAAGTCGTCGGCTGGTGCGGTGAATTGCACCCGTCGTTGATCAGGAAGTTGCAGTTGGCCGAGACGCCGATGTTGTTCGAATTGATCATCGACGTAGCGTTTGCGGCTGGCGTGACTGAGTACCTGGGTATATCGAAATTCCCGGCGGTGCGACGCGATGTTGCGGTCATCGTCGGACAGGAAATTCCGGTCGCCGAGCTCGAGAAATGTGCTCGGGAAGCGGCCGGGGCGACGCTGCGAGATGTGGTCATATTTGACATTTTCGCGGGAAAAAACATCGAGACTGGTTACAGGAGTGTGGCTTTAGGCTTGATTTTGCAGGACACTTCGCGCACCCTTGAAGACGCTGCTATCGACAGGATTGTCGGCGCAGTGACGGAGCGTTTGGCTCGTGATTGCAAAGCCACGATAAGAGAATAAATAACTATGGCTCTGACCAAAGCAGACATGGCCGAATCTCTCTTCAACGAGCTCGGGCTGAACAAGCGCGAAGCACGAGAGCTGGTTGACGTGTTATTCGAAGATTTGCGTGCGGCGCTCGTTAGTGGGGAGCAGGTTAAGTTGTCCGGTTTCGGTAACTTTGACCTGAGAGATAAAAATCAACGACCGGGACGGAATCCGAAAACAGGGGAAGAGATTCCGATCACGGCTCGTCGGGTCGTGACCTTCCGCCCAGGTCAAAAACTAAAGGCCCGAGTAGAATCCTATGCTGGAACCGGGGAATAACGCCGAACTTCCACCGATACCGGGAAAACGGTATTTCACGATCGGTGAAGTCAGTGATCTTTGTGCGGTAAAGCCGCACGTGCTGCGCTATTGGGAACAAGAGTTTCCGCAGCTCAAACCCGTCAAACGGCGGGGCAACCGGCGCTACTACCAGCGTCAGGACGTCATCATCATTCGCCAGATCCGCAGCCTGTTGTACGACGACGGCTTCACGATCGGCGGCGCGAGGCAGAAGCTCATGGGCGAAGAGTCGAAGACTGATAATTCCCATAGCCAGCAGGTCATCAAGCAGCTGCGGCAGGAGCTCGAGGAAGTCCTCAAGCTGCTGCGGCGCTGAGTCCGGGCCGGGTCCACGACCCGGCGTCAAGGACTCGTAAACTCTGAGGTATGATTAGCCGCGGCCGCGGGATTCCGCGTGGCCGCAGCTTGGAACAGTCGGGGCGTGGCGCAGTCTGGTAGCGCACTTGCATGGGGTGCAAGGGGTCGGAGGTTCGAATCCTCTCGCCCCGACCAAATATGAATCAACCAAACCCCAAATTCGGCGGCTTCGAAGGCAAGCTGCTCATCGTCATCTCGATCCTGATGATTCTGTCGATTTTCCTGATGGCCTGGTTCAGTTCGCCGCCCGGTGAGTCTGACGTTGCGAAAACCGCGCCCGAATCGCGGCTGATCCTGGTCGGCGGTGCGACTGGTCGACAGGGCGGCGCCGTGGTCGACGAGCTGCTGTCGCGCGGACTTAACGTGCGCGGTATGACACGCAAGCCGGATGGTGCCAAAGCGCTCGCGCTGGCAGCCAGGGGTATAGAGATCGTACGTGCGGATTACGGGGATCCGGCATCGTTGCAGGCGGCGATGGCGGGCGTGGACGGCGTGTTTTTCTATACCGCGTTCTCGCCTGATGAACTGGCGCAAGGCACGAACGTGATCGAGGCCGCGCGCGCGGCCAGCGTCCGGCACCTCGTCTATTCGCTCGGCGCCGCGGCGGACCCCGAGAACGGCATGCCGGGCGCGGCAGCCGGGCAGATCGAGCTGAAGATTCGTGACAGCGGCATACCGTATACGGTGCTGCGGCCGGTCGCGTTCATGGAGAACTACCGCGGTCAGCAGGCACGGATCGTCCGCACCGGCATCGTCGATTCGCGGGCGCCGGAGCGGATTGCGACGATGATCGCGATTCGCGACATCGGGTTCTTTGTCGGCGAGGCGTTCGCAAACCCGGGCGACTGGGCCGGGCGCGCGGTCAATATCTCCGGGGACCAGATGACGATGGAGGCGCTGGCGGCGACGTTCAGCCGCGTCACCGGGCGCTCGATCCCATATCGGCGCATGCCAGTCGACGACTTCCTCGGGATGTTGCCGAAACCGCTGCGCCCGCTATTTCGCTGGTACGACGAGGTCGGCTATGTCGCCGATACGGCCGGCTGGCGGGCACGGTATCCGCAGCTGATGACGCTGGAGGAATATCTGACAGCGACCGGCTGGCAGGACTGGCAGGCGCCTGAGTGACGCTGAGTGAGCCAGGGTGACCCTGAAGTGAACGACAGGGCGTGGCGCGCAGACGCGCGGCCGCTCAGGAATCGAGCAGTTC
>JBPCXI010000009.1:0-33225 GCA_051008895.1 Gammaproteobacteria bacterium | reverse complement strand
GTTCTGGGTTGCGCTGGCGGTGTTCCAGGTGCTTTTCGGGCTCGCGATCTTTGCGGGCACTCGCCAGTATTACCTGTCTGATCCGGCTCCTGTTGACGTTGGCTCGCATGCGATCCGCCAGCCGTCGCTCGAGTGGCCGGACCCTGCGACGGCGAGGGACCTGGCGCAGTTCGGAGCTGCAATGCCGGGCGAGATGACGAGCGAAGACCCGCGGGAGATATTGCGCCGTGCTGACGAGTTTTTCGCCAATCAGCAGTACGACGCGGCGGCCGATTTGTACGCGCGGCTGCTCGAACTGGCGCCGGACAACGTCGAGATCTACAACAACCTCGGGCTGACGCTCCACTACCTCGGCAGATCAACGGAGGCGCTCGGCAAGCTGACCGAGGGTGTGGCCATCGACCCAACCCATCAGCGCATCTGGCTGACGCTGGGTTTCGTGAACAGTCAGCTCGGGAACGTTGAAGGTGCGCGCACCGCGCTCAATACCGCCGCGCAAATTAACGCCAACAACGACATCGGCAAATCCGCGTCGCGAATGCTCGAAGAACTTCAGTGAGCGGGTGCTTCGGCCATCCTATGCTCCGCAGGGCCGCTGCCGCTTTCTATTTGCGACACCAACGTCACTTGTCATTGGCAATCTTCAACACCAGCACATCGGCCGCTCCGGCCCCTGTCGAATAGGTATCGCCGGCGAGCGCCAGCGCGCCGTCGGGGAGTTCGACCAGGGCGCGCGCCCATTCGTTACCCGAATCGCCGAACGTGCGCTCCGAAAGCAGGGAGCCGTCCGCGGATAGTTTGAGCAACCACACGTCGTTGAGACCCGCGCCCTGCGAATCGGTGTAGCCGCCCAATGCGAAGTCGCCACTGCGCGTTTCGACGATCGCGCGCACCCAGTCGCTGCCCGCGCCGCCGAATTCGCGGTCCCATCCGATGTTGCCGGCGTCGTCCAGCTTGATTACGCGGATGTCGAAACCTTTTGCCGCTTGCGTCATGCCGCCGACGATGACGCCGCCGTCGCGCGTAGCGGTCACGGTGCTTGCATAGTCAGACTTCGCCGTGCCAAAGGTTCGGTCCCACACCGGTTCGCCTTCGGCGTTGACCTTCAGCACCCAGAAGTCGGCGCCGCCCGCGCCCTTGGATTCGGTGTGTCCAACGACAACAAGACCCCCGTCCAGCGTCTCCGTAATCGCGTTGCTCCAGTCTGTGTCGCCGCCGCCGTAGCGACGTTGCCACAGCAGCCCGCCGTCGGCGTCGAGCTTGATAACCCAGAAGTCGTACGGGCCGCCCGATTCGTCCTGAGTGTACGCGCCGACGGCCAGCCCACCATCCCGTGTCGTAACAACGGCGCTGGCCCAGTCGGTCGCGGCGCCGCCGAATCGGCGGTCCCATAGCAGTTCTCCATCGGCGTCGACCTTGAGCACCCACACGTCGAATTCGCCGGCCCCTTTCGACTCTGTTGCCCCGGCGATCACCAGGCCGTGATCCGGCGTCTCGACGATCGCGCGACCGCGGTCGATCGCCGGTCCGCCAAAGGTCTTGTCCCATAGTCGCCGGCCGTTACCGTCGAGACGCACAATCCACACGTCTTCCAGTCCCGCGCCCTGCGACGCCGTGCGGCCGGCGGTGCACAGCCCGCCGTCGTGCGTGCCGGTCATCGCGTAGGCCCAATCTTTCGCCGGGCCGCCGTACGCGACCGACCATTGCAGGCCGTTTGCCGAATGCTGTGACGAACGCTTCCGCGTTGCTGTGGTCTGCAGCTCGAAATCGCGCAGCCGGTCCAGCGGCGTCGAACTCACGTACGCGAGTTTGGTGTCGTGGCCGCAGTCACCCGCGTACTGCGTCAGGTAGTTCCGTGTAAGTGTCTGCACCTCGCCGGACGTCGTGATGACGATCGGTTCGTCGTCGATATATGCGAGCCGCGCGCCGGTCAGCCCGGCTGCTGCCGGGTTGGAAAAATTCATCGACAAAGCCTGCATCATCGGCGCGTCGCCCGTGATCGTGATGCGAACGATGCAGCCGTTGCGATCATTCTCGTAATCGGCCGTCGTCGACACGCCGCCGCCGAACAATTCCGTGTCAGCCGCGCCGGTGACCGGGGCGGTGCGGCTCCATTCCTCATTTAATGGTGGCGGCAGGAATTCCGCGAAGCCTGCATCCGCGGCCCGTGTCGGCAGGGACATGACGAAGAAGCAGACGAAGAAGAGGGCCGTGGTGCTGATCCGGTTTCGGCGGTCGATCATGTTCCCGTCTCGAGGGCGTGACTATTCAAGTCCGAGGCTGCCGGGATTCATCAGTCCATCGGGATCGACGGAGCGCTTGATGTCCTCGAGAATCGACCACGTATCCGGATCTATCGCATCCTTGTACGGATAGAACTTGCCGATCTGCTGGTTCACGGCGCCGTGTTCCATGAACAATTGCGCAAGGTCACCGAGCATATCGATAACCGCGTCGGTTGCGCCCGGGACCGCGGGAAGCGAGCGATACTTTTCGGCGTCCGCCGGTGCGAGGTTGCGTAGCTGAAACGTTTTCATCGCGTCCGGATAATAAAACGCCGGCTCGAAGACGATGTCGGTGCCGGCTGTGGCGATCAGATGCGAAGTGCAGATGTTGAACGCATCGAGTGTTGCCCGTTTCGATTCGAAATATTCCATCGTCGCTTCGTAGACCGGCACGAGCTTGGATGCCGGTACACAAGCGTGGATCGGTACCCAGCGTTCGCCGTCGTTGCCGACCAGGAACTCACCGACATGTTGGAACGGTGTCGCCCGGCAGACCTTGGGTATCACCGGCTCCATGTCCTTGCCGCTCTTGGTTGTCGCGACGATGCGGCGAATTTCGGCGAGCCGCCAGCGTGCGTCCTCGGCGGAATGTGAGTCGACGGTAATATGCAACGAGTAGTCGACGTCGTCCGCGAAGCCGGTTGCGCCGGCGATAGCCATCTTCGCTGCTTCCTTCAGGCCCTTGCCGATCGAGCTTTGGGCTTTGGCGACGTCGCCGAGCGCGCCGAGCCCCTGCTTCACGTCCTTGACCATCGTGCGTTTGCCGTTCAGGTAGGGGTCGAGGCCGAAGCACTCGGCTGCCAGTCGGGCCCGGCCGATCTCGGCCTGCGCAGCGGCGATATCATAGAAGTCGTCGAACGCGAATGACGCGAACTCGGTGAATGCCGGCGTGCGAATCAGGCGAATCGTCGCCTCGACCTTCACGCCGAGCGCGCCGGTGTCGGACAAAAACACGCCGGTCAGGTCCGGGCCGAAGTGGCGGAAGAACGGCATGCCGCCGCGATTCGCACGTGAGCCGGTCGCGACGAGTCGGCCGTCGGCGAGCGCAACCTCGAGACCGAGCACGCTCTCGGCGACGGTGCCGTAGGCGGCGGAACCGAAGAACATGCTGTTCTGGGACAGCGCCCCGCCGACCGTTGCGAACATTCCGGACGCCGGGCCGAAGTAGGGCGTCCGCAGACCTTTGTCTTTGAGCGTCTCGTAAATATGCATCCACGTACACCCGGCCTCGGCGGTGACGTACATGTCTTCTTCATTGATCTCGACGATTCGGTTGAGGTCGCGGCAATCCACGAGGACCGTGCGCTCTCGTGTCGGCACGTAACCCTTCGTATACGACATGCCGCCGCCGCGAGGTACGACCGCGTAACCCGCCGCGGAAGCGGCGGCCAGGACGCCGCTGACCTGCTGCTTGTCGGCGGGGCGCACCGCGAATGCGGCTACGGCATCGTCCCAGAAAGCATCCTGGGACAGGTAGGAGCGTTCATTTGCGTCGGTAATCACGCGGTCGGAGCCGACGATCGACTGCAGTAAAGGTTCGAATGCTCGGGTATCGTTCGTTGTCATTCGTTCGCTCATACACGCTTCTTACGGTTAATGATGTTTATACTATTGATCGCATGACACAGCGAGTCAGCCGACATTTCGTGACACTGGACGGGCGCTGGGGCACGCGCCAGGTGCACTATCGCCGTGCGGGCAGCGGCCCGCCGTTGCTGATGCTGCATCAGTCCCCGCAGTCCTCGCGCGAACTCGTGCCGTTGATGGAGCAATGGGGCGAGTCATTCACGATCGTAGCGCCCGATTCACCGGGCTACGGGTTGTCCGACCCGCTAGCCCCGCTCGACACCGAGGGTGACGAGCTCGAGCTCTCTGATTTTTCCGACGCGACGATCGAGTTCATGGACGCGATCGGCGCCGGCCGTTTCGGCATCTATGGTTTTCACACCGGCGGGATGATCGGGATCGCGATCGCGCACGGGTATCCGGACCGCGTCGCCGGATTCGCGTGCAACGGCGTTGCCGTGCCGACCGACGATGAGCTCGCCGATATCCTCGACCGGTACCTGCCGCGCCTGGAGCCGCGGTGGGACGGTGGCCACCTGGCCTGGCTGTGGTCCAGGATGCGCGAGCAGACGATCTTCTTCCCGTGGCACAACCGCACGCTTGCCGGCCGCATGGATTTCCCGATGCCTGCGCCCGAGCATCAGCAAAACAGCGTGCTGGAGCTGCTCCGCGCCGGCGATCACTATGCCGACGCCTACCGGGCGGCATTCGTGTACCACGCCGAGCGCGTCGTACCCGAGTTGCGTGTGCCCGGGCTGATCACCGCGGGCGACTGGGATCCGCTGCAGGAGCACCTCGCGCGCCTGCCCGAGCCGCCGGACTGCGTGCAGGTGTTTCCGTCGGAGACGCTCGAGGAGTCGCTGCAACGCTGCTTCGACCACGTGCACGCGAATACGGGCGAGGCGTTGCCGGCCGCGCCGACGACGACGCCGGCGACGAACCGGCTGTGGCGACAGGTCGTCGCGACGTCCGCGGGCGAATGCCTCGTGACCTGCGGCGGGCCCGCCACAACGCCGCCTGTGCTCGTGTTGCACGGCGCCGGCGGGTCGAGCTCGACGGTCGCGCCGATCGTGACCGGGCTGGCGCAGACACGCGCTGCGTTTGCGATCGATCTGCCGGGTCACGGCGAGTCGGATTACGACGTCGGCGCCGGCGGCGTGACGGTCGAGGCGTGCGCCGACGCGGTATTGCACGTGCTGAACGCGATGAACCTGCAGACCGTCGACCTGGTGGGTGACAACGGCGGTGCGCTAATTGCGCTGGAGCTGGCGAGTCGTCATGCGAACCGCGTCGGCCGGCTCGCGCTGGTGAACCCGCCGAAATTCAACCCGGAGCAGGTGGACGCGTTCCATGAGTCCGGCCTGCCGTCGCTCGCGCCCGACTGGTTCGGCGGCCATCTGCTGCGCTGCTGGCACATGGTCAGAGACAGTCGCCTCTATTTCCCGTGGTTTCAGCGCGATCAGGCCGGCATCCTGTGGCGCAAGCCGGATCTTGACGATCGCCGGATTCAAGCGGAAGTTATCGACTATTTAAAGGCCGAGGGCGCGTGGCAGCAGCTGCTGCACAGTCAGCTCGCGTATCTGCTGCGCCCGCGGCTCGAGGCGTACGGCGAGGGCCTGACCCTGTTCGCGGCGCGCCAGAGTCCGTGGTTCGAGAACACCGAGGCGACCGCGAAGAAGCTGAAACTGCCGTTCGCGATCCTCGACGGCGATCGCGATGCATGGGGTGCTCAGATTTCCGCGTTGTATGCGGAACAAGGTGGTTAAAAAGCATGACGGGGCAAGAAAAAAACAAAGACCGGGACGTCAAGCTCCTCTACGAAGATTTCCCGTATCCGCGTCGTGATCCGGAGTCTGAGCGCACGCGACTTCTGTGCACGCAGGCGGACTATCTCGATCGCATCAATCACTATGGCTGGCGCGGTGCACGCGATTTCAGCAAGCCCGTCCGCGCGCTCGTGGCGGGCGGAGGCACCGGCGACGCGACGATATTTCTCGCGCAGCAGCTGAGCAAAATCGGCGGCGCGGTCGCGCACCTGGAAATCAGCGAGGCCAGCATGGCCATCGCGCGACAGCGAGCGGAGGTCAGGGGCCTCGACAATATCGAGTGGATTTCGGCACCGATCGAGACGCTGCCCGATTCCGATCTCGGCCCGTTTGACTACATCAACAGCATGGGCGTGATACATCACCTTGCGGATCCGGCGGCGGGACTGAAGGCTCTCGCCGACGTGTTGGACCCCGACGGGGCGATGTGTATCGGTGTCTACGGTTACTACGGCCGCGCGCCGGTGCGGTATACGCGCCGCATCCTGCAGAGCCTCGGTATTTACGATGCCGACCGGGCGCGGCAGCTGGACGTGACGTACCGTTTGCTCGATCAGTTGCCGCCGCGCCATCCCCTGAAAAGGAGCCAGAACGACGAGTGGTTCGACATGCTAAGGGAAGACCCGAACGAGTTGCAGGATCTGTTCCTGCATCCGCGTGAGCGGTCGTATACCGTCGGACAACTCTACGACGAGGCGGAGGGTGCGGGTCTGCATCTCAACAGTTTCACGAGTTTCTTCGACAGCGGGCCGCCGTTCAAAGGCAACTACACCCACGAGGCCGCCCTTGGTGACCCGGAGTTGCAGCAGCTGACCGCGGGTCTCAGCGCGCGCGAGTCGGCGGAACTTGCCGAACTCGTGAATGGCCGCCTGACGTTTCACTCGGCGTACATGAGCAAGCATCCGGATTCGGTCGCCAGCATCGCTGATCGGGATCGTGTTCCGTTCTTCTTTTTTCGTCCGGCGCGCGCTATCGAAGACATGCTGGTCGGGGAGCCGGGATCGAGAATGAATTTTCGCGATCAGGACAATTGCGGCATCGGCGTTGAGCTGTACGCGGGTGTTCGCGAAGTGCTGCTCGCGATCGACGGGCGGCGCTCGGTGGGTGAAATCTGCGATCTCGTCGCCAACTCGCCCGATGTCGCGCGGCATCCGAATCCGACCGGCTACGCGGAAGATCTTTTTAACGCCGTCTTTGACTCCCTGAATTCGTTTGACTGGGTGTTACTCGGTTCGGGATCGGGCCCGATTCATATGCACAACGCAGGGCGCTTCGATCGCGTCGATTCATGACCGTCGCTCATCGACGTGTTGGTGTCCGCGCCGACTCGCGACGATAGCGGAATCGCTTACACCACCCGCAGATCGAAGTCCGCCGAGGCCAGGCGCTCGCAACCGTCATCCGTGATGACAACCGTGTCTTCCATATGCACGGAGCCCCAGCCGATCTCGGTATGCGGCATGTCGACGTTGACGACCATCCCTTGCAGCAACGTCCGGTCGGGCTTGTCCTGTGGCTGCACGCCCGGCGACTTCGGATCATCGGTGTGCTCGAGGCCGAGGCTGTGCACGACCGGGTCACGGAAACCGGCAAACCCGTCGGCGCGCACGGCGGCGCCGACCGCCGCAGACAGATCGCTGTAGCGCACGCCGGGTTTCAGGTATTCCTGCGCGACCTTCCAGCCGGTGCAGATAGCGGCATGGCGTCGGCGGTGTTCGGCGGCAGGCTCGCCGACCACGGCGCAGCGGCCGAAGTCGCCGTGATAGTGCTCGTACTGGCCCAGCGCGTCGAACAACACCGGTTCGCCGGCACGCACATGACCGGCCGGCAATTCGCCGACGCCGCAGGTCAGGTAGACGCCTCGGGCCCCCTGACGGGCCATCGTCATCATGTAGACGTTCTCGAGTTCGTGCCAGGTGATTCCATCGCGCATCGCGTCAACGGCCGCGAGCAGGCCGGTCTCGTTAGAGCGGGCCGCGATCTTCATCAGTTCCAGCTCTGCCGGTGTCTTGACGAGGCGAATCTCGTTGAACAAATCGACGCGATATTCGCAGCGGATCCGGTCAAGGCCGCAGGCGGCCAGCCATCCCGCCAGTCGCGGCTCGTCGGTCGCGATGCGGCCGTGGTCGAGGCCGGCGGCCTTGAGCGCGTGCGCGACGGCCCAGAATGCATCGGCCGACATCTCGTTGCCGAGGCGGGCGACGATATCGACCCAGCGATGTTCGAGTTCGGTCAGGTCGGCGCCGTCTGCGGCACGCCAACCGACGTACTCGACGCCCCGCGCCGTGCCGTCCTCGAGCAGCGCTTCGCCGTTCGGGCTCGAGTGCCCGAAGATGTTCGGCATCCATGTGCCTTTGGTGGCGATACGCCGCAACTCGAGTGCCGGCACGACGAGACCGGCTTGCGCACTGTCACGGGGCAATACGGCCATATAGGCTGCATCGTAGCCGCCGGCCGTATTGAACAGCCCCCAGTAGTCGCTGAGGTAGTAGACGTTGATCGGCAGCTGCGCGACGAGCCCGTCGAGCTGCTCCCGCGCGAGAATCTCCTGCGCGCGTTCCTGGTTCAATAACATTCGATCTCCTTCAGGGTGTTCGCGGCCGCGATCGCGTCCTCGATAGCGATTGCCAGAGCCAGTACACGGCGATCGCCAGCGCGCTGAGCAGGATCAGGTTGTTGTACATCAGGAACGCGGTGGACGATACGGCCAGCGCGGTGTTTCGGCATATATTCGCCAGCGCGTGCCAGCCGACGCACATCGCGAGGCTGCGCGTGCGGTCGCGAATCAGCGTGAGCCAGATCGCGGCCGACAGGATGCCGACCGAAAACCCGATCCATTGCGGCCAGCCGAACGCCGGTCGACTCAGGAAGAACGGCAGGTGCCAGCAAAGCCAAACCGGCCAGAGCATGATTGTCGCGAGCAGCGGGCCGAAGCGCTCGCGCAGCGTCGGCACGGCGAATCCGCGCCAGCCCGGCTCTTCGCCAAGCGACTGGAGCAGCCCGCCGACGACGATCAGGTCGAACAGGCCAACCAGGGTCCAGAGTTCCATCAGCCGGGACTCGCCCGCCGCCGGCTCGCCGGTCGTACTCGCGCCGGCGAGCGCCAGCAGCAGCAGGGCCGGCGTGCTCAGCAACGATATGACAAGCCAGCGCCAGCCGACGCGCCAGTGCCCGAGGCTCTGCCATAGCGAGCGGGAAGCCCCGGGGCCTTCGACTGCCCGCAGCACGACGATGGCCGCGACGAACGGGCCGAATGCGGCCACCGGCTCGAGGAAATGCGGCACCTCGACCGCGATCAGGCCGCGGCTCGATAGCAGCAGCGGCAGCCCCAGCGCCCAGGTAAAGGCGTATGCAATTGCATAGAAGCCGGCTAGCGGGTGCTTTCGGAGCAGGTCGAGCATCTCTCTTGGGTCAGTCCCAGCCCTTGCGTTTGTTCTCCATCGGGGGCAGTATGCGATCGCGATCTACGTTTTGGTCTGCTTTTCAACGACACGTCCGAGTCTCGGATGTCCGCTTCAAATCATCCACTACGACAAGGTTGTTCGTTTCCGCACCCGATTTGTGTGCGGTATATCTATCTGGAGGCCATATGGCTATTGGAACTGTAAAATGGTTTAACCCCTCGAAAGGCTTTGGATTCATCGAGCCCGAGAGCGGCGACAAAGACGTCTTCGTGCACGTGAGTGCGCTGGAGCAAGCCGGCATGGCAACGCTGACCGAAGGTCAGCGCGTCAGTTACGACATCGTAACGGACCGCGGCAAAAGCGCTGCCGGCAATCTGAAATCGGCCTGATCGCCGACTCAGTCATTGCTAGGAAGAGCCCGGCCTTGTGCCGGGCTTTTTTTTTGCGCCGGTTGTCTGCTCCGCTCTATGGTGTTGGAGACAGTAGCGCCTGCAGAGCCAACAGATCGTGTAGCGACAGTACGCCGTCACGGTCGTAGTCGCCGCGTGAGACCGCTTGCGCGTCCAGTCCGATCAGCCCGGTCAGATGTTGCTGCATCAGCAGCAGGTCGCCGACCCCGACTGCCTGGTCGCCGTCAACGTCGCCAGTGTCGGCGGAGTTGATCTGGCCGCCGTCCAGGTATTCCTCGAGGTTCGAGCGTCCGTCGCCGTCCGCATCCTGAGGCGCGTCGCCGGCAAACAGCGGGTCGAGGCCGTTGGCGATTTCGACGAGGTCCGGAATGCCGTCGCCGTCGCGGTCGAGCGTCGCGACCGGCACGGCGACGACGTCGACGCTGAGCGTCGCACCGCCAGCGACGCTGATTTCGACTGCCGCGGTCGCGTTGTCGGCTACGCCGAGGTACTCGACGTCGATTTGACGCGTCTCCCCGATCCGCAGCAGGAACGGTTCTTCGACCGCGTTCGCGAACGCGAAGTCGGCCGCGTCGATGCCGGTGATCGACACGCTCACCGCGTAGATCGCCTCGTTGCCGGCAGCGTGACTGACGTTGATCGTCGCCGGGTAGCCTGCCGCGAGCTCGACGCTCGCCGGCGCAGACATCCCGCCGGCGACACTCGGCGCGCCGGTCGGCACGTCCTGGTTATAGACCTCCATGTTCTTCTGGTTGCCGCCGCCCTGGTTCGGCGAGCCGGCGGTCACGTACACGCCGTTGCCGGAAACAATGGCCTGCGTGCCGTGGCGCGCGAAATTGAGCGACGACAGTGTCTCCCAGTTCGACGTTATCGGGTCGAGCGCCTCGACGGTGGTGTAGGCCTGGCCGTTGCCTTCGCCGCCGATGATCATGATCCTGTCGTCGAATACGGCCATCGCCGACGCAGCGCGCGGGGTCGGCAGGTTGCTTCCGGCCGGCAGCGTAGACCACGTCCCGGTCGTGAAGTTGTAGACGTCGACCTCGGGGATCAACGGCGCGAACGTGCCGCCCGGGCCGCCGGTCAGCCGGCCGCCGACGAGGAAGAGCTCGTCGCCGTAGACGACCGCGTGGAAATGATCGCGCGCCCGCGGCGCGTCGGCGAGCGTTGTAAACGTGCCCGTCGCCGGATCGAACTCGTCGAACCATGCAACGTAGCCGCCGTTGTGGCCGAGCGTGTTGCCGCCGACCATGTAGAACTTGTCGTTGTAGACAACGAGCCCCGAGCCGCCGCGCCGGCGTGACACCGGAATCGACGGGCCCTGCGTCCACGCGTCATTCGCCGGGTCGAACACCCAGATGTTGTCGGCCGGATCCTCGTTCGGGAAGTTGTTGGTCTCGAATGCGCCGACTACCCAGACGAGCCCCTGGTACTCGGTCGCCTGGAAATGGTTGAACGGCAGCGGCGCCGATGCACTCGTGGACCAGGTATCGGTTGCATAGTCGTAGGTGTCGAGCGTTTGCGCGTTCTCGCGCCCGCCGAACAGATAGAACTTGTCGCCAGCCTGCACGAACGAGCACTCGTGCCGTCCGGTGTAGTTCTCGTTCTCGGCCTTGTCGATCCACAGGATCAGGTTCGGGTCCGGGATCGTCCAGCTGAAGTTCTCGGTGACCGTGTCGGTCGCGTCCGCATCGTTGTCATCGACCGTGACAGCGACAGCGTAAGGGCTCGCCGAGTGTGCGCCCGCCGCGACAGTGCCGAAGATCAGCCCGGTCGTCGGTTCGATCTGCAGGCCGGTGGGCAGTCCGGTCGCGCTGAAAGCGTAGCTCGCCGGGGTGTCGCCGCCGGAGGCTATCACCGGCAGCGACACGATCTCACCCTCTGCGCTGGCCTGGTCGGGAATGTTCGTCACGATGATCGGGATGCCGCCCGCCGGTGGCCCGACGCCGGAGACGATCTCGATGCCGTTCAGCATCGGGTTGTTCGCCGAGCCGTGGAAGAACTCGATGTCGAGCTGCCCGTCGGCGACGTCGACGGTGTGTGTGACAAGTCCGCCGACCTGGTGGCCGAACGTCGCGGTCAGATCCAGGTCCGTCAGGTCCGGGTACGCAACGCCCTCGATCGTCGCCGAGAACACTCGCTCGCCCGGATCGTTCGCGCCGCTCCAGCCGTTGCCCATGTAGAGCCTGACTTCGTAGCTGTCGTTCGCGACCGGAAAACCATACGCCATGCTCGGACTACCGGAGTTGCCGGCCCAGCGCTCCGTCGAGTAGATCGCGGTCGGCGTCGTGGACAGGTCGACCGCAGGCACGTAGCTCGTCATCGAGAACGCGGCCTGGTTGTTCGAGCCGGGCACGGTCAGGTACGGCGAGTTATTGCTCGTCGTGTCCTGCTGCCATGGGATGCCGCCGTCAATCGCGGCGATCTCGGCGCCGCCGGCGTTGAGGCGAAATATCGCGACCGGGTCCGTGATCGTGACGATGAAACTCTGCTCGACGAACAATCCGCCCGCGTCGGTCGCGCGGATCAGTATCGTCGACGACGCGGGGGCCGGCGGGAAAGTCAGGCTCAGCAGGTTGCCGGCGATGCTTGCGCCGATGCTCGGGTCTGACTGCGACTCGATCGTATAGATCAGGTTCGCGTCGCCGTCGTCATCGGCGAAGTACGGATCGAGGTCGATGTTCTGATTCGTCGGACCGCCGACCGGCAGCGTGACGTTCGGCAGCGGCGCCTCGACCGCCGGCTGTCGGCCGATCACGTTCAGGTAATCCCAGGTGCCCTCGACCTCGGCACCCGGCGTGTTCGACGTGCCGATCAAGCCGGCGATCAGCGGCGCATTCGGCTGCTGGATCGCATTCAGGATCGCGCCCTGCGCTGTCAGCGAGCCGAGGCTCGCGAACCCGGCGCCGTCGATCGAGTACAGTGCCTCGATGCTGCCGGCCGCGCTGTCGACGTCGAGCCGGAACGTCAGGCTCGCTGTCGGCCGGTTGCCGACCGCGATTGTTGAGGCGAGTTCGACGACCGGCGTATCGGCGATTTCCTGCAGCACCTCGACGCCGGTGTCGTCGACAGTGAACTGGATGAAATTGCTCTGCGTGCCGTCGCCGATAAAGATGCCGAGTTCGCCGTCGCCGGCGAACGGGTAGAGCTGCAGGCCGGCACCGAAGTTAAGCATCTGTCCCTCGACGCGGAAACCGCCGTCGGTCAGGTCGACGTCGACGCCGTACTGGAACGCCTTGGTCTGGTCGTTGGCGGTGCCGATCGCCGTGCCTGCGCCCATCTGCATCGTCATCGCGCCGACCGCGCCGCCGAGAATGTCATTCGGATTCGGCCCGGCGTCGGTCTGGTCGAGCCAGTTCAGCCAGTTCGGGTTCGGGTCGCCGTTGTTCATCAAGCCGGTGAAGCCAAGCCCGAGATAACCGCCGAGCTGCGGGTTGTCGGAAAACAATTCGTTGATGACCGGTAGCGGGAACGCGTCGCTGCCTGTCGCAACCGGGTCGCCGATCTGCAGTATGTCCGCCTCGTCGGTGACGCCGTCCGCGTCATCATCGAGATCGTTCAGGTCCGAGACCAGCGGCGCACCCGCCAGCTTGTCGAAGTCACCCGGTTGCGAGCCGCCGTTACACATGTCTGTGCCGCTGTCGTCTTCGTCCTGGTTCGTGTATCCGTCCGAGTCGTTGTCGCCGAGCGGGTCGTACCCCGGCTCGCCGGGCAGCACGCAGATCACGAAATCCTGAGGTTCGAGCACGACGATATTCGAGTTGAACGTTGCGACCCAGATCGTTCCGGGGAACGGGTCGGCGTCGCCGTTGGCGGTGATGCCCAGCGGGTTGCCGCCGATGCCCGAGACGAAATTTTGGGTCAGCGTGTTCAGGCTGCCGTCCGGATTCACCTGCACCCGATGCAGATTGCCGCCACTCTTGCCCGCGATCAGGTCGCCCTGCATCGCGCCGCCGAAGTTGGACGCGGTGTACTCGTCGATGCCGTTCGTGTTGTTGCTCCAGGTCGTAACGATGTCGTCGACCGGCCCGTCCGGGTTCGTGCCGCCGGGATTGCGGAAGTCGCCCTCGACCGGATTCGCGAGGCCGACCGGTACCGGCGGCCAGTCGGCCGGCAGCGCGCGCTGCGGATCGGCGGCGTCGCCGCCGGCGTTCGGATCGAAGTTCAGCGTCCGGAACCAGTCATCCGTGTAGCCGTTGCCGTTCGAGTCGCCGACGTCCGACGAATGCGGGCCGCGCGCGAACAGGCCGGCGCCGGCCGGGTTCGCGCGTATCGGGGTCGGGTGTCCGCCATAGAAACTGCCGAAGACGTAGTTCTGGATATCGTTCGTGACCAGCGTCAGGTGATCCTGGTTGTTCACCTGCGGTTCGCCGTCGACCGGGTCCGGGCCGGTGCTGCCGGGCTCGCCCGGCCGATAGTTGTTCGTCACCGTGCCGGCCGGGCCTTCGTTCTCGGGGAAGCCGCCCCAGCCACCGTTTGCGCCGTTGTCGGTCACGTAAACGGCGCCGCCCACGGTCACGACCAGGTCGTAGGTGTTGCGATAGCCCGGCGAGAAGATCTGCACCGGCCCGCCTGCGACGACCTTCGCCTGGTTCAGTCCGTCATTGCCGCCCCACGGATCGAATTCATCGACGCCGTCGTAACCCACCGCGTTCGGATCGTCGACGCCGTTTGCATTCGCGCGCGTCGGGTCGTCGACCGTCGGCAGGTCATATACATAGTCCCGCGTTCCGTCGTTGAGAATCGGCATCGCTTCGAGCTGATCGAGGTCGATCGCGAGTACCGCGGCCGACAACGCGTACTCGGTGGTCCATGCAAAATTGGTCGACGGTGAGCCGGCGTTCGCGTGCCCGCCCTGCGCGACGATCAGGTAATCCGTGCCACCGATCGTGACCGGATCCAGGCCGTTCGTCGCGTGGTTTTCCTCCGAACGCGGCAGCCCGCGGACGAGGTCGACCGCGGCCCAGAATCCCGACGGGTCATTGATGTCGACACCATTCCACGCGATGCGCGTAATGACGCCGGAGTTTGTGTCGAGGTTCTTGTCGCCGCTCGGGCCGCCGATACGTGCGTCGCTGGATGTCGCGTAGATCACCGGGTTAGTTGCGGTGCCGGTGACCGCGATGCCGGTGGCTTCGCGATTGGTGCCGCTGTCGGCGGTGCCGTCATCGTTGTGATTTGGCACGTTCTTGACATGCTGCAGCTCGGATGCGGCTGTCACCACATAGTCATTCACGCCGTTGCGCTGAATGCTGAGGACGTCGATCGTGCCGTTGATCTGCAGTACGTAGAGGCGGCCGTCCGGACCGAACGCGAGCGAGGTGCCGGATGACACCGAGCCCAGGCCGGAAAAGTCGAGGTTGCTGACGCTGAAGCTCTGGGCATCGACGCTCGCGGGAGCACCGAGCAACAGACAGCACGCCGCCAGCGCGGCGAAGGTTTGATTCATGGATCGCGACAATTCTTATTATTACCGACCATTGTACGGAATTGCCGGCGTCGTCGAATGCGACTTTACGTCATGAAGTCGGACGTTTGCTCTCGGCAAAAGGCTATTGCGAACAGGGAAGAGGCAATAGGCAATGGGCGATGGGGTATCTTTGACATAAGCGGATCGACCGGATCGAAACTCGAACCAGGAGCAAGTTGTGGAGCTATTCATGCAAGCGGCGATATTTCTCGCCGCGGCGACGATTATCGTGCCGATCTTTCGCCTAGTTGGTCTTGGCGATGTGCTCGGTTACCTGTGCGCCGGGCTCGTGATCGGCCCGTTCGGCATCGGGCTCGTCGGCAATCCCGAGGACATCCTGCACTTCGCCGAGGTCGGCGTCGTATTCTTGCTATTCATCATCGGACTCGAGTTGCAGCCGTCGAGGCTGTGGGTGTTCCGCAAGCTGCTGCTCGGTCTCGGCTCGCTGCAGGTGTTGATTACGGCCGCGGCCGTCGCGGTCGCCGCACGCTTCACCGGCGGCGACTGGACCGTTGCGATCGTGATCGGCTGTGCGTTGTCGCTGTCGAGCACCGCATTCGTGCTGCAACTAATGGCGGAGCGCAAGGAACTCATTAAGCCGCATGGCCGGGCAGCGTTCGCGATCCTGTTGTTCCAGGACGTCGCCGTCGTGCCGATGCTCGCACTGACGTCGGCGTTCTCCGCGGATGCCGAGGTCGTGGCCAACGCGGAAATGTTCGCGGAATTCGGGCGTGTCATCCTGATTCTCATCGCGTACGTGCTGGCGGGCCGTTACGCGCTGCGCCCGGTATTTCGCTTCGTGGCGAGCGGAGAATCGCCCGAGCTGTTTACGGCCGCGGCGCTCCTGCTCGTGCTGGGGTCGGGTCTGCTGATGGAGTCCCTGGGCCTGTCTATGGGGCTCGGCGCGTTCCTCGCCGGCGTGCTGGTCGCGGACTCGGAGTTTCGCCATCAGCTCGAAGCCGATATCGTGCCGTTCAAGGGTCTGTTGCTCGGCCTCTTCTTCATCGCCGTCGGTATGTCGGCCGACGTCGGGCTGCTGCTGCGCGAGCCTGGCGTGATTCTGGCGATCACGACGGCGCTGATCGTCGGCAAGTTCCTGATCCTGTATCCGCTCGGGCGACTGTTTGGCCTGGAAGGAAGCTCTCCGCGGCGGATGGCATTGCTGTTGAGCCAGGGCGGCGAATTCGCTTTCGTCATTCTCGCCACCGCGGTCGCGGGCGATCTGCTGCCGAAAGAGACGTATGACTTGCTCGTGCTGGTCGTCACGCTGTCGATGATCGCGACGCCGATTCTCGTGTCGGTCGAAGCAAAAATTCGCGAGCGCAGCGCGGAAGCCGATGAGCGACCGTTCGACGACGTCGTCGGTGGCGAGGCGCACGTCGTAATCGCGGGTTTCGGGCGTTTCGGGCAGATCATCGCGCGCGTGCTGGCGGCGCAGTCGATACCGTTCACCGCGCTGGACGCCGATCCTACCCAGGTCGACTTCGTGCGTCGCTACGGCAATAAGACCTACTACGGCGACGCCTCTCAACTGCACCTGCTGAACGCCGCGAATGTCGGTCAGGCGCGGCTGTTCGTGCTTGCCGTCGGCGACATCGAGTCCTCGGTGAAGATCGCCGAGCAGGTTCGGGAGCGCTATCCACACGTGCCGGTGTTCGCCCGCGCGCGCAACCGCAATCATGCGCTCGCGCTGCGCGAACTCGGTTGTTCCATGATTCTGCGCGACACGTTTCTGTCCAGCCTGTTCGTCGCCGAGCGCGTATTGAACGAATTGGGCTACAAAGAACAAGCTGCGGCCGACATGATCGCAACGTTCCGCGAACACGACGAGGAGACGCTCGATCAGCAGTTCGCGGTGCGCCACGATGAGGAGGCGCTGATCCAGACGTCGATCGAGGCCGCGGCGGAGCTGCGTTTTCTGTTCCAGTCCGACGCGGAGCATTGAGCGCGCTGTCGGCCGACTAGCGCTATAGCGATTGCGACAGCAACCAGTCGTATAGAAGGTCGTCGGCGTAAACCTCGTCCCAGATCGTGTGGCCGGCATCGGGGAAGATCGTCAGTTCGGCGTTGCCGCCGCCCGCCCGATGCGCCGCCTGCATCTTCTTGGCGGCAGAGACCCAGATCAGCGGATCCTTGCCGCCGTGAAACGCCCAGGTCGGGATCTGTGCCGTCGCAAGCGCTTCTGCCTCATCGCCCCAACCGGCGACCGGCGCGATCGCCGCGAACAGATCCGGCCGTTCGGCCGCCACGGCCCAGACGGCGCGGCCTCCGGAGCTGACGCCGGTCAGGTACACACGCCGCCGGTCGATGCGGTAACGGGCGAGGCAGTACTCGATGAATGCCACGGTCCGGTCGACGTCCCAGGCCAGGTTGTTCGTCTGCGGGCTGATAACTACGAAGGGGAAGTCTCTCCCGGCCTCGATCTGTTCGGCCGGGCCGTACTTCGGGATTTTCCTGAGGTCGTTGCCCGTCTGCACGATGCCGTGCAGGACGAACAGCACCGGCCAGGTATTCGACGCGATTTGCGGCTCGTCATACGTCGGTGGCAAATAGACGAGGTAGTCCAGCGGGCTTGCCGAGTACTCGACCGCAGAATTCAGCACCGTTTCCTGGCGCTTGATTTCGTGCACCGTACATGCGTGCAGTATGATGCCGACGGCCGCTGCAAGCAGAGCTGTGATTATTTTGATGGGCACGTTGCTGACCAGATTCGCGCGACGAATCCGGCTAGTCGTAAATGTCGAGAAGAGTCGCCTTCAGCGCGGACAGGTAGTCCTTCGGGAAATACCAGACCTTCACATCCTGCGCGGTCTGATACGATTGCAGGCCCCGTGTTTCCGGATCGATGCCGATATACAGCGTTACCAGCACATCGGTGCTGAGCCACGGATTCTCGTACCACGCGCCGTGGCTGTACTCGAATCCCTTGATATCGTCGATCTGCATGTCGATAAAGTTCAGCTTGTCGCTGTTGATCAATTCACGCAATCGCTCGCGCTCGTCGTCGGTCAGGTTCTCTACGTTTTGACCTCCACCCACACTGCCCAGTCGCACCTCGCCGTCGGCCAGTTTCGCGAGTCCGAGCACCGCGTCGTCCGGGTTGGCGGTTACCGTAATCGTGTCGACGATGTGCGCATAACCCGGGTAGTTCTCGGCGAACGCCTGCAGCGGTTCATCCGATGCCGCCATGTATACCTGGTTCACGCGGCGCGCTTTCGACGCGTCCAGTCGTTTGTCATCCGCCGGATAGTCCCTGCCCAACTTAGTCAGCGCACCACCGACGATCCGCCCGCCTGAACTGTACGCGATCACGTTGATATGCTTCGCAGTACTATGCAGCGCGAGCAATTTCAGGAATCGGGCGAAGTCACCGATCGAACGATTCGCCTGCTTTTTATCGTGACTGTATCCCCAGATAGAGCCGGCCGACGGCCATGCATACGTCAGCGCCACGTCGGATTTGCCGGTGAAATACTGGAGCTGCGCGCCGCGCGCGACGGACTCGTAGAAAGAGTTGTTCGCGCCGTGCACGAATACGGTGAGGATCTGCGTCGGGCTCGCGTCGATTTCGCGATTGAGCCCGGCAAAAAATTCACGAACGTCATCGGTCGGCGTATCCGACCATTGCTCCAGGTCGGCTGATGCCTCGATAGCCGTGTCGATCAGGGACAACTCGACCCGGTCGCGCTCATCGACGGTCATCGACTCCGTGTAGAGGGCACGCCACGCGTCGCCTTCATCGCCGATCCGGAACGTAGCCTGACCCATTCGCACCGCGCCGCCGTGATGCTTCGAGAAAACCTTCCGGTCGCCGGCTTTCGCGGGTTTACGCGTCGTCGCGAAGTATGTCGTTATCGTGTCCAGGTCTTGCAGGTAAGGATTGTCCGCGAATACGTCGAAACGCGCGTCCTGCATAACTTCGGGCGTTGGCATCAGGTAGACCGGCGCGCGGCAACCAGCCACCAGCGCGATCAGCAATACGAGGAACCATCTGCTACATCGGAGTACCATCTTGTTATTATCCGATGATTCAGCGTTCAGTTGAAGCCGCTGCTCTCTGTTACAAATCGACAAAAATGCGCCGCGAATACCGCGGTGAACGGCGCGGGGCCAATGGGTATGATAGGCGCTGCGCATTCCCCGATCGGACCGCCTGTCGCCCTGATGGATCAGATTTACAACACGCTTCGACAGGTATTCGGCCTGCACGAGTTTCGGCCATACCAGCAGGAGATCGTGGAAGGCCTGATCGCGGGCCGCGACGCGTTCGTGCTGATGCCGACCGGCGGCGGCAAATCGCTGTGCTACCAGCTGCCGGCACTGCTGCGCCCCGGCGTCGCAGTGGTCGTATCGCCACTGATCTCGCTGATGAAAGACCAGGTAGACGCGCTCGTTGCGAACGGCGTGAACGCCGCATTTTACAATTCGACGCTGGAGGCCTCGGCCGCGCGCGAGACCCTGGCGCGTCTGCATGCCGGCGATCTCGACTTGTTATATGTCGCGCCCGAGCGGCTGATGAGCAACGGCTTCGTCGAGCGGCTCGGCGAGATCGACATCGCGCTGATCGCGATCGACGAGGCGCATTGCGTGTCGCAGTGGGGTCACGACTTTCGGCCCGAGTATGCGGCGCTCGGGGCGCTGCGTGACGATTTTCCCGGCGTGCCGCTGATCGCGCTGACCGCGACCGCGGATCCGCACACGCGCGAGGACATCGTTGAATCACTCGCATTGACGGGCGCCCGGCGCTATATCGCGAGTTTCGATCGGCCGAATATTCGTTACACGGTACTCGACAAGCACCGGCCCAAGGATCAGCTGCGCCGCTTTCTGGGGACGCAGTCGGGCGAGGCCGGCATCGTTTACGCGCTGTCGCGCAAGCGCGTCGAAGAGCTGGCCGAGTACCTGCAGCGCGAGGGTCACGCCGCCGCCGCCTATCATGCCGGGCTGTCTGCCGACGTGCGCCGCGACGTGCAGGAGGGTTTCCTGCGCGATGACGTGCGGGTCGTCGTCGCGACGGTCGCTTTCGGCATGGGCATCGACAAGCCAAACGTGCGGTTCGTCGTGCACTACGACATGCCCCGGCACATCGAGGGCTATTACCAGGAGACCGGGCGCGCGGGTCGCGACGGCCTGCCGTCGGAGGCGCTATTGCTGTTCGGTACGCAGGACGTCGTGATGGCGCGCATGATGCTGGACAAGGTGGAAGACGAGGACCGGCGCCGTATCGAATCGCACAAGTTGCAGTCGATGGTCGGTTTCGCCGAGAGCCTGACCTGCCGGCGGCGCGTGTTACTCGGTTACTTCGGCGAGCAGCTCGATGCGGACTGCGGTAACTGTGACGTATGCCGCAATCCGCCGGAACGATTCGACGCGACGGAGGACGCGCGCAAGGCGCTGTCCTGCGTCTACCGCGTTGGCCAGCGTTTCGGCGTGCGGCACGTCGTCGACGTGCTGCGCGGTGCCGATACGGACCGGATCCGCAACCTGGGCCACGCCCGGTTGTCGACGTACGGCATCGGCGCGGATCGCAGCGATGCCGAGTGGACATCGATCATGCGTCAGCTCATCCACCGCGGCCTGCTGACGCAGGACATCGCGAACTACTCGGTGCTGAAACTGACCGAGCAGGCGCGCCCGCTGCTGCGCGGGGAGGCGTCGCTGGAGCTCGCCAAACCCCGGGTCCGCGAGCAGGCGCGCAAAAGGAAGGCCCCGCGCTCGGCCGATAGCCTGGATGAGAACGATCTGACCTTGTTCAACAAGCTCCGCGATCTGCGCAAGGACGTCGCGGACCAGCAGGGCGTCCCGCCGTACGTGATCTTCGGCGACGTCTCACTCGTTGAGATGAGTCAGCGGCGGCCGGGCAATGCGCAGGAGTTCCTGGCGATCACCGGCGTAGGCCAGGTCAAGCTGGAGCGCCACGGCGCGACTTTCCTCGACGCGATCGCCGATCAGTAGTTGTACTGAGCCACGGCCGCTCGATTTGCAGCTAGAATCGGGAAATGGCTGGTATTCTCGTCCGCACATTGATCATCGCGCTGGGCCTCGGCCTCGCGACCGCACTGCTGCCCGGCGTCCAGATCAGCGGCGCCGGCACGCTGATCGTCGCGGCGCTGTTGCTCGGGCTCGTCAACGCGGTAATCCGGCCGCTGATGATCCTGTTCACGCTGCCGATCACGCTGCTGACGCTCGGCCTGTTCCTGCTTGTCATCAATGCGGCGATGTTCGGCCTCGTCGCGGCGATGCTGGACGACTTCCATGTCGCCGGTTTCTTCTCGGCGCTGTTCGGCGCGATCATCGTCAGCATCACGAGTACGGTCGCGTCGTGGTATATCGGGCCGGACGGGCGCTACCAGGTGCTGATCATCGAACGGCGCGACTGATGCCGAGCAAAATGGAGAACTTCGGGTTCTGGCTGAGTCGCACGTTCGCGAGCACGAAGCCGAAGCAGGGGGCTTGGCCGCACGTCGCCGGCACCTATTTCGTCTCCGACCCGGCCGCGTCGGTGGCGGTCTGTACTTTGGGTAGCGTCGAACTCGCGCCGCTGGTCGCGGCCGACCCGCCCGCAGGACTGTGCATCACCGGCAAGGTCGAGACCGAGAACATCGGCATCGAGAAGATCGTCAAGAACATCATCTCCAACCCGGCGATTCGATTTCTGCTGTGCGTCGGCAACGAGCCGCCGAAGCACCTGACGGGCGCGACCATGGTCGCTTTGTTCGCTAACGGCATTGATGACCGGCAACGCATCCCGGGTTCACCGGGCATGCGGCCGATGCTGCCGAACACGACGGCCGATGAGGTCGCAGCGTTCCGCGCACAGGTCGAACCGGTCGTCATGATCGGCTGTACCGACGTGGCCGAGATTCACGCCAAAGTGCGTGAGCTGGCCGCGAATGCGCCGGCCGTTACCGATGTCGAGATCCGCGCACCTGCCGGGGCGAGCGCTGCGGACGATGTCGAGCGGGTCACGGCGACGGGCGAGGATCCGCTGCGGATCAAGCTCGACAAGGCCGGCTATTTCGTCGTCGACATCCGTGACGGGCTCATACTCGTCGAGCACTACTCTTATAAGGACAAGCTGCTACGGGTGATCGAGGGCCGCGACGCGCGCAGCATCTACCTGACGATTGTTCGCAACGGCTGGGTGTCGAAGCTCGACCATGCCGCGTATATCGGCAAGGAGCTGGCGAAGGCCGAGCTCAGCGTCGAGCACGGCTTTGACTACCTGCAGGACGGCGGCTAGGCCGCGGCCGGCTGCTCCGCATCCGCGTCGTTCGATGCCTCGTCGGTGAAGTCAGGCCGAAGGACCCAGCCTTTGACGAATATGCATTCGTCCAGCGGGGCGTCGCTGAGCGGGGGTGAGATCGGGCGGCCCATATTCCAGAACAGTTCTTCGTAGTCGCGCATTGTCGGGGTCTCCTGGGGGAAGGATATTCGTTCGTGTCCGGGACGAGTTTTGCAAGTCTCGTGCCAATTCCAAGGTGCGCGACGATACCAACAAATTGTGACGAGTCAATGACTGTTTATGCTCGACCCGGCACCGCCGTGGGGCATCGTCGGGCGCTGGTGCGCCGGGCCGGTGCGTCCATCTGTTACACAACTGGTCAGCGACCGGCCCCCGTTCCGGATGGCAGCGGCATATTGAGGGCATTTCGCTATTGCCGCGAGCCATGCCGGAAGCGGGGACCGGCCGGACCCACACCCCCCGGTGTGTCACTCTTGTGCGCTTGCCGTGGCCGTCATGTCGGCCAGTGCGTAGCGGTTGCCCGGCTCGTCGCGGCGCGCCGCGAGCGTCTGTTGGGCGCGCGCCAGGTTGCGCTTGCTGACGGCCGTCGCGCCGCGGGTCTCGGTCGCAGCCTGGAAATCCGCGATCGCATCTTCGTAGTCACCCTGCGCCATCTTCATCACGCCGCGGTTGTTGAGCGCAAGGCCCTGGTACCAGCCTGCATCCACGGCCTGGTTGCAGTACTCGTCGGCGGCCTCGAAGTCGCGGACCATTGTGTACGCGACGCACAGGTCGATAAGCACCGGCGTGCGTTTGCCGTGCGCCATTCGCGCGTGGCCGAGCTGGCCCTTCAGCTGCTCGATGCCCTTCTCGTAGTCGCCGTCCTGCACGGCGCGAATGCCGTAGACGTCGCTGTCGTGGGTAACGAGCTCAAGCGGGCCGTCGGCCAGCACGACTGGCGTGCTGCAGATCAGCAGCAGTCCGTGTAGCAGGCCCGTGATCCATCGCTTCGTGTTCATCGTGTGTCTCCTCGTTTGCCTCTGGGTCGGCGCTTTTGCGCCGTTCTCCAAGACTGAACGCGGGCGCGGACGAGTTCTGTCCGGTCGTTGACACTCGGCGTCGATTCCGCGTGCCGCCTGCGGATAACGCAGCCCAAATAGGGTTTTCCGGATCGACCCGTCAGGCGGGCCGCCGACGGAGAGCCGGCTAATTGACTAGTAGCGTGATGATGCCCAAACGGATGCGGGCCGGACGGACGGCTCAATCGGCAAGGAATGCCTCGGCCCAATCCCGAAACTCCGTCAGCATCGTTTTTCTGTCGAGATTCCAGGCGACTTTGAACATCGGATAGATGCTGTACGCGACGGCCATTCGATTGCCGAACTGATCTAGGCGCTGTTTGGAAATCAGGCCCTGCGCCCGCTGATAATGAATGGCTTCCGCACGACGAATCAGTGCGTGCCAGTAATTGGTGAGCGCGAGTTCTTCGTCAGTGGTCAACGAGCTGCCGTCTTTGTCCTTCACCAGGGCGGACATCAGATACTGGCTCGAAAAACTGTGGCCGAAGCCCTCGTATACCATCCGCGCGCTTTCACTATAGCTATTCGCCAGAATCGCTTTGTGCGCCTCTCGGACCTGAATGATCAGAATTACCAGCGTTATCAGCACCAGCAACGAACCGATGAACTCGCCCAAGGCGCCCAATTCCGCAAGAGTCATAACTATTCTCCCTGGCCGTTCACGTCGATGTGGCCGTCGTTCACCGGAGTCTTATCGCTCCGGAGCCGTCTCGCTGAATGCCGAGTATGACAAATCGGCAGCCGCGCGGAAGAGGGCTCGGGTGTCCAAATAGCGCGGATCGGTGCGGCCTGCGGACAGGTGAAGCCAAAATTCAAGTGCACGTTTGACCCGGTTCCCCGCGGCGCACAGACTGAATCTTGGCCAAACGAACACAAGGGTACCAGCATGGGCACAGCAGCAGCCGACGTTCGCCAGTCGATGGCGGACGCGATGACTCCGGAAGAGAAGGCGCGCGCCGACGCGATCATGCATGGCTGGCTGGCATTCAATGCACACGCGAAGGAGCTGGAAGACAATTTCGCGGCGCATGCCGAGGAGATCGCGGTTGAAGTTGACGCGCTGATCGCCAACAAGCTTGGCCTGGAAGAGAGCCCCGCCGCTGATCGCGGACCCGAGCTCGGTCGACTGCTCAGTGACCTGTACCGCACCTACCAGATGCGCATGCCGTATGCGCATCAGATGAACGATGCAATCGTCAAGGAACAGCTGAAGACCTTCGACTTCGGGCTGCAAAACGACCTGCTGCCGCAGCTCGTTGCGCACGATGTCGATTCGATGTACGAGATCCTGCACGAGCGCGTGTACTGGATCGAGCAGACCGGGGACATCAGCCTCGCGCTCGATGCGGTTACGACGCCCACCTGTTTCCGCAACCTGACGATTGCTGAAGGCTTCGAGTGGGACGGCCCGACGCGCGTGAGCTGGGTGTCACCGTACCTGCGCGTGCTCGAGAAAGGGTGGAAGCGCAATATCTGGAGCGACGTCACCGAGGAGAAGATCCACCAATTGTGGACGCAGCCTCGATTCCACGGCTACGCGAAGCATCTCGAGTGTCACTTCGACATCTCTGACTGGGACGAGAGCACTCGCCGAATCACGATCGAAGTGAGCCGGCTGGACTGATCGGCACCGCGACGGCCACCGCATGCAACCGGATCGCGCCGGCATCAAGTTCGGACCGTTCTGGCTGACGCCCGGCGTCAGCCGCCTGAACGCGTGCACGTATTTCGTGTCGTCGTTCACCTTCGTCACGCTTGTGACGTTCCTGAATTTCGTCCAGCCGTACATACTCGAAGAGATCCTCAATGTCCCCGTCGAAAATCAGGGCGCTGTCACCGGTTACCTGAATTTCATTCACGAAGGCACGGCCCTGATCATTATGGGTCTCGTCGGTGCGATCTCGGATCGTACCGGTCGCCGGCCGCTGATCATCGTCGGGTTCCTGATCTGGGCGATCGGCTTCGTCGTGTTCCCGCTCGCGGGATCGCTGGCGGAGCTCTATTTGTATCGCCTGATCTTCGCGATCGGCGTCGCCACCGCCTCGGTCATGGTCATTGCGACGATGCAGGACTACCCACAGGAGGTATCGAGGGGGAAGTGGGGCGGATTCAACGCATTCATGACGAGCTTTGCGATCCTGACCGTCACGCTCGGCCTCGCGCGGCTGCCCGGCATTTTCACCGCCGCCGGACATTCACCCGAGGCGGCGGGGCGTTATACGTTCTGGGTCGGCGCCGGCGTGGCTGTCGTAGCGGCGATGATTTTTCGCGTCGGGTTTTTCAGCGGACGCATCGCCGCAGACACGGCCAAGCAGTCGCCGTTCGCGGGCCTGCGTGCCGGTATCGTCGCGGCCAGGACGCGGCCGCCGCTCGCGCTGTCCTATGCGTCCGCATTCGCCGCGCGCGGCGACCTGGTCGTCATTGGCGCGTTCTATTCGCTGTGGTTTCGCGTAGCTGGTGCGGAGCAGGGCATCGATTCCGCCGAGGCGCTGAAGCTGGCCGGTATCACGATGTCCGCGCTACTCGCCGCGAATGTTTTGTGGGCACCGATCTTCGGCATGATCCTCGATCGCATCAATCGCGTCACGGGCATGTGTATCGCCATGACGCTGGCCGCGGTCGGCTACTTCGTCCTCGGCAGCGTTGCCGACCCGTACGACATGCCGGTAATGGCGGCCGCGACATTCGTGCTCGGCATCGGAGAGATAAGCGCGATCGTCGCCGGCAACGCCTTGCTCGGCCAGGAAGCGCCGGCGCGCATTCGCGGTGCGTCGGTCGGCGTGTTCGGCCTCGTCGGCACCTTCGGCATCCTGTTTGCGACTGTCGTCGGCGGGCAGGTATTCGACCGCTTCGGTCCCGGGGCGCCGTTCACGATGATGGCGGCCGTCAACGGCATCGTCGCACTGCTCGCGTTGTCGCTGATCGTGTCGGGTCGCTCCGCGCCCGCGCCGGATACCGTTGACATAACCCGATAAAGGCCCGGTCAAATTCCCCGGAATCGCGGCGTTTTCAACAAAACGACGTGGCCTGAATCACAGAATTTCGCGGTCCGGAATAGAATCGCTGCTGGCTGAGAACAATAACAAGGAATGTCATGGCCAACCCATATAACGAAGGCTATAAGCCCGTTCTTGATCACCTGGACGTGAAGAACCGCGAGTCGATAACGGCTTGGGAAGAACGCCTGTGGCAGCGGCAACAGCGCAGCGAGTTCATCGATCCGCGCGACGAGCATGGACGGCAGTTCTTTCGCAAGCACACCTCGATGCTCAGCGAGCTGAGGAAGACCGCGAAAAGTCTCCGGCGGCGTAGCGGCAAAGACGCACGCGCGCACTCCTAGCCGCTCTGGTACGACTCGCATGAACCGGGCGCCGTGGCCCGGGTATCCGTGTGCCCGATCGGGCTCGCGTTGCCATGGTCAGTTGCTCCGCCGGCGGGAGATGAGATAATCGACGGCGCGCTGGTCCTATGGGCGTGATGCGACAATGAAAACAAGACTCAAGCAAAAGATCGTGTCGATGAAGCTGTACAAGCGATTCGTCGGCCGGGTGCTGCCTCATATCCGGTTCTCCACCGCGCACAACGACATCTGTGGCGACAAGTATCACGAGGGCTATCGCGTACTACAGCCGGGCCAGATTATTCTCTCCGTCGACAAGGAGAAGCTCACGACGATGCTGATTCCCGGCGAGTTCTCGCATGCGGCTTTGTGTGTTGCAAAGGGCGGTGACAGCCCGTTCGAAATCGCCGAGATGACGCACAAGAACTACACGCAGAGTCATTTCTACGACCTTTGCCGGGAGGCGGACCGCGTCGTGTTGCTCGAGTGCAAAGCGTTCGACAAGCCATACGTCGAGCAAGTCATCGACAAGTGTCTGTCATATAAGGACGCACCGTATGACACGCGGTTCGACATGGAAGACGACAAGCTGTATTGCTGCGAACTCGTGTTGCAGAGTGATTTCGAGCGGCGACTGGATGTGGACTTCGACGACACCGGGCTGGGTCACGAGTATCTGAGTCCGGACGGGCTGCTAAACGCGCGCAATATCGAGATCGTCTGGGATTCGGGCGACTCGACCACGCGCGATCCCTAGAGTCGACTCCGGCGACCTGACCGCGCCGTTATTTTCGTTCGTCGCGGGTCGATCCACGCGACATCCCGATCTGCAGCATGCCTTTACCGAACTTCTCGGTGACGTTGTCGATCGTCGCGAGCAGACCGGTGTCCGCTTCCGCAGCATCCGCCTCGGCAAACAGATCCGTCTGGCCGGATGCGTCGTCGCGCCAGGTGCTGATGCCGACGCCGATGAGCCGTACCGGCTTAACCGGCAAGCCGCCGTCGGTAAATAACGCCCATGCGGTGCGAAAGATAATGCGCTCGTCGGCGGTCGATGCCGCGAGTTGCTTCTGCCGCGTGTACGTTTCGAAGCCCGCGAATCTGATCTTCAGCGTCACCGTACTACCGGCCAGCGCTTCGCGGCGCGCGGTCCGCGCGACGCCGGCCGCGAGCTCCCGCAGCCGGTCGCGCAGAACCCTGGCATCCGTTACGTCCTTCCCGAACGTCGTCTCTTTGGAAATGCTCTTGCGGCGTCGGTCGGGAACGACGTTGTCGGCTGCGATGCCGAGCGCCTGGCGGCGAAAACTCGCCGCGGACCGGTGGCCGAGCGCGTCCTCGAGCCGCTCGAGCGGATAGTCGCGCAGGTCTGCGACCGTGCGTATCCCGAGGCGGTCGACGATCTGTTGCGTTCGCCGGCCGAGGCCGCGGAGCGCCGATACCGGCAGCGGGCTCATGAATTCGCGCACCTCGCCCGCCTGCACGACCCGGAGCCCGTCCGGCTTGCAGGCCTCGGAGCCGAGCTTGGCGATCAAACGGTTCGGGCCGATGCCTACGGACACGGTCAGCTGCGTCTCCGCGAGCACCCGCGCGCGGATCTCGGCGCCGATGGCCTCGACCGATCCGATCAATTTGTCGAGCCCGCCGACGTCAAGATAGGCTTCGTCGATCGACGCTCGCTCGACGACCGGCGTGACGGTTTTGAGCACCTCGAACACGCACCGCGACGCGTCGCTATACTTCTGCATGTCGGGCCGCAGATAGACCCCGTCCGGGCAGCGTCGGTATGCCTCGGAGATCGGCATCGCCGAGTGAACGCCGAATTCCCGCGCTTCGTAAGACGCGGCTGCCACGACGCCGCGATTGCCGGGCGTCGCGCCGACGATGACCGGCCGCCCCCGGTAAGCGGGCGTATCGCGCTGTTCGCAGCTCGCGAAGAACGCGTCGAGATCGACATGCGCGATCCAGCGTTGGGTTGCCGGTGTGTCGGTCACGCCAGGATTCATGGGCCAGGGTTCACGGGCCAGGGTTCACGGGCCAGGGTAGCCGAGCAGCAGGCGTTCCAGCGACACCAGGTCAGGTATATCGAGCGTGCCGTCAGGATCGCCGGGCGGGTACAGGTCGCACCTGAGCAATGCAGCAGCGCCGAGTGTCGCAGCGCCGACAATATGCCGCTGGACCAGCAGCAGGTCCGCGGTGTCGAGGGCGCCGTCGTGGTTCGCGTCGCCCGCCAGCGCGCCGATCAGCGCTTGCGCAGTCGCGCCGATATTCAGGCGCGGGAACGTCAGTCCGTTGCGCGTGTCCAGTACCGGGTTGCCGTTGTTGACCAGCAACGACTTGTGTTGGGCCCATGTCAGCGATGCATCGTGCGCTTTCATCAGCGCGATCGCGCCGGCGACGTGCGGCGCGGCCATCGACGTGCCGGCCGCGGTCGCATACAGGCCTGCGGGATACGCCGCCGTAATCGGGTCGCCGGGTGCGAGTATGTCGAGTATCGTCGCGCCGTTGGAGAACGAGCTGACGGTGTCGCTCGTGTCGTGCACGCTGCCGACGGATATCACGTTGGATATGCAGGCGGGATTGCCGATCGCGCCCGTATAACTGTCGTTACCTGATGACGCGACGACGACGATGTCCAATAACTCCAGTGCGTCGACCGCCGGTTTCAGGTTGCTCGAATCGCACGCGGCGAAAAACATGCCGCCGCCGAGACTCATGTTCACCGACGCCACATTGTAGGTTCCGCTGAGGGTCGCGACGTACTCCAGCGCTGCCAGCTGGTCGTGCTCGAATGACAACACGCAAGGCGACATGCCCGCTCCGCACCAGGCGTCGTCGTCGAAGCGGCTGAATACCTGGATCGCGATGATCTCAGCTTGCGGCGCCATCCCCGTATAAGACGTATTGCTGCCGGCCGCGATCGACGCGACGTGCGTACCGTGAAAACAGTCGACGTCGACACACTTTGTCAGCGCTGCGGCACCAGGCCCGAACTGCGCGTACTGCGTGAAGTCATCAGCGCCGCCGAGCGGACACAGGTTGGTGGCGCTGTACGTCGACCAGTTCGACGAATAACAAGCCTCTCGGGCCACCCGGCCGCTGAACGTCGGATGCGCGGCGTCGATGCCGGTATCGAGCACTGCGACGGCCGCTCCGCTGCCGTACAGGCCGTAGTCACGGGCGGCGGGCGTGGCGATTAGCGCGGTGGATTGCGGCAGGTGTGGTTTGGCTAAACCGCTCGCGCGAGCCGATTCGACGAGGCCGCTGTCGAGCAACGCGTCGAGTTGAACTGCGTTCACCGCGTAGGCCGACAGGCCGGATCGCGCAAACTCGGCAAAGGAACGCATGTTGCTGCGGGCCATCGCCGCCTGCAGGCGTCGTCGTCCGGCCTCTTTGCGCTCTGCCCGGCTGCGGCCGTCTGGCGGGTCGACCTTGAACCTGACGATGATGGGAATCGATCCGTGATCGAGCGCACGCTGCGCGAGTTGCGGATAGTCGGGCGCAACTCGCTGGCGGCCGGCAATGCGAGATTCGGCAGCCGCCGCTGCGTCAGTCAAAATTGCGCCGCACAGAATCGTCGCGATCACGATAATCCACGACCGCGCGAAACCGGACGTTCCGGGACCCTGCATGACGAGCCAACCCTGGACTCAAACGTTCGCGACACCGTCCCGGCCACATTCCCACGGCCCGGGAGACACAAGCATGATGCCGTCATCATCGACCGGGATCAATCGCGCGCTGATACAATGGCACCGGAACCGATCCGGGGAGAAGCAAATGTCCAGTAACGAGCGTGGCGGTGTCATCATTTTCGGCGCGACGCGCGGCACCGGCTTTGAAGTCGCGAAGATTCTGTCGTCGCGCGGGGACGCTGTCTTAGCTGTCGTGCGGCCTGAGTCTGATGCAATGGAACTCCTGGCGCTCGGCATCGACGTGATCGCCGGTGACGCACTCGACGAGGGTTCCGTGGATGATGCGTTGAATTCGAGGCCGTTCGGCACGGTCGTCATCAGTCTCGGTGGCAAACGCGGCGAACCGCGGCCGGACCTGATTGGCGCTCGCTACATTACGGATGCGGCGCGCAATCGTGGCGTGGATCGAGCGCTGATGATCACCGCGATCGGTTGTGGCGACAGCCGGCCGGTTGTCTCTCCGACGGTTATCGAGGTGCTCGGTGAAATTCTGGCGGCGAAAACCGAGGCCGAGGATTACCTGATGGCATCCGGCCTTGATGCGACGATCCTGCGGCCCGGCGGCATGACGTCGGATCCCGCGAGCGGCACCGCGATCAAATCCGACGATCATTCGTTGATGGGCGTGATCAATCGCGCTGATCTTGCGGCGTTGACCGTCGAATGTATCGACGACGATGCGACAATCGGCAAGATCCTGCACACGGTGGACCCGGAAATTACCTGGGATGCGCCGCTGCAGCGCGGTGACAAGTCCATGCATCGCAAGCCCTGAAAGCGCCGCATTGCGACGTATTATTTGCGGCCCTTGTCGCGAATTAACCATAAGTCTCTGCAGTTCGGGTGTTCCATTACCCGGACTATGTAAACCTTCGATTGAGCCCGCCGCCCGCGTTTGGTAGATTATCAAGCGAGAACCCTTGGGTACCCGATGGCGCAACATTAGGTACTAAAATAAGGGGAACCGTCATGTCACGCAGGGTGCACATGAGCGCGGCGATCGCCGCAGCGAGCAACTCTGCGAATCATTTCCAGATTCCCGCCTGAAGAAAGCAGCTTCGTGCGCTTGGTTTCGCGCCCGCACGCGGCTCATAAGAATTGACTGACGACAATCAGGGAAGAGATTCAATGTGCAAACGACTTGTATGCTGCCTTGCCATGGCATTCGCGCTGTCATGGGCTTCGTCGGCAACCGCCGCAAACGTGTGGCTGCTGCCGCTGACGCCGACCGTCGCGCAAGGTGAAGATTTCTATGTTCGGCTTTATATGAGCGCTGAGGATGCGCCAGGCGACCACGATCCGGCGCTGATAACCGGCGCGGTACTCGTCGATTACGCCGCCAGCCTGGCTGACTACGTCAGCTTCTCGACGTTCGATCCTGCAGTACTCGATGGATCGCCGCTCGTCGGCCTGACCGGCGCGAACGAGACAGTGAAGTTCGAGTTCGACGAAGCGTCGGACTTCGCGCCTGTCGGCGACTTCGTGTTCCGGGCAATGGGTTCTCCCGGCGACGTCATCAACTTCGGCCTGAACGACCCGCGCGACCGTATCATCAGCAGCTTCATCAACATTGTCGGCACAAACAAGACGTTCGCACCGAATTTTTTCGACGCGTCGGTTACGATCATTCCCATACCGTTGCCGGCCGCCGGCTGGTTGATGCTGTCAGCGCTCGGACTGATCGGCTCCCGCGCTCGCCGGCGAAGACACTGAGCTGTTTTAGTCCGTCGTCACAGCGGCTATAGTCGCGCGCGTGGCTAAGACTGCGCCCTCAATATATTCCATCACCGTTCGCTGCGTTGCGTTAGCCGGCGGGCTGTGTGTCGTATTCGCGCTCGGGCCGCGACAGTCGAGCGCCGCGGTCGGCACGCCCGACGTCGTGCCAAGCATGTCCGAACAGGTGAGCGAATCGCAGTTGGCGCGCTTCGAGGCGCTCCGCACCGCTGCCGCGCACGGGCTCAGCCCGTCCGACTACGACGTCGCGCGCCTGCAGGCGTTCCTTTCCCGGGGTGCGCCGGGTGTCGACCCGGAATTTGCCACATCGCTGGAGGAGAGCTGGCACAGGTACACCACGGATCTCGCGCGCGGTCGCGTTGCACCCCAGGTCGATCCCGAGTGGCATATTCCCCGGCGCGAGTATTCCGGAGATGCATCCGTCGCGGCGGAAGCGGCGCGATACGCGCCGGAGCATTCCGAGTATCACCGGCTGCGCCAGGCGATGGGCCGTTATCTCGAGATCCGTCGACAGGGCGGCTGGCTGGCGTTGCCCGATGGGCCCGTGCTGTACGTCGGCGTCCGCGACGCGCGCGTCGAAATCGCGCGCGGGCGCCTCAGGCAAACCGGCGACTTCGTCGGCGACACCGAAGCCGACGCGTGGCTGTTCGGCTCGCGGCTGTTCGCGGCGGTGCGTCGCTTTCAGTCACGGCACAACCTCGTCGTCGACGGCGTGATCGGCGCCGAGACGCGCGCCGCGATGAACGTCCCGGTCGCCGCGCGCATCGAGCAACTTGCGGTCGCGATGGAGCGCTGGCGCTGGCTCCCGCGCGATCTCGGCGACGAGTATGTCTGGATCAACGCGGCGGAACTGGTCCTGCACGTCGTCAGCCACGGAGATCGCGTGTTGTCGTCGCGCGCGATCGTCGGTCATTCGACGCGCCCGACACCGAGCCTCCAGAGCGAGATTCGCCAGCTGGTGTTCAACCCGACCTGGTCGGTGCCACCGACGATCGCGAGCGAAGACCTGCTGCCGAAGCTAAAACGCGATCCCGAATTCATCCGACACAATGACTTTCGTGTGTACAACTTTCGCGGCGACGAGGTCGATGCGGATTCGATCGACTGGTCCACCGTGAGCGCCGAAAGATTTCCGTATCGCTTCGTGCAGCAACCGGGGCCGAGCAACAGCCTCGGACTGATGAAAGTCGTTTTCAA
>JBPCXI010000008.1:0-12294 GCA_051008895.1 Gammaproteobacteria bacterium | reverse complement strand
ACGTGATGATCGATGCGAAGTATCCGGGAGACGACCCGGTCGCCGAGGATATCCGTATGTCATGGCTCGAAGCCTGGCTCGAGATTCGCAAGATGTGTCCGGACGGATACCGAATCGACGACAAGCGTGATTTCGATCCGATGGAATACAACCCGGCGCGCTATGACCAGCGCTATGTCATCAAGTGCACACCGGCGCCCGTGTCCTGACCGTGCAGGGTCCGCGATCGTCGGGCGAAGCTGACTCATGCCTCTGCTGATCCTGGCCCTGGTAGCGGCGCTGCTCGCGATCGTGTTCGGCCCGAGCTGGTGGGTGAAACGCATCATGACCCGCTACAGCGCACCGGCCGATCGCTATCCAGGCACGGGTGGTGAGCTCGCGCGGCACCTGCTGGATCAGCTGGATCTCGCCGACGTCGGCGCCGAGATCACCGAACAGGGGGATCACTACGACCCGGACGCGAAGTGCGTGCGGCTGACGCCGGACAAGTTCAACGGCCGATCGCTGACCGCGATCACCGTCGCGGCGCACGAAGTCGGCCACGCGCATCAGGACGCAACCGGCTACGTGCCGCTGAAGTGGCGCACGCGACTCGTCAAGATCGCGGCGCCCGGCGAGCGCTTCGGCGCGGCGATCCTGATGCTCGCGCCACTGGTCACGGTCGCGACGCGCGCGCCGGTTGCGGGCGGGCTGATGTTGCTCGGCGGCTTCCTCGTCCTCGGCCTCAGCACGCTGATTCACCTGATCACGCTGCCGATGGAGCTCGACGCGAGTTTCGGTCGCGCGCTGCCGTTGCTCGAGAAAGGCGATTTTCTGCAGCCGGGTGACGAGCCGCATGCGCGGAAGCTGCTGAAGGCCGCCGCATTGACCTACGTCTCGGTGTCGCTGGTGAGCCTGCTGAACGTCGGCCGCTGGTGGGCCATTCTGCGACGATAGCGCTAGATAAAGGGGACATTCTGCTTTTTTCACGGGGACGTGAAAAAAGCAGAATGTCCCCAGCTCCGTTCAATCGGTTCAGTTGATCGTGAGCAGGCGGTTGCCGGGCTCGATCTGCCAGCGCTCGGTCGCGCCGCCGTCGAGTTCGAGTACGAACCTTACCACTGCGCCTGACGAGATCGACCGCGTCGACATCGGTTCCGTGCGGCGCGCGATGCGCACGATTTCGCCGTCGCCACGGATGAATAACATGTCGAGCGGCAGGCGCGTGTTTTTCATCCACATGCTGACGGTCGCGTCGCGATCGTAGATGAACAGCATGCCCTCGGCTTCGTCCAGCTGCTCGATGTGCATCAGCCCCTGGCGATGCTGCGCCGATGTCTCGGCCAGCCATAGTTCCAGCAGCAGGCAGCGGTTCGCGGACGATTCGATAATCGAGCGCGCCTGCGCGAAGCCGCGCAGGTATTCCGCGGGCCGCGCGCCGCTAGCCGGGTCGGCAAGCGCCATCGCCAGGGTTATCCCCATGGTCATCGCCACCGCGGCGACGCCACAGCGTCTGCGCGCAACAAAGAATCGTGATCGTGGCGACACGCGACTACGAGACCTCCATGTCCAGGCGGCCGGCGTAGCGGAAGCCGCGTAACGATACGGAACTGCCGTCCGACAGCGACGGCAGGCTACCGGCGCAATAGACTTCGCCCGCGACAAAGTAGCGCGTGCCGTCCCCGTCCGCGGACTTCACGGTGGTCCAGCAGCGGTCCTGCTGGCCGCTGCTGAAGAACCGGCCGGTCGCTTCGTCGATGATCGTGACGTTCGCGGGTCGTTCCGCGTCGGTCAGCGAACCGAGCGGGCCGGAAATCCCGATCACGAAAACGAGGCGGTCGCCCGCGGCGGCGGCGGCGGGCGCGGCGAAGACGAGCCGCACACCGTCGCCGTCGGGTCGCGGCCCGCCCTCACAGCGCATGCGGTCACCCCGCCACTCGATCTCGCGTTCGAGCCCCCCGTACAGCGTGCCCGACAGATACGCATCGTCGACGAATCGGCACAGATCCGTCCGCCGCTGCTCAGGCGACGCCGTGAGATCGGCCGCCGCGCCGCCGGCGCCGATCGCGCGTGCGACGACGACTGCGACCGCGATTGCGGCTATCGCGCCGGCGCCGGCGATCAGGGATTCGCCCCAACGGGGCGGGGACGGGCTTTTCGTGGGGGTCGGGGGCATCGCAAGCGCTATTTTGGCGGCCCCGGGGAATATCTCAACACTTGGGCGGCGTTATGCTCGGAACTGTGATTCACGCCATGGCCGGCACCCGCCGGTCCGTCTACGGTTTGGGGTTGTTGAACCGCCCGGCCCGCAAGGCAGCAATCCCGTGACTCTGAAGACGAGCCACAACCTGAAGTCGCCGTATACCGACCAGCTGCGGAAGGGCTTCCCGTGGCTCGTGTTTTCCGACTTTGTCGAAGAGGAATTTCGCCAGTTCTACAGCAAGAGCAGCGGGCAACGGTCGCGGCTGCTCCCGACGCTCGGTATCGCCACCGTGCTGATCAGCATCGGCATAATGCTGTCGAGCGATGATACTCACCCGGTACAGATCGCGTTTACGTTCGGCATCATGCTCCCGACGCTGCTCTCGACGCTGTGGGCATCGACACGGTCGGACTTTCATCGTTTGTATCAGTTCCTGCTTGCGGCCAGCGCTCTGTTGATCGGACTCTGGATAACGTCGGTCGTCACGCGCGAAAGCATCGACGGCAGCGCCTACTATTTTGGCGCGGAGATCGCCTGGGTCTTCATTGTCTGGTTGATGCTCGGACTGCCGTTTCGGCACGCTGCATTCACGGCGCTGGTCATATCCGCGGCATACATCGTCGGGCTCTCGGCCTGGCGCTGGCACCCGGCCGAAACCTTGTTCTCGACGTCGATGCTGTTGATCGTCAACGTTGCCGGCGCGATTTGCTGTTACCAACTGGAGAAGACGGTTCGCCGGTCGTTTCTCGAGTCAAAGGTGCTCAGCCAGCTGGCCGAGCGTGACGGGCTTACCGGCCTGTACAACCGGCGCAGCTTCGACGAGTACATCGAGCGCATATGGCGACAGTCTCGCCGCGAACAGCAACCGATGACGATCATGCTGATCGATATCGATCACTTTAAGTCGTTCAATGACCTGTACGGACATCAGGCCGGTGATGACGCGCTGAAGGAAGTCGCGAAAGTTATCAGCGACAGCGCGCAGCGCCCCCTCGATTTCGCCGCACGCTTCGGCGGCGAGGAGTTCGCGCTCGTTCTGTACGGACCGGCAAGCGAGTATGGCCGCGAATTGCCGGAGCAGCTGCGCGAAGCGATTCGCGAACTGAAGATCATTCACGAGGATTCGCCGACGGACCATTACCTGACCGCCAGCATCGGCGTCGCGATGGTGCATCCCGAAGCGAAGCGCAGCATGGCCGGCGCGATCCAGATGGCCGACGAGGCGCTCTACGAGGCGAAGGAAGCCGGCCGCAACCTGGTCAAGGTTCGCGCGCCTGACGCGCACGTGCAGACCGGTCGATTTCGGGCCGCAAGCCGCAAGTCGGCCTGACCGTTCCCGGCGCGCGGCCGCGGCGCCGTCACCAGTGCCCGGTGTTCTGCATCGATGCCCACGGTTCTGCGGGTTCGAGCGCACCGCCCTGCTGCAGCAGCTCGATAGAAATATTGTCCGGAGACCGTACGAACGCCATGTGCCCGTCGCGCGGCGGCCGGTTTATCGTGACGCCGGCATCCATCAGGCGCTGACAGGTCGCATAGATATCCTCGACACCGTAGGCCAGGTGGCCGAAGTTTCGTCCCTCGCCATACTCCTCCGGATCCCAGTTGTGGGTAAGCTCGATGAAGCTCGAGTAATCGCCGGGCGGCGCAAGAAAGATAAGTGTGTAACGGCCGTTGCGATCGTCGTAGCGTCGAACTTCCTCGAGCCCGAGCTTATCGCAATAGAAATCGAGTGATTCTTCTACGCTACTGATGCGAATCATCGTGTGCAGGTACTTCATGCTTCAGGCTCCGTTCGGGCTCCGGCGCTAGCGTCTTGCAAAGCCCGGCGCGCCCGGTAAAGTTACGCCGAGTTTACCGAAGTCGGACCACCGGTTCGCAGCACCCGAATCGCCGACTATCCGCATTTCAAGAACATGAACTTCGCCAACGCAAGAATCATCTATGTGCCGGGCATGAAGCCGAAGCCGCCCGCGGACGACCACCAGGCAATGCTGTGGCGCTGCCTGCTGGACGGCATTCGCCGTGCGCGGCCGAGCTGCGTCGAGCCGCTCGCCGATCGCCCGACGGTCTTCGAGCTCGCCGCGTGGTCGACGCTCTTCTACCATGAACAGACGTCGGTCGAACCCGACCTGCCGGGCATAGAGCGCCTGCTGTCCCTCGACGGCCCCGAAGACCGCGATGTGCGCGAGGCCCGGCACTGGCACAAGCGCATGGCACAGCTCGCGTACCTCCTCTGCGACTGGTTTCCGCCGCTGATCAACCTGGTCGGAAATCCGGCGATGAAAGCGACGTTGCTGGACGTCCAGCGCTATTTTCGCGACGAAGACGGTCGCGCGACCAGGATACGGGCGCGCGTCGCGGACGTGCTCGAGGATGCGATGGCGAGCGGCGCGCGGATCATGGTCGTTGCGCACAGCCTCGGTTCCGTCATCGCATTCGACACGCTGTGGGAGCTGAGCCGGCGGCGCAACAGCAACGTCGCAGTCGACGCCTTCGTAACGATCGGCAGCCCGCTCGGCCTGAATTTCGCGCAGCACCGGCTCATCGGCGCGCAGGAGATTGGCGCCGCACGCTATCCGGACAACATACGGCATTGGATCAACATGTCGGCGATCGGCGAGATGACGTCACTCGACCGGTCGATGGCGGACGACTATGCCCCGATGCTCGACGCGGGCCTGGTGGACAGCATTTCCGATCACATTGACCTGCAGACCTATTTTCGCGGCCCGGACGGGCTCAACGTGCACAAGTGCTATGGCTACATGGCCAACGTCGAGGTTGGTGCGGTGATAGCGGAGTGGCTTGCCGCCGGCGGCTAGACGCTACAGCGACTCCGGCCGTGGCTCGATCACGATATCGATACGACGATTCTTTACCCGGCCGTCGTTCGTCCTGTTGCTCGCGATCGGTCGACTGTCGCCATACCCGACCGCACGAATACGAAACGCCGGAATTTTGAGCTCTGACGTCATGTAGTTCACGACAGCTCCGGCCCGCTCTTCGGACAGTGCCAGATTGCGCGCGACCGTGCCCATCGAATCCGTGTGGCCCTCGACGATCACCGAACACTGCGGAAACACATCGATCGCCGCATCGACTTTTTGCAGCAGCGGCGCGAACGACGGATCGATCCTCGCGGAATTGCTCGCGAAGCGCAGTCCGATGAGCCGGATGATTATCTGGTCGCCGTCGCGCAAGACAATCGCTTCGCCCGGCGCGAACGTGTTCCTGATCTGCTCGAACTGCTCGCGGACCCGAGCCTGCCTTTCGACCTGGCGGATAAGTTGTGAGCGGTCCTTGGCGGCGCCGCCGAGACGCGCGTCGAGGTCCCGAATCTCTTCCTCGAGTCCGAGAATCTGCACGTTCTGTTGCTCGACGCGCTCGCGCAGCTCGATGAACTCGCGTGCATAGTCGATGATTTCATCCCGCGTCGCCGCGTAGCCGGCGGACAGATCCGGATCGAATTCGAATTCATCCGCAATCGCGACCAACGCCGATTCCCAGTCGATCACAACGTCTTCGGGTGTGATCTCTTTGCGCCGCACGCGCTCCGCGACCGCGGCGACGAACATCGCATGTCTCGCCTCGTACTCCGCGCGAGCCGCGAGTTCGATCGCCGGCTGCACCGAATAGCGGTCCGCGACGAGCGCCGCGTCGGCGTCGGCGAGCAATTTTTCCGCCCGCGCGAACGTGCGCGGCGCAAATTCCTCGGCGTCTGCCGCTCGCGCCTGCGCGACGAGGCTCTTCGCGACGGACAGGTGTTCGGTACGGATCGCATTCAGTTCGGTCGCCCGCAGCGCGTCGTTCGCTCGCAGACCTGCCTTTTGCGCGCCCTTGAGATTACCTTTCTCCAGCGTCACGGTCGCCGTCAGGAACAGCTCCAGCGCGTCCGTCATTTCGCGCGGCACCAGTTCATCGGCGCGCGCCGCGAGCGCCGCGTCCCGGCTGTCGATTTCGTCGCGCAACGTCAGCGCTGCGATCTCCGCGTTCTCGAGTGCCTTGCGGAACCCGCCTTCCGCTTCGGTGAGGTTCCTGCGAATCCGGTCCGCTTTCCTGCCCTTCGCAGCGTCCTTGCGTGCATCTTCGAGGTCGGCCTCGGCACGGGCAAAGGTCTTCGGTGACAGTGCAGCCGCGTCAGCTGCCAGGGCCGTCGCGCGCGCCTGTTCCGCACCGGCGAACACCCCCTCCGACGCCGCATTGGCGCCGATCGACAGTGCGCAGAGCACGGCAATAGGTAGCAGGAAACGCAATAAAAACAGCAATCTATGGAATGCAGTCGCGGTCGGACGCGGGCGGGTAAGCGCCGTTGTCCGCATTACGGACAGCTCGATGGCGCTGACGGCTAGTCGATTTGTGCGCTCGCTCACAGTAATCCCAACCCTGTTTCCATAGTGTGTCTTCCATGCGTGCGAAGTATTACACAAGGTTTTTGCTTCGATCGAGCGAGCAGACCGCTGCCGACGAGTATAGCGGCGTGGTCGAACTGACTCACGGCGTCGATCAGGTCCTGGACCCGACCGACATCGAGGCATTGCTCGCGCAGAACTTCCAGATTGAGGAAGAGCACGTCGAGTTGTTGAACTGGTCTCGACTGCACTGACACGCACCGATTTCGAATACTGACCGGCTGTAAATCGGTCTACTGGCTTCCCCCTGTATTGCCCGGCGCTTGTAGCCGGGCTTTTTTTTGCCTGCCGGTTCTGCGCTGATGGCTCGTGCACGATGTCCGCTTTTTTCCGCGGATACTTTTCCTGCCTCATGTTCGGAGGCGCCATTCCCTGCCACCGGGGTCCGTGCGAGAATACGCGCCCAGGCTGAGGCGGATCGATTTCGTGAGCAAGTTCAAAGGCATCCCGGTCGTGCAGAGCGGTGAGAAATACCGGACAGAGTCCGGCATTGCGGCCGTGCGCAACGGCATCAGTGCCAGCCGCGGCTGGGCGCACGTTGATACCGAACGCAAGCCGCCCTGGTTGCGTGCCAGGATTGCGACGGGCGCGGGACATGCGGCGGTCAAACACAACGTACGCAAGCATCGGCTGGCGACGGTCTGCGAGGAATCGATTTGCCCGAACGTCGGTGAGTGCTGGAACGCCGGTACCGCGACGATTATGCTGATGGGGAGTATCTGTACGCGCGCATGCCGCTTCTGCGCGGTCGATACGGGTAACCCCGGCGGACGCCTGGACGCGGATGAGCCGGCCAATGCGGCCGAGTCGGTCCGCTTGATGGATCTGCGCTACATCGTGCTGACTTCGGTCGATCGCGACGATCTGGCCGACGGCGGCGCTGCACACTACGCCGCGTGCATCGAAGCAATTCGCGACGTCAACCCGACAACGAACGTCGAGGCGTTGACCCCGGACTTTCGCGGTAACGCCGAGTCCGTGCACCAGGTCGTCGATGCGCCGTTGCAGGTGTTCGCGCACAACGTCGAGACGGTAGAGCGCCTGACCGAGCGCGTGCGCGATCCGCGGGCGGGCTACGAACAATCGTTGCAGGTACTCGAGGCCGCGAAAAACCGGCGCGGGGACCTGCTGACCAAGAGCAGCCTGATGCTCGGCCTCGGCGAGAGCGACGAAGAGATCGTCGTCGCGATGGACGATCTGCGCGGTGTCGGCGTTGACCTGCTGACCTTCGGCCAGTACCTGCGGCCCACGGCCAACCACCTTCCCGTGGAGCGCTACGTTCATCCGGACGAATTCGCACGCTACCGCGAGCTTGGCCTCGAACGCGGATTCGTCGAAGTCGTGTCCGGTCCGCTCGTTCGCTCCAGCTATCGTGCGGAGCGCGCGCTCGAAAAGAACAACGTCGGCCTCGCCGCCGACACAGGGTGACTAAAGGACCAACCACCTATGATTGATTTCCTGCTCGAGTACGGCATGTTCCTCGCCAAGGCGGTCACGATCGTCGTGGCGATCGCCATCGTTCTGACGATGATCGCCGGGCTGTCGCGAAAGGCGCCGGCGCGCGGTGGCCTCAAGGTCGAAAAACTCAACGACAAGTATCGGGAGATGGCGGATGCGCTGCAGCGCGCCGTGTTGAACAAGGCATCCTGGAAAAAGCGCGAGAAGCAGGAGAAGAAGGACGATAAGAAGAACAAGAAGGCCGCGACGACCAAAGACGATCACCGCAAACGAATTTACGTACTCGACTTCAAGGGCGACATTCGGGCGACGCACGTTGCGAGCCTGCGTGAGGAGATCACGGCCGTCGCCGGGGTCGCGACAGAACACGACGAGGTCGTGGTGCGGCTCGAGAATCCGGGCGGCACGGTCCATGAACATGGTCTCGCGGCATCGCAGCTGCAGCGCATCAAGGATCGCGGTATTCCGCTGACCGTGGTCATCGACAAGGTCGCCGCCAGTGGCGGGTACCTGATGGCCTGTATCGCCGACCGCATCATCGCGGCGCCGTTCGCGGTAGTCGGCTCGATCGGGGTGATCGCGCAGATACCGAACTTCAATCGTGCGCTGGAACAGAAAGGCGTCGATTTCGAGCAGATCACCGCCGGCAAGTACAAGCGGACGGTGACGATGTTCGGCCGTAACAGCGAGGAAGACCGTGAGAAGCTCAAGGAGGAGCTCGAGGACGTGCACGTTCTGTTCAAGCTGCTGGTGGCGCGGCATCGCCCTGACCTCGACGTCGAGTCGGTTGCGACCGGGGAGCACTGGTACGGAACGCGGGCCGGCGAACTCGGTCTAATAGACCAGATCGGCACCAGCGACGACTACCTGATGGCGGCCGTGCAGGATGCGGACATTTTTACGGTAAGCTATCGAGGCAAGCAGAGCCTGCAGGAAAAACTGGCTTCCGCATTCGAGTCGTCGCTAGAGCGCGTCAGTCTGTGGATGGCCGAGCGGGAACTTGGCAGTCGGTTTCGATAAGGCCCACGTCGAGACAATGAGGACGTTACAAGGATGAACAGGGTACTCGGACTTGCCATCGGCTTGCTGCTGACGGTCCTCGTCGGCTGCAGCATCCCGTTCGTCAGCGAGCGGGAAATCGAAATTCAGTCGGACACTGAATTTCAGAAGATGCGTAACTCGATGAACGTATCGAACGACGTCAACGTACGCAGTTATGTTTTCTGCATCGCGGATGCGATCATCGCCGAACTCGAGGAGCCGTACCGCAGCATGGACTGGGAGATCGAGATCTTCGACGAAGAAGCGGTCAACGCGTTCGCGATGACCGGCGGCAAGATCGGCGTGTTCGTCGGCATCCTGAAAGTCGCGGAAAATCCGGATCAGCTCGGCGCGGTCATCGGTCACGAGGTCGCGCACGTCACGCAGCGCCACTCCGTCGAGCGCGCCAACCAGGCAATGACGACGCAGATCGGCGCGACGGCAGCCGGTGCGGTGCTCGGCGGCGGCTACGCGGGCGACGCGGTGCAGGTCGCGGCGCAGCTCGGGCTCATGCTGCCCTACGGCCGCGGGCAGGAGAGCGAGGCGGATACGGTCGGGCTCGTCTATTCGGCCAACGCGGGCTTCGATCCGCGCGAGAGCGTCAAGCTATGGAAGAACATGGACAAGGCCAATGAGGGTGCGCCGCCGGAGTTTTTGTCGACGCACCCATCGTCGGGCACGCGCATCGAGGACCTTATCGCGGAGCTGCCGAGCGCACTGGTCAACTACAACAACGCGAAAGCGGCCGGCAAAGTGCCTGACTGCAAGCCATGAGCGGACCCGCGTCGACATCGACAGCGCAGGCGGCACACGGGTGAGTATCGTGCGCGGTCTGCCCATCGTCGCGATCGTTTCGGTCGTATTCCTCGCCGCGGCCTGCACGACAATCGAAAGCCCGGTGCTCGACGAGTGGCCCGAACAGCGGATCGCCGAGACGGATCCAATCCTCGGCGGCAGATACGTAATCGAGCCGCGGCAGGACGTCGTCGGCGAGCTACAGGTCATCCGCACGAATCACGAAGACACGTTCGTCGACATTGGCCGTGCGTACGGCCTTGGGTACGACGAACTCGTTGCGGCGAATCCGGACGTCGATCCGTGGCTGCCCGGCGCGGACACAGAGGTCGTATTGCCCACGCGTTTCGTTTTGCCCGAGGCGCCGCGTGAGGGACTCGTGCTGAACATCGCGGCGAAGCGCCTGTTCTATTTCCCGCCGGTCGCGGACGGCGAACCGCGGATCGTCGAAACCTACCCGATCGGCATCGGCCGTGAGGGCTGGGCCACGCCGACCGGCGCGACGGAGGTCGTAGCGAAAGCCCGTGACCCGGTCTGGTTCGTGCCGGCGTCGGTGCGCAAGGAACACGAGGAGGCCGGCGATCCGTTGCCGCGGCAGGTGCCGCCCGGGCCGGACAATCCGCTCGGCCGTTACGTACTGGGCCTCGGTTTGCCCGGTTACCTGATTCACGGTACGAACAAGCCGGCGGGTGTCGGCATGCGCGTCAGTCACGGTTGCGTGCGGTTGTTTCCCGAGAACATCGAGAGCCTCTACGAGCGCGTCGACATCGGTGTCGAGGTGCGCATCGTCAATCAACCGTTCCTGTTCGGTCAGTCCGGCAACGACCTGGTGTTCGAGGCACATGCGCAGCTCGAAGACGATGAGCGCGACCTCGAGTCCAGTCTCGTCCAACAGGCCCGCGCCGGCCTCGTCGGCTATGCGGACGAGGTGACACTGCTCGACGAAGAACGAATTCTCCGCCTGGCTGAACAAGCGCGAGGATTTCCGGTGTCGGTAATCAGCTGGCGTCCGGATACCTCCGCGACCGTTCGCGCGGCCCGACCGGTGGTCAACATCATCGAGCAGAACCGCGTCGCGGATCAAAATTTCGATTAACGCGAACCTTCCCCGCTACCGACGGCTCGTTTAGACTATCGAGTTGTTGTTGTTTGCCTGGTGTGCCTGTTGACAGAGTCTGCCAACAGTCGAATTTTCGTGCAGGAAGGCCCGGCACGTGGCCAGCGGCTCGCGCTTCGTCGCGAGGCCGTCGTCGCGTTCGTCGGTTCGTCGCCGCGCGGCAGTGTCAGCATCCCCGTCGCATTGCGCGGCGACGACGAGTACCGTCGTCGCTTCGGCGCGCCCGGGCACCGCAGCCGCGTGCAGGACATGCTGGCGCAATTCTTCGACAACGGCGGCACGAGCGCGGTGTTCGTCAGGGTGTCGGGATCCGAGCGGCGGCATCATATCGTCCTGCCGGGTGCCGACGGCAACCTCATCTTGAACGCGATCAATCCCGGGCCACACGAGTGCTTGCGCGCGTCGATCGATTACGACGGCATTCCCGCGCACGAGGAACAGCGTTTCAACCTCGTCGTTCATCGCCTCGCGTCGCGCGACAAACCGATCGTCGAGGAGCAGGAGATATACCGTGCGGTGTCGATGGATCCCGGCGATACCGACTTCGTCGCACACGCGCTGGTCGAGTCCGCGCTCGTGCGCATCGACGGCGCGACGCCGCTGATGCGCCCGGTCCCGACGCGAAGTCCGGGTGTCGAGATCGGCGCTTCATATGTCTACGCGGACGATGACTGGCGCGAGCAGGCGACATTGACCGATTACGATCTGATTGGTTGCGATACAGAAGGCACCGGAATCTTCGCGCTGGATAGTGTGCCGACCATCGATGCAGTTTGCCTTGTGCCGGACACGGAGGATGTCGGCCCGGTCGCCTTGTTCGCAGCCGAGCGTTACTGTCGGCGGCGCGACGCTCTTTTGCTCGTGGATCCGCCGTCAACGTGGACCTGCGTTGCCGATGTCGTCAGGGATCGCATGTCGTCGGCATTCTCCAGCCCGAACGTCGTAACCTGCTTCCCGCGTCCGCGCGTCCGGCCCGGCACCGGGCTGAATCGGGTGCCCAGCGTCATTGGCGCGCTGGTCGGCAGACTCGTGGCCGACGAAGCGCGGCAGGGAACGTGGTCGTTGCGCGGGCAGGATGCGGTGAACTTTCGCTATCGATCCAGCCTGACGCACGCGCTCGACGACAACGAGCGTCGGACGCTGAATCGCGTTGGCGTCGTCGCGCTGCTCGAATGTGTCGGCGGCCAGATTCAGGCGGCGGGGCTCGTCACCATGGACCGGAGTCGCGGTTTCGACGCGGCCTGGAGCGATCTGCGCCTGCGTCGCCTCGGACTGCACATCGTCGGCACGAT
>JBPCXI010000007.1:0-4974 GCA_051008895.1 Gammaproteobacteria bacterium | reverse complement strand
ACATGAAGGGCGGCGACAAGCCGACCGTCTGCGACGCGAACGTCGTGCTCGGCTACCTGCCATCCGATGTGCAGCTCGGCGGCAAGATGGAAATCAGCAAGGATGCCGCGGAGAAGGCTGTCCAGACGGTCGCCGATGCGCTCGGCATCGGTCTCCTCGAGGCCGCCGAAGGCATCATCAAGGTCGTCAACGAGTCGATGTTTGGCGCGCTACGACTCGTGTCGGTCGAGCAAGGCTACGACCCGCGCGATTTTGCGCTCGTCGGTTTCGGTGGCGCGGGTCCGCTGCACGCGAACGCGATGGGCGTGCTGGCGGACGCCTGGCCGGTCATCATTCCGCCGGGTCCGGGCGTCCTGTGCGCATACGGCGACGCGACCACGACGGTGCAGGACGAGGCGACCCGCACCTACATCAAGATGGCCGAGGATACGACGGCCGAACAGTTGCTTTCGGACCTCCGCGAACTGCGCGAGCGCGCGGCCCAGGAACTGATCGCGGACGGCATCTCGAAGGACGATCTCGAGGTCGTTTATCAGGCCGATATCCGCTACGCCGGGCAGGCCTTCGAGCTGACGCTCGAGTTCACCGAGGCGGATCTCAAGAGCAAGGGCGTCGCGGTCATCACCGACCAGTTCGATGCCGAACACGACCAGCTGTTCAGCTTCAAGCTGGGTGACGGGCACGAGATCCTGATGATCCGGGCCGTCGTCAAGGCGCGGGCCAGGGAAGTCGCGGCACGTGAATTCGGCTCGGCGGATGCGGCCTTGGCCGACTGCCTCATTCATGAATCGAGATTCTTTTACGAGGGCGGCTGGCACGATGCACCGCTCTATGATCGAACGAAGCTGCACGAGGGCATCGTCGTCCCGGGTCCGTCCATCGTCATGGAGATGGATTCGACGACGGTCATTCTGCCTGGGCACGAGGCCAAGGTGGACAAGATCGGCAACCTGCTGATCAACCCGAGCAAGTAACCTGAGGAGCTAGAGCAATGGCAGCAAGAATTATCGAGACCAACGACACTCCTCTCAAGAAAGTAGAGGTCGAAGGCGTCACCGCCGATATTATCGAGAACGCGCTCAAGAACGCGCGGATCGAGATGGATGCCGTGTTGTTTCGCACGGCGATGTCGCCGGGCATTCGTGAGCAGGGCGACTGTTTCCCGATGATCGCCAATACCGAAGGCAAGATGGTCGTCGGCCAGTTCGGTTCGTTCATCGGCCCGTTCATGGAGGCGTATGACGACGAGATCGAGGAAGGGGACATCATCCTGACGAACGATCCGTATATGTGTAACGCGGCCGTTTCGCATTTGCCCGACTGGATCGTGCTAATGCCGGTCTTCAAGGACGGTCGCCATATCGCGTGGACCGCGATGTTCGGCCACATGTCCGACAACGGCGGCATGGTGCCCGGTTCGATCCCGATCAAGGCGACGACGATTTACCAGGAAGGTATTCGTATCCCGCCGACCAAGCTCTACAAGAAGGGTGAATTACAGAGCGACTTGCTCGAACTCATTCTGCACAACGTACGGACCTCGCAGTGGAACCGGTTCGATCTGAACGCGCTGGTCGCGGCCTGCAAGACTGCCGGGCGTCGCTGCGTGGAGATGGCGGAGCGTTTCGGCGACGACATCCTGTTCAGCGCGATGGACATCATGCTCGAGCGCAATCACGCGGCGATGAAGTTCATCATCCAGAACTTCATTCCGGAGGAACCGCGCGTATTCGAGGACTACATCTGCGATGACGGTATGGGCATGGGGCCGTACAAGATCAAGTGCACGATGTGGCGCGAGGGCGATGTCGCGATTTTCGATTTCGACGGCACCGATCCGCAGGCGCAGAGCTCGGTTAACTTCTACCTCAATGAAGACATGTTCAAGATGTTCTTCGGGTCGTTTACGATCAATGTCGTCGACCCGCATATCGTGTTTAACGATGGCTTCTACGACCTGGTCGACGTCCGTATTCCCGAAGGCACGCTGCTCAAGCCCAAGTTCCCGGCGGCGCTGTCCGGCCGCACCCACGCACTCGGGCGGCTATTCGACGTGCTCGGCGCGTTGCTCGGCATGGGCTTGCCCGAGCAGATGCTGAATGCCGCGGGCTTCTCGGATTCGCCGCACCTGTTCTACTCGGGCTACGACACACGTGAGGGCAAGAGTGGCGAGTGGTTCCAGCTGTTCCAGATCGGCTTCGGCGGGGTTCCGGGTCGACCGGCCGGCGACGGCCCGGACGGGCACTCGCTGTGGCCCGGCTTTACGAACGTGCCGAACGAGTTTATCGAGTCGTACTTCCCGCTGCGGATCGAGCGCTACGAGACGATTCCGGACTCCGGCGGCGCCGGCCTGCATCGCGGCGGCAACGGTCTCAGCGTCGCCTATCGCTTCCTGTCGGACGGCGAAATTGCGATCCATGATGAGCGCTGGCTCACGTACCCTTGGGGTGTGATTGGCGGGCAGACCGGCATGCGTTCGACCAAGCGACTCGTGCGCGGCGACGGCAGCGAGGAGTGGCTACCGTCGAAATGCGACGGCATCAAGGTGGAGACCGGCGACCTGCTGTACTTCAACACCTGGGGCGGCGGCGGCTGGGGCGACCCGCTGCAGCGTGACGCGGCACTCGTGCTGGCGGACGTGCAGCGCAATCTGGCGACAGTCGACGGGGCCCGCGATTACGGTGTCGTGATCAAGAATGGCACGGTGGATGAAGCGGCAACCGAGGCATTGCGCGGCGAGATGCGCGAGAGCCGGGGCGAAGAGATTCCGACGTTCAATTTCGGGCCGCCGATCGAGGACATTCGCGCCGCTTGCGTCGACGAAACGGGCCTCGTGGCCCCGGAGAAGCCAGTATTCCGCTAAGGGTTCGCTACTCTGCCGGTAGCTCGATGTCGCCATCGAGAGTCGTGCTCGATACGAGCGCATCCGTGTTGTGCTGGTCGATGAAGTCCTGACCGATTTGCTGCGCAACTTGCTGCAGCTTCGGCACGAAACGTTCGATGGCTTCCTGCTCCGGTACTGCGGTGCTGGAGCAGCGACACGCCAGTGACGCGAGCAAACGTTCGTTGGCGATAATCGGCACCGAGAAACTGAGCTCGTCCGAGATCCGGCGTCGCCGATGTGAGACTGCGAAACCCTGTTTGCGCGTGTCGACCAGCGTTTCCAGGACCTTCTTGCGATTGCGTGCAGATTTGTCGCCTTCCCGGTTGGAGCTCGCGAGAATATCGAGCAGGCTGTCGCGCTGCTCTTTCGGGCAGAACGCGAGGTAGCACAGACCGGCCGCCGAGCCGAGAATCGGCACCCGGAATCCGGGACCGCGTTTCTCGACCGCAAGCGGGCTTTGGTGGTCGGTCGTCTGGCGAATCAGCATGCTCGATCCCGACAACGTCGCGACCGCGACCGGCCAGACGATTTCCCGGCACAGGTCGTATATGTACGGGCGCGCAATCTGCGTCACCCAGGCCTCGTCGTCAAAACCATCGCTGAGCCCGCGCACCATGATCGTCAGCCGGTACCGGTCGTCGCTCGCGGCGCGGTATGCATAGCCCGCAACGCAAAGCGTCTCGAGAATGCGATAGGTCGTCGTACGCGGCAGGTCGATCGACGTCGCTACCTCGGACACGGTCGCGCCGTTGTACTGGTTCAGCACGTGCAGGACCTCGAGGCCGCGAAGCAGGGCACGAATCGGGCGGGTGGAACTCATGGGTCTCCTTGGTGGCTAATGTCCAACAGGCGGTCAATGTTAGTCGGAATCATTCTCAAATCCAAGCCCCCATTTATGTATATTTCTCAGTTGCTTGTAACAGTTTGTAAGGACCTTCGATGACGGACGAATTGCCGGCCGGGCGACAGTCCCGGCAAGCGACGATATTGGGCTGGATCCTCTTCATCGCGTTTGCGGTATTGTTCTGGAACATCATCACGATGCCCAGGACCGCACTGGACCAGCGCGCATTCCTGCATGCAATGCACTATTCAGTCGGGACACTGGTATTCGTGCTCGCCGTGCTGAAGGTTTCATGGTGGCTCAAAAAGCCGGTCGCGCGGCCGCCCACCGCCTTGCCGCCGGCCTCTTTTGCGTTCAATCGGGCGATCCTGCTGGCGTTAATGCTGGTGTTCGTGGCCGAGGGCATCATGGGCTACGCCTACGCCTGGGGCACGGGTCACGACGTTACGCTGTTCGGCATCCCGGTGCCGGCGCTGCTGCCCAAGTCTGAGCCGACGCGTATGTCGATGGGCTATTTCCACAGCGCGCTGGGTTTTTACTACATGATGCTGGCATCGATCTGGCTCGCCTTCGGGATCTACCAGCATTTGCGCTACAAGGTCGGGTTGAAGCGACTGTGGCCGGGGGCAAGGGTATGAGCGACGTATCGGCGGGGATGCGAATTCTGCAGGCCGGCACGCTGCTCGCGTTCCTCGTGCTGGCGCTCTATTTCCCTTACTGGTGGTTCGGCGTCGTGCCATTTGCGTCCGACGCGAAAGTGCCGCAGTCCGAGATCGAACGGCTGCTGGACGGCAAGGATCTGCCGGACTTTTACGCCATCACGATGCCCGAGATCTCCGCCGAGGAATTCGCGGCGCAGAAAGCCGCATTTCTCTGGTGCCGCTTCTGCCACACGCTCGAACAGGGCGGAGAGAATCGCGTCGGGCCGAATCTGTACCGGATATTCGGCCAGCCGGCCGGCGTCGTGGCCGGATTTCCGTATTCGGGCGCATGGCTCGAGGCGCGCGAGAACGGCCTGGTGTGGACGCCGGAGACGATGAAAGCGCTGATAGCGGACGTGCACGCCCTCGTGCCGGGCAATCGGATGCGGTATCCGCCGATGATCGGGTATGAGGATAGTGCGGAGCGGCGGCAGCAGATTTTCGACTACCTGCTGCGGGAGACCCGCTAGGCTGCGAGGGAAGGGGCGTCGCGCGACCGGCAGATGTCCCCGAAGTCGCTCCCCGATACACGCTTTGTTCGGGGA
>JBPCXI010000006.1:0-5910 GCA_051008895.1 Gammaproteobacteria bacterium | reverse complement strand
GCGTGAGTCGTCTAGCTCATTAACAGGCAACAAAGCGCGGCGACCAGTGGGCGTTGCCGTGCGCAGGCTACGCAAGGAGAAGAGGCATGGGCCAATGTGACGGACGAGTGGCATTTGTGACGGGTGCAAGCCGCGGGATCGGCAAGGCGATCGCACGGCGGCTGGCCGCCGAGGGCGCGGCAGTGGTCGTCAACTCCCCCGTGATGGGTGAGGAAAAAGGTCAACCCGGCACGCTCGAGTCGGCCGTGGAGGACATCCAGGCCATGGGCGGAAAGGCGGCGGCGATCGCGTGCGACCTGAGCGATGCCGAAGCGCGTGCCGGCCTGATCGAGCGGGCGAGCGAGTTCTTCGGACCGATCGATATCCTCGTGAACAACGCGGCCGTAGGCATCATGAAGCTGGCCAGTGAATGCACGAGCGATGATCTCAGGTTCATGTTCGAGGTCAACGTGAGCGCCCCCGTCGACCTCGCGCAGCAGTGTCTGCCGCACATGAAGGAGCAGGGCGCCGGGTGGATTCTGAACATCGGCAGCGGTTCGCATGCGCAGGCAGACCTCCCTTATCTCAACGGTATGCCGAAGGAAGCTGCCTGGACTATGGCCGGTTACGGCAGCTCCAAGGCGGCGCTCGACCGCTATACGACGGCCCTTGCGCATGAGCTCCAGGAACACGGGATTTTTGTAAACTGCATGCGGCCGACCGCGATTGTGCTCACCGAGGGCGCCGATTTCGTGCGCGACATCGCAAGGGCGAATCCGACCCTGCTGGAGCCTGTCGAGATGATGGCCGAGGGTGCTCTCGAATTATGCACCGGTCGTCACGTCGGTCGAGTCATCGCGAGCCGCGAAATCGTGCACTACACGGCGCGCAACGTGCATAGCCTCGACGGCAAGACCGTGCTCGGCGACGCCTTCCTGTTGGGGGACCCGGACTCGACCGCAGGCGCCTGAAGGTCGAGCTACAGCGCGTTGGCCTTTATTCGGGCGATAAGGTTTTACCGCTAGCGATCGTTTAGCAGACTAGTCGTAGCAGAGGAGCTTGACCTTTCTGACCGCGCGGTCAAACGTCGCGTCGTCATCGGCATCGGCCAGTTCCTGTCTCGCGGCAAAACAATTCGCCGCGTCTCCCTGCAATTCGGCCACGACATCCTGATCTTTCAGGATTCGCTGGGATTCAGGTTCGCATGCGGTTGCCGGTGCCCGGCGGACGTTCGTGCCGCCACCGGATTCCTCGACGAAGACACAGTCGCCAACACGAATTTCCGTTTGTTCGGTCGCGACCTGGAACATCGTGCCGTCGTTCGTGGTCACGGTATAGATTCTCCCTTCCGATCTTTGGTTCGCGGCTACCGCGCCGCCCAATATAGCGCCAATTGCGGCATTTCGATTGCGTGTTCTCGAACTGCTGGATCCCGATACTGCGGCACCGAAGGCACCACCGACCAAGGCACCACCGACTGCGTTACCGTCCTTGAGATCGACGGTCTGCATTCCGGATACCGTACCCGGTCGGATCGTGGCGGACTGCCCCGCGCGCTGCGCAAACGCGTCCGGAGCGGATTGTGAGAAAAACAGCAATGCCAGCAGCGTGATTCCGGTAGGACGTAGCATGGCTACTACCGGCGACTTTGAACTCGACATCGTCGCCCGAGCAACCCGGCTATTGGGAGAATTCATTGGCATGTACCTATTGGTGGCAGGTGTCTATTTGTTGACGACTCACGGGAGATTTTCCGCCAGTCAATGCGGTAGCCAGTCCGCCGTTAACGAACGCCGGCCCGTCGAGCTAGCGGGTGGCAGCCAGAGATTCCGGCAGCGTCAGCACGAAGTCGCGGATCTCGTCGCGCACCCGCCGGTAGTGGTTCAGCGCCGTCTCTTCATCGGGCGCGTCTGCCGCGAGTTTCGGCGGGTCGTCGAAGCCGCGATGCACGACGCGCGCCGCTCCGGGGAATATCGGGCAGGTCTCATGCGCGTGTCCGCAGACGGTGACGACGTAGTCGAACTCCGCGTCGCCGAGCTCATCGACCGACGTGCTGCGATGGCCGGAGATATCGATACCGATTTCTGCCATCACGCGGACGGCCGACGGGTTCAGGCCGTGCGTCTCGATGCCGGCCGAGTGCGCCTCGATCGAATCGCCGCGCAGATCGCGGCACAGTCCTTCCGCCATCTGGCTGCGGCACGAGTTTCCCGTGCACAAGAATAGAATGCGTGGTTTTGTCGTCATCGATTCAGCCGATCTCATGTATTCTCCGCGGATGCTCGTCCGTCCCCTCGCGCCGTTTGCCCTCGCGGCAGCTTGTTTGATCATAGCGGACGCCGGCCGCGCGAACGACTTGACGTCGACGCAGAGCGCCGCCGATGAGCACCGGGCGGTACGCTACGAGGACCACCTGGTACTCGAGTCGAGCTCGGGTGCGTTCCGGGCAAACGTCGAACTGCGCGGTCAGTTTCGTTTCAGCACGCTCGACGTCGACGCAGATTCCGATCCGGCCTCGATGCGCCGCGACGAAAGCGACGTGTCTCTGAATCGAGCGCGGTTCAAGCTGGGTGGGCATGCGTTCCAACCGTGGATGAAATATTACACGGAGTACGATTTCGTCAGCCACTATCTGCTGGACCTCTGGATCGAGCCGCAGCCGTTCGAAGAACTCGGTTTTCGCATCGGCCAGTACAAGGTGCCTTACAACCGCGAGCGCTTCGACTCCTCCGGCAAGCAGCTGTTCGCCGAACGGTCGGTCGTCACGCCACCTTTCACGCTCGACCGGCAGATCGGCGTGACGGCGATGGGCCGGCTGTTCGCGGGCGAGGGCGCCGATTCGAGCTATTGGGTTGGCGTCTTTCGCGGCACCGGCCGCGGAGGCGACGGCGACGGGGGCAGTAAGCCGCTGGTCTTCGGCCGTTGGCAATGGAACGTGTTTCGCAGGGTGCTGCCGTTCTCGCGCTCGGACATCTCGCGGCGGGCGAAGCCGGCCGGTTCGCTCGCGCTGGCCACGGCGTCGAACCGCAGCGCATTCACACGGTTTTCTTCGGCCGGCGGCGGGCAATTGCCCGGCTTCGATTCCGGCCAGAAGGAACAGTACGATGTCGATCAGGCCATGGGCGAGCTCGCGTACATGCACCGTGGGTTTTCGGTGCAGTCGGAATATCACTGGAAGCGAATCGACGATCGCATCAATTCGACGTCTGACGAACTGACCGGTTTCTATCTCGACGGCGGGTACTTTTTCAGCGAAATCGTCGACTGGATGCCGGAGCCGCTCGAGTTGATTGCACGTTATGCGCGGGTGCGACCGGACGACAGTCGCGTCGCGACGAAGCAGACCGAGATCGCAATCGGTGCGAACTGGTTTTTCAAAGGGCATCGCAACAAGCTGACGCTCGACGTCACACGCTTGCGCGAGACGGCGGGCGATGTGCGCAACGCGACCTGGGGCACACGGTTGCAGTGGGACGTGTCTTTCTGATCATGCAAGCCCGCGGCTGGCGTCCGCTACCGATGCGATAAGATCGACCCATGGGCCATCAACTCGCGACCATCGCACTCGGGCCGGTCCTGCTCGCGCAGGGAATTGCCGCTCGCCGACGCATTCCGCGGCTGCCGGAACCGCCCGGGGCACGCGAAGGTCTGGCCGGCCGCGGTACGCCGCTCCGACTGCTCGTGATCGGCGATTCGGCGGCGGCGGGCGTCGGTGCGGTGCATCAGGACGAAGCATTGCTCGGCCAGCTGGTCCGGGCGCTCGCGTGCGACTTCGAACTGCAATATCGACTCGAGGCGAGGATCGGTGCGACGACCGCTTCGACGCTCGAAGCGCTTGGCCAATTGACGGACATGCGCTGCGATGTCGTCGTCACGTCGCTCGGCGTGAACGACGTGACGTCCGGGACGCGCCGCTCCGACTGGCGCCGTCGACAGCGTGCGCTGGTCGACCTGTTGCAGGCGTCGTTCGGCGCGAAACTGGTCGTGCTGTCCGGCCTGCCGCCGGTCCACGGCTTTCCGGCGCTGCCGCAGCCATTGCGCTGGTATCTCGGACGCAGGGCGACACAGTTCGACGGCGACCTCGACGATCACGTATGCGAAAGTCCCGCTTCGGTCTACGTGAACCTGCGCTTTTCAACGGACGCTGGTCTGATGGCCGCCGACGGCTTTCACCCCGGTCCCGGGATCTATGTAGAGTGGGCGCGGCTGGTGGCGGCGGTCATATGCGACAGGTTTCCGCACGATGTCGGCATCCGGCGCGAGCAACGGTGATCACGATTCGGGAGTCGACACCGGCTGACGCCGCGGCCGTCGCAGACGTGTTGCGCCGATCGATCGTCGAGCTTTGCGGCGCGGATCATGGCGGCCGGGCGGAGACGCTGCGGCGCTGGCTGGCCAACAAGACGCCGGAGGCGGTGGCGGCATGGTGTGAGGATGCCGACAGCTATTGCGTATCGGCCGCGGATGAAAGCGGTGTGGTCTGCGGATTCGGCATGCTCTACCGTGATGGAGAGATTCTGTTGTTATACGTGTCGCCTGATCATATCGATTGCGGCGTCGGTCGCGGTATTCTGGCCGCGCTGGAAGCGCGCGCGCGGCTCTGGGGCATCGCGGAGCTGCGGCTCGACAGCTCGGCGACTGCCAAGCCGTTCTACGAGCGTCACGGCTATGTCGGCGCGGATTCATGCGGGAGCCGCGAGGACGGGTTGCTGTGCCACGCGATGCGCAAACCGCTTGGCGGTTAGTAGCAGGCTTCCCCGCGGGGAACCTCGGGGGCCGGCGGCGGTCAGAGACTTGCTACGGCCGCTGTGGCTCCAGCCTATGGGCGCTCGCCAATGGGCAATGGGCAATCGGCAATCGGGACGGAATGGATCATGAATCACAAGCGCAAACGTCCGGCTAATCGGCGCGCAGGCTGCAAGTACTGCAAACCCTGGAAGGCGAACGGATTCAGCACCGCGCGCGCGGAAGGCGAGAGTTTCGGCAATCATCGACGGCGGTTTTTCGCCGACGCCGCTGCGCGCCAGGCTCGCTATTAGAGGCTCTCTATTAATAGAGGCATGACGATGCACTGGAGATACTATATTCCTCACACTTGGGAAGCCGAGCGGACCGGCTGGGAGGACATCTGGTTGCTGCCCGCGGTAAGAGATCCGCAAGCCGACTCCATCTGGCTCACCGTCGACGGCTGCGACGATCTCGATGCTGACGTGCGCGAGAAGCTCGGCGACCTCGACTACCTGATCGACGGCGGGGACATGTACGTCAGCGTGCCCGAATTTTCGAAGCCGGAACTCGTTGGTTTCGCGAAGATCTGGTTGGAGAGCCAGGGATTCGAGCAGGTGCAGTTGAGCGAAGGTCAGCGCGCCGAATTCGATGGAACGAACCAGCATGCACGGATGATTTCATCCGCGGTCGATGCTCGCGAAGCCTACGAGCGCGGTCGCGACGAGGACACCGACGAAGCCGCCGACGAAGGCGCCGACAGATCCGTCGACGAAGGCGCCGACTGACCGTTCACGCCGGGCGCGCGCTGGTATCATTGGACTTCCATTCCGGTTGGCCAGTCGCATCGTATGGCAGACATCGGGCTCAAGCGATCCATCTCGTTGCCGTTCCTGGTCTTGTACGGCGTCGGCACAATGGTCGGCGCCGGCTTCTATGCGTTGATGGGCAAGGTCGTCGCCGAGGCCGGCATGGCCGCGCCGCTCGCGTTCGCCGTGACCGGGCTGCTGGCTGCGCTAAGCGCCTGTTCATTCGCCGAATTGTCCAGTCGCTTTCCCGTGACTGCCGGAGCCGCACAATACGTGCGCGAAGGCTTCGGCAGTGTGTCGCTGTCGACCGTCACCGGCTGGCTCGTGATTCTGACCGGCGTCGTGTCCGCCGCGACATTGACCGTCGCGAGCGTCGGATTTTTGCGCGATGTTGTCG
>JBPCXI010000005.1:0-36442 GCA_051008895.1 Gammaproteobacteria bacterium | reverse complement strand
CATCGAGACCGGTTTTTTCCGATCAAGCTTTTCCTAACTGACGTCCGGAAAAGCTTGATCGGAGAAAACCGGTCGCCACCGCATTGCCCAAATCTCTCGGCGGCTGTCACGCCAACAGCCATCAACCTCCGCAGCTTATAGTCGATAGGGACCGCGGCTGCACGCTGCGGCGGTGGGGGTCGATTTTTTCCGGGGATGCTTTTCCGGACATCAGGTAGGAAAAGTATCCCCGGAAAAAGATCGGCCGCCGTGCACTGAGTCTACTGCCGTGAATCCCCCCCGACGATCGTTCCCTCAACCGGCCGCAACAGTCCGGTCGGCAGCCCACGTCCGCAGGGCCGCGATCTTCTCCCGCATGACGACAGATAGAGGCCGCGTGCGGCCGAGTTCGTCTGCGATGTGGCCGGTCGCAAGCGACTCGCTCGCGGCGCCCGCAACGTACATTGCCGATACGACCGCCTGCTCGATCTCGGCACCCGAGAACCCGTGGCTCGCCCGCATCAGTTGCGCGAGATCGAAATGCTTTGGATCCATGCCGCGACGCGCGAGATGAATGTGCAGGATCGTCGCGCGAGTTTGCGCGTCCGGCAGATCTACGAAGAAGATTTCGTCGAAGCGCCCCTTGCGCACGAGTTCCGGCGGCAGTGCCGAGATATCGTTCGCGGTCGCTATGACGAATACCGAGCGGTCTTTCTCGGCCATCCAGGTCAGGAACGTGCCGAGTACGCGCCGTGATACGCCGCCGTCGCCGCTGCCCGTCGCGACGCCCTTCTCGAGTTCGTCGATCCACAACACGCACGGACTCATGACTTCCGCCTGCTGCAATGACTCGCGCAGGTTGCGCTCGGTCTCACCGTGATACTTGTTGTACAGCGAACCGAAATCCAGTCGCAGCAACGGGACGTCGAGGATACCGGCCGCCGCTTTCGCCGCGAGGCTCTTGCCGCAGCCCTGCACGCCGATCAGCATCACGCCGCGCGGCGGCTCGAGCTTGTCGAGCTCGCCGGCCAGCGCGCCGCGGCGATGCTCGAGCCAGCGCTTCAGGTTCTTGAGACCGCCGACGTCGGCGAAACTGGCGGTCTCGTATTCGAACGACAGGATGCCCTCACGGCTCAACAAGTCGTATTTCGCTTGCATCACGCCGGGCAGGTCGTTGGTCGTGACCGCGCCGTCGTCATACACGGCACTGTGCGCGACCCGCTCGACGTCGGCTCGGGTCAGGCCAGCGAGATTCTTCACGAGCAGGTCGAGCGCGTGGCTGTCCACGTCGACATGCCCGGGATTCTCCTCCCCCCATGTCGCGACCACCTTATTCACGATCATCGCGCGTTCATTATCGTCCGGTAGCGACATCGAAAATTGCGCCGACAATCGGTCGAGCTCGGGCGGCATTGTCAGCTCGTGGCTGACCAGCACAACCTTGCGGTCGCCGCCGCGACTTTCGACGGCGATGTCTTTCAGCAATCGAACATTGACCGGATCCGCGAGGTAGGGATGAAAGTCCAGCAGCACGTAGATACCAGGGCCATCGATCGCGCGGATGTGTTTCAGCACCGCCGCCGGCTCGGCGTTGTGCAGCTGCGGATCCATCGGGATGTCCATGCGCCGCAGCCCCTCGGTCACGGACCAGCGGAACAGCGGGCGCGGGGCGCCGCCGAACGCACCGCGAACGAGGTCGCCAAGCAGGCTCAGGAAGCGACCCTCGTCATGGCTCTGCACGACGATCAGCGGCACGCGGGAGCTCAGGATCACGTTGAGGTCGTGCAGGTTATCCATGGGGCGTCGTCACTCTGCTCGCAAACGGTGCGGGCGCATTATAAAGCGCGCGCTCAGCGCGACATATAGATCATCCGCATCGGCAACCCCTTCGGATCCGTCGGCGGATCGTCCGGCAGCGTGCGCCACCGGCCCGGGTGTTTTGCGCACAACGCGAGCGCGTAGGCGTCGACGATGTCGTCACGAGTCGCTTCGAAACCGCCGTGGGCGAGGAACGCCGACGCAACGTAGGTCTGGGCATCGGGTTCGTAGATCTGCAGGATCGTCATGCGCTCGGTGAATCCGTCCCGCGTTTTTTTGCTCGCGGCCATGGGCCCGCCGGCGAGTCCGCAAAACACGACTTCCGGATGCGCCTCATGCAGCATTGCGCGCGCCGGTTCCGACCCGCGCAGGTAGTCGTCGATTTCGCGTATCCGCGGCGTGATTGCCCAGGTCTGGCGCGACAGCGATCTGCCGGTAATCGCCACGTTCTTCTTCTTCGCCGCTTCATAGTCGCGCTGCTTCAGCACCTGGCGGCACGGCGCAGGAAAAACGCTCGAATGCCGCCGCGGCCGCAACAAGTCGCGCGCGAGCAGGTCACAGTCGCGCTCGGTCTTGCCGCGCTCCTTGAGGCCGATCGGCATGTCGATCAGCGCCGTCGTGCCGGGCGCCTCACCGTCGAGCAGCGCCGCGATATTTGCCGCAACGCCAAACGTGCCAATGCCTGCCTCGAAGCGGAAATAGAACCAGCCCGCTTTGCAGCCGTCGATGCCAATCGTTACAGTCATTCGACAATACTAATGGAGAGGAGCGATGGCATACACGGACACGATTCAGCAATTGAACGATGCCCGACGACGCATTCTCGAAATTCGCGCGGAAATGCGCGAGCTCCAGGCCGATATCGACCCGGAACCCGTCGCTGATTACGAATTTGCCACCGTCGACGGTCCGGTGCGGCTGGCGCAGTTGTTCGGCGACAAGAACGAACTGATCCTGATCCACAACATGGGCTCGAGCTGCCGGTATTGCACGCTGTGGGCCGACGGCTTCAACGGCCTCGTCGATCACCTCGCGGATCGCGCGGCATTCGTCGTCACGTCGCCGGAGTCACCGGAAGAGCAGCGCAAATTCGCCGTCAGCCGTAACTGGCGATTCCCCATGGTGAGCCACGAGGGCACCGATTTCGCGCGCGACATGGGCTACTACACGGACGAAGGCGACTTTGCCGGTTTTCATCCCGGCGTGTCGGTCTTCGTGCGGGACGGCGAACGCGTGACGCGGGTATCAGACGCCCCGCTCGGTCCCGATGACGACTTCTGCAACCTGTGGCACCTGTTCAACCTGTTGCCGGAAGGCCCGAACGGATGGGCTCCGCAGTATAAATACTGAATAACAACAAAGCCTTACACTCGATACAAATTGATACAACTTGTTACGCTGGCGCAATGATTCGCGGCGGGCGCGGCCTTAAGATCCCACCATCGACACACAGTTACCCGAAGGGATCGAGGAAAGAGCCATGCACAAATCAAGCCGCAAACAGGTTTTCGAGAAACGAGACGAATGGATCCTGGCGCTGGTCGCGCTGGTGATCCCGGTCACGACCATCCTGTCGATGGTCTGATCAAGAACCACCGCCACCGCGATTTCGCGCCCGCTCCCCCGGGTCTGAATATCGCGGCTCCGGAGCGGCCCCAGTGGCCGCTCTTTTTTTGCCGTCCGTGAATGGAAGATCCGTCTATGGATGAAGGTCGCAGATCGACCGCGCCAGGCTCTGCGTTATAACCCGATAAAAGGCTGCACCGCGCGCGCCGCAAGACTATTGAAGCGCAACGGGCCGCTCGTCAGCACGAGGCAGATGCAGTCTTCGTCTTTCTCGATCAGCGGCTGATGCTCGATCGAGTCGTCCGCCACGTCCATGTCGCCGACGCCGAACCGCCCGAGCTTCGTATCGAACGCGCCCTTGAGCACGAGCGTCCACTCGTCACCGCTGTGGCCGTGCTCCGGCATCTGCATGCCGGGCTTGGCGCGCAGCAACCACAGGCGCTCGTCTTGTGGGCCGTCCCAGAGTCGCACGTGGCTGACGCCCGGGCCCATGAACCGCCACTTCAACGCATGCTCGTCGGTACCGACAAACTCGGCCAACGGCGCGGGGAAAATGCTGTCGGCGCGAGGCGTCGGAATCTCCGCCGGCGTCTCGTCGAGGCGGTCGAGCAACCGCTCGAGCACGCGCGGGTCGACGTCGTCGTTCGAACCCATCGCCTCGAGCATCGCGCCACCTATCGCTTCGGCATCCGCGACCTTTTCCTGCAGGCTGTCGTGGTACGCGGAGTGGCTCGCGACGAGCAACGAGCGCGCGGGCGACAGAGCTCCGGCAGCATAGGACAGCAGCCATTCGTCCTGAATAGTATGTGCAGCAATCACTTGAGGTCTCCTAGTTCCGTGCGCAATCGCCCGAATGCGAGTCGAATACGCGACTTGACCGTGCCTAACGGCAGTCCGAGCTGCTCGGCGATTTCGCCGTGCGACAGCCCTTTCATGAATGAATACTCGATTACGATGCGCTGCTCTTCCGGCAGCTCGGTCAGCGCGGCAGCAATCGCCGTCTTGCGCTGTCCGTGAAGCAAATCGTCGTCAGCGGTTTCCGGCGCTGACGGTTGCAGACTCGGTTCTTCCGGATCCAGTTCCGGTTTGGACTCGCGCCTGATGCGATCGATGCGCTTGTTGCGAGCGATCGCGAAAATCCACGTACTTGGCGCCGCCTTGTTCGGATCGAACAGCTTGGCCTTGTTCCAGACCGCGATCATGACTTCCTGGAGCACGTCGTCGGCAGCGGACGGCACGACGTTCTGCCCGATCAGGAATGACCGGACTCGCGGTGCAAAATGCTTGTATACCGTGATAAAGGCTGCGCGATCGCGCTTCGTTGCGATCAGCCCCAGCAGGGCCGCGAAGTCCGGCGCGGCTGCGCTATCAATCGTCATCTGACCCGTTTGCACAGTGTGTTCTGCCTGGCCTTCCGCCTGAAAATCCGCCTGGTGACCCGCCTGCCGTTGAAACGCCACGATAGTAGCATCGCCGCTCGCTTTTCGGCGCCCTGCATGGCGCGCCGGGCGGGAACCGGAGTCGTCGCGAACGGCTGTCTGTTGCATCGTCATACCCCCTCTACGCCGCCGAATCCAGGTTGGATCACCACCCGCCCCTTAAGTAAAAGTCGCGGCAGCCGTGATCCAAGGCCGGTATCGGCCCGTATTCTCAACAATTACGGCTACATGACAGGATGGGGTCAGCGCCGATGGGGAGTCCGGGCCTGACGACAGGCTTCCTTCCCCCGGCCAGCGGCAGGATATGAGCGAAGAACAGGGCAATCATTCGCCCGGCGAACTCCTTATAGAGGAGTATTTCGCCGGTCACACGCGGGCCTGGGGCCTGTTCGAAGATCGGTTCGGCAACGTACGGCGCGAATTCGTGATCGACAGCGATGGGGAGTGGGACGGCAGTCACCTTTTCCTGACGGAAAATTTCACCTATTCGGACGGCGAGCGCGAGACGCGAGTCTGGACTTTCGAAAAGACCCGGGCCGGCACCTACACAGGTTCCGCCGACGGCGTTGTCGGCATCGCGACGGGCCAGGCCGAAGGCAACGCTCTGCGGTGGGAATACGATTTCGACCTGCCGGTCGGCGACAGGACCTGGCGCGTCAGGTTCGACGATCGCATGCTCCTGCTGGACGACGAAGTACTCATTAGTAAAGCCGACGTAAACCGCTGGGGCATCAGGATCGGCACAGTGTTCATCTCGTTCCACAAGTCGACGAGCAATGCGGTGCGGGAAGCGACCGACAACGTCTCGCGCCCGAATTTCGGCGCCCGCCGGACGGGAACTGGCGTCGCCGCGGCCGGGTAGTCGCTGCCGGGTAGCCGATTCAGCTGCCGCGGACGAGCAGCCGCGTCAGCCGCAAGTAGAGCGGAAACGGCAGGAAGCGAAGTGTCTTCACCATCCAGGTGAAACGCTTGGGAAACGTGATCTCGAATCGCCCCTGCTCGAGGCCGCTGATCAACCGCGCCGCGGCCGGCTCGACCTCCATCAGAAACGGCATCGGAAATCGATTTTTGTCCGTCAGCGGCGTGCGAATGAAACCCGGGTCGACGACGTGCAATGAGACGCCGTTGCTGACGAGTTCGGGCTGCAGCGATTCGCACAGTGTGATCAACGCCGACTTGCTGGCGCAATACGCGGCGGCGAGCGGCAGGCCGCGGTAGCCGGCGACCGACGCGACGACCGCGAGCTGTCCGCGACGTTGCTGCAGAAACACCGGCAGCACCGATTGCAGGCAATTGATCACGCCCATGTAGTTCACATCCATGATCCGCGCGTAGAGTTCGCGGTCAAATCGTGCGGCGGTGTCCGGTGCGCTGGTGCCGGCATTCAGGATGACGAGATCGGGCACGCCGACGTCGTTCAGAATCGCATCGAAGACGTCCTGTGCGCGCTGCGGATCGGTCACGTCGAGTTCGTAGGCACGCACGGAGCCCTTGGCGTCGGCGCAATCGTCCGCAAGCTGCTTGAGCCCGTCGGCGCCGCGGGCACTGACACAAACCGTATGTCCGTCGCGCGCGTACTGGCGGGCAACCTCACGCCCGATGCCAGTGCTCGCGCCGGTAATCCAGATATTCATGCGTCGTTGCCGCCTCCGCGGTGATCCAATCGCCGTGACTTACCGAACTATAGATAAACCACCCGACTTCAGCGAGGAGACGCTTCATACCACCCGGTCCCCGGCCAAGGATTCGCCACTCCCACCACTACGTCTAGCAACGACGGCGCCCCCCGCGCCAAGCCACCCCCCCCACCGGCATTGTTGCAACGAATCCCGCCGGCGGACCGGCTTTCTCCGCATCACCACAATATTTTTTTGTGCCCCCGTTATTCATCCCCTGAGTCATCCCCCTGAGTCTTCCCGTGAGTCATAATTCAAACACCATGCGCCTGCTCAACTCGGCTCCGGCCGCAGTCCCGATCATTGCGAACTTTCTGCTGTTCCAGACGGTCTGGCTCGTGACGGTTATCGCTGCATCCCGCGACCTGACCTGGCCGGGCATAGCGGCGCTGTGCTTTTTTCTGCTCGCGCATGCGGCGCTATCCGCATCGCCTCGCGGCGACTACATGCTCTGCGCGGCGCTGGTGGTCGTCGGTGTCGTCGTCGAAGGAATAAACGGTGCGTCCGGACTGATCGTGCACCGCGACGCGCTCGGCGGCGGCGCTTTCCCGCCGGTGTGGATGCTGGTCCTGTGGTGCAACCTGGCACTCATCCTGAATAACAGCGTTGCATGGGTACAAGGCAGGCCGTTACTCGCAGCGATGTTCGGCGGCATCGGCGGCGCGGCCTCCTACCTCGGCGGCATCGCGCTCGGCGCGGCCGAGTTCGGCACCTCGACCCAGACCGCTTTGCTCATCGTCGGCGCAACCTGGGCCGTGCTGACACCACTGCTGTTCCTCGCGGCCGAGCGCGTGCATCAACGCCAGCGGCTTTGACTTCGGCGCGGACCGGGCGGATCATCGAACCATCCTCGCCGCTCGATCCGCACATGCAACCTCAGCGAACTGACGGCCGCTTCTTCCTCGCGCTGGCATTGATGAGCGCGATCGCCGCGTGCGGCGCCGTGGAACCCGAATCATCGACGGACGACCACGTCGCGGATCGCCTGGCGCTGGTGCGCTCGATCGAGGAACACGTCTATCGCACGCGCGACTACCTCGGCCGCGACGCGCTGGCGCCCCGCACCGTGGCGGCGCTGGAGGCCACGCCCCGACATGAGTTCGTGCCGGCATCGGTGCGCCGCAATGCCTATGACGACCGGCCGCTGCCTATCGGGCACGAGCAGACCATTTCGCAGCCGTATATCGTCGCGATCATGACGGATCTGCTCGATCTCGAGCCGGGTTGCCGGGTCCTCGATATCGGCACCGGTTCCGGTTACCAGGCCGCGGTGCTCGCCGAAATCTGCGCGCACGTGTACACGATCGAGATCGTCGAACCGCTCGGCGTCGCAGCCCGCGAACGGCTGCAGCGGCTCGGCTACGACAACGTGACGGTGCGGATCGGCGACGGTTTCCACGGCTGGCCCGAGCAGGCGCCATTCGACGGCATCGTCGTCGCCGCGGTCGCCGAGGAATTGCCGCCACCGCTGCTCGAGCAGCTCCGGCCGGGCGGCCGCATCATCATGCCGGTCGGCGACGCGCGCGGGAATCAGGAGTTGATCCTGGCGCGCCGCCTGCCCGACGGGTCGCTGACCGAAAGCGAAGTCCTGCCGGTCCGGTTCGTGCCGCTGACCCGCGATTCCGACTGAAACCGCCCGCAGGCCCCGAAACAGCGCATATCCGGCGGCTGTTTTGTTTTCGCGAACTTATGTATTATCCGCAACACGATTTTGGTGAAATGCTATCTATTGCTGGTCGTATCTGTTGCTTATTGGCAACAAAGGGGGATTGATATGTGTCCGAACAAGGGCTCGATACACCTGAGATTTATTCCGGCACTGCTCGTAGCTTTCGCGGCACTGGGCGGCGCGCAGCCGGTCCTGGCCGGCGGCGCGAACGAGTCGCCGGTGCCGATTAACTCGATGCGTGAGGAGCTGATTACGATCGGCGCCCGCGGCGGGCGCGAGCGCTCGGCGGTCGACTCTGCAGTGCCGGTCGATGCATTCGACCTCGAAACACTCAGCGCCGGCGGCCAGACAGAAGTCAGCCGGATGCTGCAGATGGCGGCACCGTCGTTCAACTTCTCGACGTCGACGGTCAGTGACGGCACGGATATCGTCCGCCCGGCGACGCTGCGCGGCATGCAGCCCGACCAGACTCTCGTGCTGGTCAACGGCAAGCGCCGCCACAACTCGGCGCTGATGCACGTCAACGGCTCTATCGGCCGCGGCACGGCCGGCGTCGACCTGAACGCGATCCCGGCGTCGTCGATCAAGCGGATCGAAGTGCTGCGCGACGGCGCGGCGGCCCAGTACGGGTCGGACGCGATCGCCGGCGTCATCAACGTGATCCTGAAAGACCAGACCGAGACGATCGATCCGTTCATTCAATACGGCCAGACCTTCGAGGATGACGGCGAACAGGTGCTCGGCAGCATCAACGCGGGCGTCCCGATCTTTGGTGAAGGCTTCCTGAACGGCACGTTGGAGTACCGCGATCGCAGCGCGACGAACCGCGCGGGTCTCGACATGCGTCAGCAGTTCAACTTCCAGGAGCAGGTGCTTAATCAGCCGCAACTCGGACTGGGCGACTGCGTCGGCGGCTGCACCTACCGCGCCGACGAACCAAACCCGGCTGGCGCCACGACCGGGGTCAACAACCACCGGTACGGCGACCCGGACTCCGAGAATATCTACTTCTCATGGAACGCGATGGCCCCGCTCGGACCCACTGAACTGTATACGTTCGGCTCCATCGCGCAGCGCGAAGGTCAGTCCGGCGGTTTCTTCCGTCGCAACTACGACGCACGGTCGATACCGGCGGTTCACCCTGACGGATTCCTGCCGCTGATCAACACGAACGTCGACGACACTTCCGCCGGCCTCGGGTTGAGGTGGGACGAACTTCTGACCTTCGACTGGGACGCCAGCCTCGTCTACGGCGAGAACGAATTCGAGTTCGTCATCTCGAATTCGAATAACGTCAGCATCGGGCCGACATCTCCGACCAGCGCAAACGCCGGTACGCTAGCCACCGAGCTGCTCGTATTCAACCTCGACGCATCCCGCCAGATCGACTGGTTCGAGAGTTCGCAGCTGTCGTTCGGCTTCGAGTACCGCGACGACACCTACAAGCTGCAACCCGGCGAGCAGAACTCGTGGCTCGGGCCGACGACGACACCGGCGTCGGATCCCGCCATTACCAATCAGTACGGCGGTACGCCGGCGGCCGGCATCCAGGTCTTCCCCGGCTTCCAGCCGGCTAACGCCCGCGACGATAGCCGCGACGCAACCGCGCTCTACGCGGACCTCGAGATGGACCTGTCGGAGCGCTGGCTGCTCGGCGTCGCGCTGCGCTGGGAGGACTACAGCGACTTCGGCGACACGCTGAACGGCAAGGTCGCGGCGCGCTGGAACGTTGTCGACAACGTGACGCTCCGCGGCAGCGTCAGCACGGGCTTCCGCGCGCCGTCGCTGCAGCAGCAGTTCTTCAACAACATCAGCACACAGTTCGTGACGGTGGGCGGCATACCGAACGTCCCGACCGAAGTCGGCACGTTCGCGAACGACAGCGACGTAGTCAGGCAAGGCTTCGGCATCCCGCAACTGCAGGAAGAGACTTCGACGAATGTTACCGGCGGCTTCGCGTGGACGCCGACCGACAGCTTCACCGCGACGGTGGACATGTACTACATCTCGGTCGAAGACCGTGTCGTGCTGTCCGGCAGGTTTTCGGCAGAGGATGATACGGGCGGCGCGTGCGCCGTGCCGGGGTCCTGCCCGATTCGTGAGATCCTGCAGCCGTTCGGTGTGAACTCCGCCCAGTTCTTCTCGAATGCAATCGATACGGAGACGACGGGCGTGGATATCGTCGTCGATTACGCAACGGAGTTGTCCGGTGGCGGCTTCCTGAAACTCGGCGCCGCGATGAACTTCAATCGCGTCGTCAAGGACGGGCAGACCAAGATCCCGGACTCACTGGTCAATTCTCCGGACGCGGAATCGACGTTGTATAGCCGCCAGGAAACGCTGTGGCTCGAACACGGTCAGCCGAGGCAGCACTGGGTTCTGTCGGCCTCGTATGACCGGGGCAGGTTCAGCCTCTTCTCGAAAGCGAACTGGTTCGGCGAAGTCAGCTCGACCGAGTCCTCAAATAATCCGGACCTCGACCAGCAGTTCGCCGGCAAATGGCTCGTCGATCTCGAAGCAGGCTGGGAGTTCACCGACAGCGTCAAGGTGGTTGTCGGTGCCAACAACCTCTTCGACACGACGCCCGATGAGAACATCTCCGCGAACAGCTTCGGCGGTATCTTCCCGTACAACCGCCGCACGACGCCGTTCGGCTTCAACGGCGGCTTCTACTACGGCCGTATAATCATGCAGTTCGGCCACGGGCTCTAAGTCTGTAGAATGAAAGCCGCCCCCGGGAACGGGGGCGGCTTTTTCTTTTTCTGGGGCATTACCCTCGAACCGTCATGATTTCGCCACGCAGGCTGAATCCCCGTCTCGCCGGCATGACCAAGTCCGCGACGCTCGCGATCAGCGAACGGGCGCAGGAACTGAGCGCGGCAGGCAAAGACGTCTTTCGCCTCGGCATCGGTCAATCGCCGTTCCCGGTGCCTCCCACCGTCGTCAACGCCCTGCGCCGCCACGCGCACCAGAAAGCCTATCTGCCGGTCGAGGGTCTGCCCGAATTGCGCGCAGCTATTGCCGGTTATTTCAATCGGTCGATCGGTATCGATGCGCACGAACAGCGCATCGTTGTCGGACCGGGCACGAAGGAATTGATGTTCCTGCTGCAACTGGCCTGCGACTGCGAGCTGTTGCTGCCCGCGCCGAGCTGGGTATCCTATGCGCCGCAGGCTGCACTTAACAACCGGTCCGTGCGCTGGCTGCCGACAAGCAGCGACGACGACTTTCGCGTCTCGGCCGACGCGATCGAGGCCGCCTGCGCCGACGACCCCGGGCGCAGCCGACTGCTGATCCTGAACTACCCGAACAACCCGACCGGCCATTCTTACGGTACCGACGAACTCGAGGAAATCGCCACGGTGGCGCGTCGGCACGACATCCTCGTGCTGTCCGACGAGATATACAGCGGCCTGACGTTCGCCGGCAACCATGCGTCAATCGCCGGTTTTTACCCGGAGGGGACGATCGTCAGCGATGGCCTCAGCAAGTGGTGCGGCGCCGGCGGCTGGCGCGTCGGCGCGTTCGCGTTTCCAGCCGAACTCGACTGGTTGCGAAACGCGGTGGCCGCCGGGGCCAGCGAGACCTACTCCGCCGTCAGTGCGCCGATACAGTACGCGTCGATCGTCGCCTTCGACGGTGGCGAGGAGCTCGATAATTACCTGGCGCGATCCCGGCGGCTGTTGCAGGCGCTGATGACCTGGATCGCGTCGCGGCTACGCGACGCGGGCGCGTCGGTCGGCAAGCCGTGCGGCGCTTTCTACCTGCTGCCGCGATTTGACGATGCATGCGCGCGTTTCGTGCGCGAAGGCCGACCCGCGACAGCCGCGGAACTGTGCGTCCGCGTCCTTGACGAAACGTCGGTGGCGCTGCTCCCCGGCGACGAATTCGGCATGCCGGCCGACACGCTGTTTGCGCGGCTAGCCGCCGTGGACTTCGACGGTGAGGCGGCGCTGGCGGCGATGGACAGGCTCGGGCCTGACGAAATTCCAGACGCGGCGTTCCTCGAAGATCATTGCACGCGCACGATCACGGCGATCAAACGCGTGTGCGACTGGCTGGACGACTGAATTTCGGGGTTGAAGCGCGTTAGTTAGGTCCCGGTCGGCGCGCCGCCGACATTGAGGTCGAACGGCACGTCGCCGGGCTGTGTACGGATTCTTGCGAATCCGGAAACACATGACCCAAGCGAAGTTTGCGTCATCGGTTGGATCAGACTCCAGCGAAGATTGCGTCATCGGCGGAGTCGTGATTCAAAGTATCACAGCGCCGCGAACCGGTAAAGCAAGGGCGCACGATTAAACATAACGAGGCATTATGAAAGTGACTTCAACGGGCTTCGCAGCGGCGTGTTTCTCGGGCATGCTCGAGATCAACGCAGACGGGCGACATCATGGCAAGCAGAACACCTGAATTCGGCGTCGTAATGGAGGCGTCCCCGGGCTACACGGGTCCTCTGGCAGGCGAGGTCGAAGCGATGGGCTTCGACTACCTGCTGTGCCCCGATACCCAGAACCTCGCGCCGGACCCTTACGGCCAGCTCGCCCTGGCCGCCGCCGCGACGAAATCTTTGCGCCTCGGCACCGGCGTTACGAATCCGGTTACGCGCGATGCGGCGGTGACGGCGACCGCGATGATGACACTGCAGCAGGAATCGAACGGCCGCGCGATCTGCGTCATCGGCCGCGGCGACTCGTCCGCGGCGCACATCGGCACGCGGAGCGCGACGACCGCGGAACTTGCAACCTGCGTCGAGCAACTCAAGGGCTACATGAGCGGCGGAACCCTGGACCGCAACGGCACCGACTCCGGGCTGCGCTGGCTAAAGACCGAGGACGTCGCGCCGGTACCGATCGACATCGCCTGTACCGGGCCGAAAACCATCCGCATGGCCGTCGAAAACGGCGACCGGATCAGCTTCGCGGTCGGCAGCGCGCCGGATCGCATCGGCTGGGCGATCGATACCGCCGAAGAACATCTGCGCTCGATCGGTCGCGACCGCGCGAGCGTCAGCATCGGCGCGTTCGTGAACCTCGTCTGCGACGATAGCGAACAACGCGCGATCGGCATCGGTCGCATGATCGCCGGCATGGTCGCGCACTTTGCCGGCATGAAGAACGCCCCGGTCGATCACCTGCCGCCGCAGCTCAAGGAACTCGCAGTACACATGCAACGCGGCTACGACATGTCGCATCATGCGCAGGAAGAGGCCAAACACGCGGCCGAGGTCACCGACGAATTCGTCGACTGGTTCTCGATTTGCGGCCCGCCCGACAAGTGCCTGTCGCGGTTACGCGCGCTGCTCGACCTCGGACTGGACCACGTCTATATCCTCGGCGGTTCGCCCGTCGCGCATCCGCATGGCGAAAGACAGGCGGCGATGATCGAGCAGACACGGCTGTTCGCAAGCGACGTGCTGCCGCATTTGCGCGACGCCTGAGGCGGCATCGCCGCTATTCGTCGAACTCGAACGTGAGTTTCGTATGGACGTCGTGCACCTCGACGGGCTGGCCGTCGACCAGGCGCGGTTTGTACTTGAACTTCGCCGCCGCCTGCGCCGCCGCGCGGTTGAAGATCGCATTGGTCGACTCGACGATGATGACATCCCTGACCGAGCCGGTCGTCGTGACCGTGAAGCTGACGATCACGTAACCCTCGATGCCGAGCAGCGCGGCCTGGCGCGGATACATCGGCACGACGCGGACGATCGGCATGTATTCCGCGTCCGAGATCCCGTAGTCGCCGAGTTTCGCGGCGACGCCGAAACCGCCGACCTCGACGTCGTGCAGCGTGTCGGCGATATTGATCGACAGACCGCCGTCGTCGAAGTCGGTCTCCACGGTTTGCGTGATGGCCTCCGGCTTCGCCTCGGGCATGATCTTCTGCGGCTTCTCCTCGCGCGTCTCGACCTGCTCCTTGCGCTTGACGCGGACGAACTCGGCAAAGCTGACGGGGGGGGCGTCGGTGAGCGCCGCGCGGCCGGTCTCGATCAGCGTCTGCATCAGGAACAACAGGGCCGACGTCACGAAGAACGCCGTAACCAGCGCGACGAACATCCGCACGGGGGCGGATACCCACGGGATCATCGGGCGGCCGATCTCGGCCGCCGTCAGGCTGTGCTGCTGCAGGGAATCCTGCTGCCCCTTGGCTAGCCGCGCCAGCGCTGCGGCCGGAAATATGCCGCTCAGGGCACCGACCATGCCGGCCATCGTCGGCATCGTAGCGCGCGCCACCCCGCCGGCCATCGCGCGCGGCGAACTGCTGCCTATGGCAGCCATAACGTCGAAGATCACGATCATGCCGGTGACCGTGCCCAGCAGCCCCAGCAAAGGACACAACCTGGCGAAGGTCCGAATCAACTCGACACCGGACTCCATGTGCTGCGACAGGCGCGACACGTCGGCGTCGTAGATCGCCCGGGATGCCCAGGATTTAGGGTCCGTGCGGGCTTCCCACCGGGTCAGGTCGGCCTTCAGGCGGTCGCGGTTCTCCGTGGATATATACAGCATGCGCTCGATGATGACGATCCACATGGCGAAGATTACCCACGCGATGACCACGATCACCGGACCACCGCGGTCGAGGAATTCCCTGATCGTCTCCCAGATGGCGTACACGCCAAACCCCCGATAGAAACGCTGTTGATACTTGGTGAATTACTGGTTACGGGACTATCTATACCGGGCGTCACGGACGTGAGCCATCAGGGATAACCGCAAGGGCGCTAAGGCATTTCCGACGAGGCGGCCCGTGTCTCAGGCGCTGCCGCGCCACATGCGCCGCAACACGCCGTCGCGCGCGACGAACTGGTGCCACAACGCGCCGACAACATGCAGGCCGAGGATCAACGCGCCGAGGCGCCAGGCGTTGCGGTGAATGACGGCGAAGAACGGGTAGTCGAACGGTTCCCCTTCTGCGACTTGCGGCACGATGCGCGGCACGCTGTCATAGCCGAAGAAGAAGATCGGGAACTCACCCTCGTAAGCCGACAACGCCGCCCAGCCGCTCAGCGGATACAGGATCATCAGCAGGTACAGCACGACGTGGGTGAACCGGGCGAGATAGCGTTGATACGTCTGCAGGCTCGCCGGCAGCCCGGGCGTCTGGTTCGCGAACCGCCACGCGAGCCGGAACAGCGCGATCGTCAATATCAGCAGGCCCAGCGTGTGGTGCGCATTCGAGGTCTGCATCACCAGCGTGTCGTCCGCGTAAGTCTCGGTGTACTCCTCGTAGACCTCGACCATCCAGAAACCGAGCGGCACCTGGATCGCGACGATCGCGACGATCGTCCAGTGAAACGCCCTCGCCAACGAGCCCCAGCTGTCCGACGTGTTCTTCAGCATCGCGCCGTTATTCTACGTTAATATCGTCGGCAATCGCCTCACCGGCTCCCGGCATACGAACATGACATTTGCATTCTGGTGCGTCGCAATCGCGGCCTTTCTGCCCCTGGTCTGGATCGGTTTCGCCAAGGTCGGCGCCGGCGGCTACGACAATGCGAAGCCCCGCGTGTGGCGCAAACAGCTCGAGGGGCGGTTGCACCGGGCGGCGGCGGCCGAGGAGAATTCCTACGAAGCGTTTCCGCCGTTCGCGGCCGGCGTGATCATCGCGCATATCGTCGGCGTCGATCAGAACGTCAGCGACGCGCTCGCCGGCGTATTCATCGCCGTACGCGTGCTGCACGGCGTGTTCTACATTGCGGACAAGGATCTGTTCCGGTCGCTGTGCTGGACCGTCGGGTTCTTCAGTATGGTCGGCCTCTATCTCGCGGCGGGTGCGACCGCCTGAGCCACGCTACATGATGCGGCCGCCTATCGAGATGCTGCCGCCGACGCGAGAACCCGAGCCGCCCCACGAGTTGAAGCCGCTCGACACGCCGATGCTGCCGTAAACCCGCGGGTCGTCGCACCCGGCGATCGTTGACGCGACCAGCGCGATCGCAATGAGCGCGGCCACGCGGGCCGCCAATCTGAATCTTCTCATTCTTCGTTCCTCGCCAGCCGGTTGTCCGGTTCCCAGGTTTGCAGCGCGAAGCCCGCGCCGGACGGGTCCGCGATCAACGCGACCTGCCCGCCGCGCGGATCCTGCTGCGGCTCGAGTAACACGCGCCCGCCGAGTGCCTCGACACGCGCGACCGTGGCCGCGACGTCGGCGACGCGAACGTAAGTCGCCCACAGCGCGGGAATGCCGTCGAGCGGGCTCTGCAGCAGCCCGAATCGCGGCGCCCCGTCGGCGCTCATGTAGTAATAGACGCCGCCGTCGTCGAACGCGCTCTGGGCCTTGTCGACGCCGACGATATCGGCATAGAAGCTCGCGGCCGCCGTCGGGTCGTCGGTCCACAGCTCATTCCACAGAAAACCGTTGAGCTGCGGCTCGAGCTCCGGCGGATCGCCGTCGCGCGTCTGCAGCAATGCAAACAGCGCGCCCTCCGGGTCCGTCACGACGGCGATACGGCCCCGATCGGCCAGGTCGGTCGGAGGCGTAAACACCGTGCCACCGGCACGCTCGAGCGCCGCGACGGCGCCGTCGATATCGTCGGTAGACATCAGCACGACCCATTGCGAGATATCCTTGTCGTTGTTGAGGCGATTCTCGTCGATCATGCCGCCGATCAGGCGGCCTTCATGCCGGATCAGCAAGTAATTGGCCTGCGCGAGTGGCCCGAAATTCGGGCCGATGCGGCTGAACTCCCAGCCAAACAGCTCTTCGTAGAAGCGCTGCGATTCGGCGGGCTTGTCGGTCAGCAGGTCGTGCCAGACGATGCGTCCGGGTTGCCGGACGTTCGTCGGCTGATCCGTGATGGCGGGCAGGTTGATCGGTACGGATGCGCAGCCGGTCAGCAGCGCGGCAAGCAACATCCAGCCCAGGTTTTGCAGTCGAATCATGGAGTCCCCTTGTGACGGCCTGCGGTGACGGCCCGCGTGTCACGGCCCGCGTGCCCGCACAGTGTTCACGGCGAGGTTGCGCGAACCCGCCGGCGCTGCGGGGCCCTACAATACGCCGAACTTCCCGACCGGAGCAAACCATGTCGAGCCACCTGGTAACTGACCTGCTAATGAGCCGCCGAGCGGCGCTGAAAGGATCGCTGGCACTAGGCGCGGCCGGCCTCGCCGGGCTGCGATCGTCGCCCACCGCCGCAGCCGGCAAACTCGACTACGAGGACCCGGCGGACAACCTGTACGCCTTCGGCAAACTGTGGGCCGGATTCGACGAACCGGTGATCGGCGCGTTCCACGGGTTGATGTATGCGCGCATCGGCGACCAGCGCATGGTGCCGGTATTCGGCTACACGGGCACCGGCGCACTCTTGTGCAAATTCGACGACGACGGCTATCTGTGGGTCAAGTCGCGCGAGACCGGCTATTTCACCGACCTCGAGACCGGCGACATCCTCGAGACCTGGTACAACCCGTTCACGGAAAAAACCGTCGAGGTCTATCATTTCTACAACGACGTGCTGGTCGGCAAGATCGGCTCGGAGATCCCGAAATTCCTGATGGGCGGTGAAGGCGACCTGCCGACGCTGATGAACGAAGGTACGGTATTTCCGAACGCTGAAGGCCGCTACCCGTTCGTATTGCCGTGGCAGCTGTACGGCAATGACGACATGATGCTGTCGTGGGACTACACGCACGAGTACACGAATCCCGTAACACCTGCAGGTTGGCCGCGGTCGTCGACCGGCGCGCGCGTATCCCCATCCGAGCATTTCACGTTCAACTTCTCCAAACGCGAGCTCGAGGATCGCGACGTGCCGGCGTCGCGCTTCACCGCGGGCTTTTCCCGCATCTCGCAGTTCTGGCCATTCATGGAAATGGGCGGCACGCCTTACGCCAATGGTTCTTTATTTGGCCGCATGTTCAGCCACAAGGGGCTGAACGGCTACGACGACGTGCCGCCGAAAGTCCTCGCCTACATCGAAAAGAAAGCGCCGGAATTTCTGACGCTGCCGGATCACTGGAACCTCGACAATTCGCGTGTCGAAACGTGGAAAGCGTATGCGAAGGACGTGCCGCCGGAGAACAAGGACTACGAGTGGCAGCCGGACGGGTTCGCCGTGCCGACCGGCAAGGGCGCCGGCACGAAAAGCAGCTGACGCGGACTAACGGTGCGGCTCGACGTTGCCCTTTCGCATCGCGCGACGCATTTTGCGTGAGATATACCCGGCCAGCATGCGCGCGAATGGATTGATCGATACGTCGGTATAAAAGCGCGCGTCGAGCCAGTCGCGTTCCAACCAGTACTCGTAGTTCTTCGTGCCTTTCTGATTGCGCGTCATGTTCTGCATCGCGACGAAATTCATCAGGTGGCGGAACCGTGGTGACCCGAGCTCGCCCTTGCTGATCGCGGCGACGAACTTCTGCGCGACCTCTTCGGCGACGGCGTCGACCTTCGCGACGTACTTGTCCTTGCGCATCTGCGCGCTCGAAATTCCCATGCGCGTGACGATGTCGCAACCCCAGGCCGTTGCGGTGTTCTCGAGAAAATCCAGCACGATCTTGTGCCCACCGCCGGATGCCGTCGTCGTCACGACCGCCTTCTTGCCGAAGAAGCTCGGCCGATTGCGCTTGTACATGAAGTACTCGACAAAGTTCTTCATCAGGCCGGTCACATTGAACGTGTGCACCGGTGCGCCGAGAATGATGCCGTCCGCGGCGTCCATCTTCGCGGCAACGGGCCCGATCAGCGCATACTCGGGGCAACTCTCCTCGCCGACGCGCACGCAGGACAGGCAGCCGTCGCAGAATGGCACGCCGAGCTTCTGTATGAATACATACTCGACCTCGGTCGGCTGAATCGCGTTCATCTTCTGCTCGATCAGCCGGATATTCTTGTACGTCCAGCTCTCCTCGTTCCGCGGTGAGCCGATCAGCGCGACGATCTTGATCCGGTTGGGCGACGCGTCTGCCATCTAGCGGCCCTCCCCGATGTCGACGACAAGCTTGCCGACGTGTTCCGCGCCGACGACCGCACGCAGCGCATCCGCGGCGTTGTCCAGGTCATAGTGCGCGGCGACGACCGGCCGCAGCTCGTGACGGCCGACGAAATCCATCATCGCGTCGAACGACGCGCGATTGCCGACCGCAACACCGTGCAGGTGGGCGTTGCGCTCAATCAGGTCGAACACCGTCAGGCCGAGCTCGATGCCGGCAAGATAACCGACGACAGCGATATGCCCGCCCCGCTTCAGCGCGGCGAACGACTGTCGGAGCGTTCCCGTGCCGCCGATCTCGATGACTGCGTCGACGCCGTGCTCGGTCAGTGCGCGAGCCGCGGCGCCCCATTCCGGTGTATCGACGTAGTTGATGCAGTGATCCGCGCCGAGATCGGCCGCCTGCTCGAGCTTCCGGTCGCTGCTCGACGTAACGATCGTCCGCGCGCCCATCGCGTGCGCAATCTGCAGGCCGAACAGCGACACGCCGCCGGTGCCCTGTATCAGCACCGTGTCGCCCGCCTGTATGCCGGCCAGGTCGCGCAAGCAACTCCACGCAGTCAGGCCGGCGCACGGAAAGCATGCAGCTTCGGCATCGGTCAGGTGATCGGGCACACCGGCAACGGCATCCTCGTCGTAAACGCCGTACTCGCGCAACACGCCCGGTACCTCGAGGCCCGACGAGGCGGCGCGCTCGGCATCGAGCGCCGGGCCCGACAGCCAGCGCGGAAAGAACAGGGGCGCGACGCGGTCACCGACGGCGAATCGCGCAACACCGTCCCCGATCGCCGCGATGGTTCCGGCGCCGTCCGATACCGGCACGATCGGCAGCGGCTGGGTCGGAGAGAATTCGCCGACGACAATCTGGTAGTCGCGGTAGTTAATCGAGGCCGCACCGAAGCGCACGAGCACCTGGCCCGGACCCGGCTGGGGTTCCGGAACGTTGACGACGGTCAGGTTATCGATGCCGAATGCCGGCAGTTCGATCTGTTTCACCTTGGACTCCAGCTTGGCGGCGCCCGGACAGAGTATCACCAGACGGCGCAGCAGGTCCGCGGGGCTCGACGCAGGCCGTCAGCAAGCGTCGGCTAAGGGATCTCGCTCACGCGCGTGCCGCGCAGGCGAAACGCGACGTTCAAGCGGTCGGCAACTTTTAACGCACCGCCGAAAACGCTGAACGGCTCGATGCCGAACTCCGACTGCCGAACCTCGAACGACCCGGACACCTCGAGGCGATCCGCGTCAATCGACAGCGCGACCGGCACATCGAGCGCTCGCGTGACGCCGTGCAGGCGCAGTTCGATCGAGAGCCGCGGCTCGGGCACCGGTGCGACCAGCGTCGCCGCTAACTCGATCGCCGGGAACGCGTCCGCATCCAGGCTCGTCAGCATGTTTTCGCGCGTGCCGGCGATATCGTCTGCTGAGGGTTCCGACTCGAAGCCGGCGGCCGCGCGCAGGTCCGCCGCGTCGACGATCAGCGTTGCAACGGGCATGCGCAGGTCAGCGCGAGCGCGCGTCGGATCCGTCGGCGCTGCGGCGAAGCCCTGCACGTCACGGCTGGCGACGACATGATCGTGGCCGAGCCGCGCGAGCGGCCCGTCACGATACACATAAATGGTCACGAGCGAAGCCGCTCCATCGATGCTAAATACCGGTTCGCCGCGCGCGATCGCGTCGCGGTAATAACCGACCGGAAGATCTCCCTGCGCCGCGGGCTCGGCGACATCGCGACGCGGCGCACATGCGGTCGCGAGCAACGCGACGAAAATGACGACACACAGGGTCGCGCGGCGCATCGACTAGTCGCTTTTTTGCAGTGCGAGGTCGAATACGACGCGAACGTCGTCCGCGACCTCGTCGGTCGCTGCCCATGTGCCCGTGCCAACGCCGAACTCCAGCCGCTGCAGCACGACCGTGCCGCGCATCGTGGCGCGGTCGCCGTCCGCCGCCCACACGAACGGCACCGTGACGTCCCTGACGATGCCTTTGAGATCGAGCGTGCCGTGCGCCGCAAACTCGCCGTCGGCGTGCTGCTTGATCCTGGCGCTCGTAAACGTCGCGGTGGCGAAAGCCTGCGCGTCGAGCCACGCCGTGCCGGTCACCGCATCGGTCATGTCATCTTCGCCCATGTCCGCACTGAGCATGTCGACCGACACTGCGAGCCGCCCGGCAGCAGGCGCATCGGCATCGAAGTCGAATTCCACGCCGAAGCGGCGGAACTGGCCGCTGATTTCGCTGCCGGTATAGTCGGCGACAAACTCGAGCCTGCTCTCGGCGTCATCGAGCGTCCAATCCGCGGCACGGCCGGTTCCGACCACGAGTAGTCCGACGAGGATCAAAAGCGCTGTCGATTTTCTCATCTGGTAATCCGTTGCGAATGTCACGCTGTCGCTCGATTCGCCAGCGCGATCGACCATGCCAGCGTGAGACCGAGCAGCGCGACCGCGCCGGCCTGCCACTGTCGCGCCACGTCGCGGCCGGGCCGATTCGGCAGGCGCCCGAGTACCAGTCCCGGCACGAAGCCGGCGACGAAGCCGGTGAGGTGAGCGACGATGTCGGTGCGCTCGTCGCCGGTGCCGAGCCACGCGAGCAGTATGAGGGCGCCGACCACCGGAGACAAACGCGCCGCCCAGCTGTGCATCAGCATGCGCCGCGCGGTCCACAGGTACGCGCCGAGCAGGCCCAGCGCCGCAAACACCGATGTCGATGCGCCGATCGACATGTGCGTCGGCTGCTGGACGAGTACATTCATGAAATTACCCACGGTGCCGCCGAGCATGATCAGCAGCCACGCGATACCCGGTCCGATCTCGCGAGCGAGCAGCGTGCCGAAGATCGCGCCGAAACCGATATTGACCACAAGGTGCGCGACGTCGACATGCAACGTCAGCGCGGTAACGGCGCGCCACCAGTCGCCGGCTCGGACCGCGCCGACGTCGACGCGCCCGGCCGCGGTCCAGTCGATGCCCAGCGTGAAATTGGCCTGCAGCGAGAAAAACACGACCAGCAATACCGCCCAGACGAAGCCGCCGATCGCGGCAGCGGGACGCGGCTCGACGCTGCCCGGCGGCCTGGCGCGCGGCCGATTCTCCAGCTGATAGAGCCGCAATTGTTCCCGCGCGTATGCGGCGTCGTGCGTAGCGACCTGCAGGCGCCAGCCGAACACGCCGCGCTCGAGTTCATGCTCGATGCCCATCGCCCGCAGCACGAGCGAGTAGTCCTTGCATTCGGGAAACCGGAATGAGCGATGGATAACGATCATTAATTAGCGAACTAGCGAAACAGGTCGTCCGCCGCTGAATCCGCATCGTCGCCGGCTTGTTTGGCGGGTTCCTCGTCGCCTTCACCCCCCTGCTCGCCGCCGAACAGCGCGTCGAGGTCCGAGCGCGCTTGCGCTTCTGCGCCGGCATACCGCGGATCGTGGGCGCCGCCGGTCGGCCGGTAATAGTCGCAGAAGTTCGCGCCCTCTTTGTTCTTCACCTCCTCCGCATCGTCCTCCAGGCATTGCTCGGCAACGCTCGGATCGAAGTACGCGCACATGCGGCAGCAGTGCAGGTAGACGAAGCATTCGGGGCACTGATCCTGTCGCGACAAGGGCAGCGACAGTGAATCGAGCGATACCCCGCAGCGATAGCAGTTGAGGCTCTCGGGCATGCCCCATTTATATATCGTAGGACGGCTTGGCGGCACGTTCGTTGACGCCCGGGTTAGATTATTTATAACAGTTTATTTTCGTAATTTTATGGATTTTTTTGATATCTAACGATATTAATTTAATAGATTATCAGCTTGAATTCGGGCAACAAACTAGATAATATAATATTATATTTTTAAGCTTTTAATTGTCAAAATGGCCATTTATCATATAAATTAAAGTTGTTATGGAATACTACTCAATGACCGACGCGGCGATCCTCGCGGAGCTCGGCGCGCGATTTCGCGCGCTCCGCCTGCGCCGGAATCTGACGCAGCGCGAACTGGCCGAGCGCACCGCGCTGTCCGTGACCGCGATCAAGTCACTCGAGTCCGGACGGACACGTCTGCAGACCGCGGTCGCGGTATTGCGCGAACTCGGGAAACTCGACGATCTCGACGCCTTCATCGCCGCACCCGGCGTCAGCCCGATGCAACTCGCGAAACTCGGCGGCAAGACCCGCGAGCGCGCGACCGGTTCGCGCGGCCGCGCATCGTCGGCAGACGAAGACGAATGATCGAGCGCGCGTCAGTCGCGTGGGTTCGCCTGTGGGATCAGGTCGTCGGCGCGGTCGCATGGGACGAAGCGAACGCGATCGCGACGTTTGAGTTCGATCGTGACTTCCTCGGCGAGAATCTCGACATCGCGCCGATACACATGGCGCTGGCCGACGCGCAGCGCGGCGACGGCATATTTGCGTTTTCCGCGCTGAACCGCGAGACCTTCATGGGCCTGCCCGGCCTGCTGGCCGACGCGCTGCCGGATCGTTTCGGCAATAACATCATCGATGCATGGCTCGCCCGCAACGGCATCGCACCCGACGACTTCAGCCCGCTCGAGCGATTGTGCTACACCGGGCGTCGCGCGACCGGAGCGCTCGAATTCGCGCCGACGCTGAACGCGCGCATCGAGGAGTCGACACCGGTTGAAATCGCGGAACTCGTATCGCTTGCGCAGTCGGTGACGTCCGACCGCGCATCGCTCGATACCGACCTCGGTGCCGATCCGCACGGCGACCGCGACGCACTGCTCGATATTCTGCGCGTCGGCACGTCGGCCGGCGGCAACCGGCCGAAAGCGGTCATCGCGATGAACAAAGCCGGACACGTGCTGTCCGGTCAGCTCGACGCGCCGGCCGATTACGATCACTGGATTCTGAAGTTCGACGGCGTGGACGACATCGAACTCGGCAGCCCGCAAGGTTACGGCCGCATCGAATACGCATACCACCTGATGGCGCGTGACGCCGGCATCGCGATGACCGAGTGCCGGCTGTATGAAGAGAATGGCCGGGCGCACTTCATGACGCGACGGTTCGACCGCGCGAACGCCGGCAAGCTGCACATGCAGACGCTGTGCGGCGTCGCGCATTACGACTTCAATGCCGCCGGTGCGTATGCATACGAGCAGGCGTTCACGGTGATGCGGCGGCTGCGCCTGCCGCAGTCGGACACAATCGAGCAATTTCGCCGCATGGTGTTCAACGTCGTGGCGAGGAACCAGGACGATCACACGAAAAACATCGCGTTCCTGATGGACCGCAACGGGCGCTGGTCGCTGTCGCCGGCCTACGACGTGACCTACTCGCACAATCCGGCCGGGGTCTGGACGAATCGGCACCAGATGACCGTCAACGGCAAGCGCGACGAATTCGCGGCGAAGGACCTGATTGTCGTCGGGGACACGCTCGGCATCAGTCGGCCGGCCGGCATCATCGAGGAAATTGTCGCCGTCGTGGCCGAATGGCCGCGCTATGCCCGCGACGCGGGTGTCGATGCCGACCGCGCGGCGGCGGTCGGCGCGACCCATCGACTGTATCTGCAGCCGGGACGTCCCGTGCCGGTATAATCGGCGCCGACAAGAACCGGCCCACGCAGAAGAACGTCACCCAGTGGATATCAACATCATCGTCGAGGCGGACGTCAGCCCGCACGAAATGGCCGACATTGCCGTCGCTGCCGAGAAACTCGGCGTGCGCGCGCTGTGGTCGTCGAACTACCACCAGTTCTGGGATGCGTTTCTATCGCTCGTGCCGACCGCGCTCAGAACTTCAGAGCTGATTATCGGCCCGCTCGCGGTCAGCCCGTGGGAAATGCACCCGCTGAAGATGGCCAACGCGCTGCTGACGCTCAACGAGTTGTCGAACGGCCGTGCGTTGATCGGCATCGGCGGCGGCGGCGGCGTGCTCGGCGCAATCAACTGGAAGGTCGCCAACGACGCGCCCGTCTGGCCGGCCCTCAATCCGGTCAAGATGACACGTTATCCGGACCGCCGGGTGCGCGGCGTGCGCGAATGCATCGAGATCCTCGACCTCGCTCGCAGCGGCAAGATGACGATGGGCTACGACGGCGGAATCTTCGGCGTGCCGCGGCCGTTCGTCATGGAATGGGCAAAGGCGGACGGCCCGCTGATCTATGGCTGCTGCAACGGCCCGCAGATGCTGCGCATGGGAGCGCAGTACGCCGATGGCATCCAGTTCAGCGACTTCACGGTCGACATGGTCGCGCCGGCCATCGACATCATCGGCACGGGACTCGACGCACGTGAGACGCCCGTCGGCGCCCACAGCAATGGGAAATTCCGCATCGATAACTTCTGGGCCTGGCATATCAAGCCGGACCGCGACGCGGCGATGTACGAGGCGCGCCGCGAACTGATCTGGCGCGGCGCGGTGATCGGCCGCGAGGAACACATACTCGAGAAATTCCTGCACGACGAGAAGGAAATGAAGCTCGTCCTGGACAACTGGAACAACTTTCGCAAGGCGAGCTGGACGCGCAGCGGCGAGATCGAAGGCGTGCCGGCCGACATCGTGAATCGGTTGATCGCGGGGCTGTCGTCGGCCGGCAGCGTCGATGACCTCGATGCCGAGATCGAACGCTATACGGAGTTCCGCGATGCGGGCCTGACCGAGCTGTCGCTGCGGCTGCACGACGAGCCGATGGCCGCGCTCGAACTGATCGGCGAACGGGTCATACCGGCCGTCCGCTGAGGAACTGCATATGGACATCGACATCATCCTGGAACCCGACGTTTCTCCCGCACAAATGGCCGAACTTGCCGTCGAGGCGGAGAAACTCGGCATCCGCGCAATCTGGTCCTCGAACTATCACCAGGACTTCGACTGCTTCCTCGCGCTGGCACCGGCCACTGCGGCGACGTCGAAGATTATCCTCGGCGCACTCGCGGTCAGCCCGTGGGAACTACACCCGCTGAAGATGGCGAACGCGGTCCTGACCCTGAACCAGATGTCGGACGGCCGCGCGATGATCGGGATCAGCGGCGGCGGCGGCGTACTCGGCGCCACGGGCTGGAAAATCCGCAAGGACGGGCCGATATGGCCGATCAAGGACGAGATCAAGGGTAACCGCTACCCCGAGCGTCGCGTCCGCGGCGTGCAGGAATGCATCGAGGTACTCGGGCTCGCGCGCTCGGGAAAACTCGTCTACTCATATGATGGCGAGATCTTTCAGGTTACCCGGCCATTCCAGACCAAGTTCGACACGTCAGAGTCCGGCCCGCTGATATACGGCTGCTGCAGCGGCCCGATGATGGTCCGGATGGGCGCGCGACTCGCCGACGGCATCCAGGTCAGCGATTTCACCGTCGACATGATGCCGGACGCGATGGAAAACGTGCGCACCGGGCTCGGCCAGCGCGAGCAGCCGGTCGGCGCGCCGGGAAGCGGGGAATTCCGGGTCGGCAACTTCTGGGCATTCCATATCAAGGAGGACCCGGAGGTATCGATGTACGAGGCGCGGCGCGAACTGATCTGGCGCGGTGCAATCGCGGCGAAATACGAACACGACATCGCGCCGCATGTCGACGGCGACGACGAGATCAACGCGGTCATCGACAACTGGGACAATTTCTTCAAGGCGTTCTGGACGCGCAGCGGAAAGATTGACGGCATCTCGGCGGACATCGTCAACAAGCTGATCGCAGGCATGTCGTCGGCCGGCGGCCTCGACGCGCTCGACGCCGAGATCGAGCGCTACCGGGCGTTCGCGAAGAGCGGGCTGACCGAGCTGTCGCTGCGGCTGTTCGATGACCCGATGGCCGGCCTGAAGATCATCGGCGACCGGGTGCTGCCCGCACTGCGCTGACCGGCGCGGGACTCGGCACCGCGACCGTGACGTCAGGCCTCGACCGAGACCTGATCGCCGTCGACACTCACCGTATAGGCCGTTAGATTCTTCTCACCACGAAACGCGTTGAGCACGCTGACTAGGCCCGGCGGCCAGTTGGCCCACTCGATGCACTCGCCGGTGCGCACGTCGAAGCGCGCCCGGTGGAACGGACACTGGACGACGCAGTCCTCGACCATCTTGCCCTTCGCCAGCGGCGCGAGAATATGCGGACATTTCGCCTGCGTCGCGAAATAGCCTTCGGACGTGTGAAACAACAGGACGTTCTCGCCGGCGATCTGAACCACCTTTTTCTCGCCAACCGGCAACTCGTCCGTACGACACACAGGATGCAGCGCCATAATTACCTCCGTAGTGGCGGCGTTCGATGCAATTCGCGGCCGAGCACCCAGGCCGCCGGGACTACGACTGCGTCCATGGCAGGCCGGCGACCTTCCAGCCGCTGACGCTGTTGCGGTGCCGATGCTCGTCGAGGTCGCCCTCGAAGCCCTCGGCGATATTGAAGCTGGCGGTGTAGCCGAGTTCGGCACACTGCATCGCGGCCATCTTCGAGCGTCCGCCGGACTGGCAAATGAAATACACCGGCGCATCCTTCACGGTGCCCCGCTCCGCCAGTGCCGCTCCCAGCTCATCGACGAACGCCTTGTTCACACCCTGCATCGTGACCCACTGCAGGTAGATCGGCTCGTGCTCGATTGACGACAGGTCAGGCTTGCCGATCAGTTGCCACTCGACCGTCGTGCGCACGTCGACGAGAACCGCACCCGGGTTTTTCGCCAGTTCATCCCAGGCTTCACCCGCGGTCACGTCGCCGGCGTAGTCGCCCTCGGGCATGTCGAACTGCGGCGGTTTGCTGGCCATTTCGTCTCCTCTCGCGAGTATCGATCATAGCAAATCGGCCGCGGCTGCCCGATTGAATTCACCGAGCTGCGCCCATATGAACTTTTCGTGAAATCTTCGGTCTTTCATGTTGACTTCGGTGTTTACATTGATAGAGTACGCGCCCCGATTATTCACGATCGAATGAATCGACGAGAGCAATGAATTTTTTGACAAGAACTGAAGTGATCGCGAAGCACGCGACGACGGTGGCCAAGAGTTGCCGGGCCGGCCTGTGCCTTGCCCACGTGCACGCGATGAATTAACGCCTTTCGAATACGACGGAAGGCTGCGAAACGAGCCTTCCGGACCTGAAAACCCCGGACGGCTCTGCCGACCGGGGTTTTTTTGTGCCCCGAACATACCGCCAGAAAAGGAGGACGTCATGAAAAGGCGAATTTACGACAACATCATGCTGGTAACGATTCTGCTGACGATTGGGCTGGCCTACGCGTCCTGCCTGAACGATTTCGGCAACATCGTCTAATGCATGCCGGGCTGACGGGGCGGCGTCGCAAGACGCCGCCCCCGAGGCTCTCTCGCCAGTTACGGCGCGCCCGGGGCGATCGACGTCGCGGACGGCATCAGCGGATTGCAGTTCTTGATCGTGACCTTGCCTTCCAGCAGGTTGCCCTTCGAATACTCGGTGAAGATGCAGCGATTCGTCTTCGGATCATAGTTCTCGATCCACAGGTTGTCGTCCTTCCATGTCGCGGTGATGTGATGCTGCCCGTCGGGGACGGAAACGCTCATGACGCCACCCCAGCGCTTGACGAAGACCTGCTGGAAATAGAAAAAGTACGCCGCCCAGCCGACGAACAGAACGATGCCGGCGCCGATCAGCGCACCGCGCCACTGGTCGAGCCGCGCGGCGAAAACCCAGATGACGAGTATCGCGGCCGCGAATACCAGCCCCCAGTAGAAATACGTGACCATTTCGGTGCCTCCTTGACCCTGCTGCCGTCGCCCGGAATCGGGCACCGGGATTTTAACCCCATGCCGCGGCAACTGCGCCTGAATCTCGCCGACCGGTTATTATCTCGCCGGTGAACCTTCGCCATGGACTGATGTGGATGGCTCTCACGGGCCTGACGGGCGGCTGCAGCGACTCGCCGGGCCCGGTTGCGCCATCCGCGCAGGAGCCTATGACCGACAACCAACCCCCGGTGGCCGAAATACGGCCGCATACCGTCACTTCGCCGAACGGTAATCGCGTCGACGATTACTTCTGGCTACGGGACGACTCGCGCGAGGATCCCGACGTACTCGCCTACCTCACCGCGGAGAATGCGTTCAAGGCCGCGCAACTGGCGCCGGTCAAGGACCTCGAGGAGCGCCTGTTCGCGGAACTGATCGGTCGCATGAAGAAGGACGACTCCTCATTCCCGGCCTTCGAGCGGGGTTACTACTACTACCGGCGATTCGAGACCGACAGCGAGTATCCGATTTACGCGCGCCGCAAGGGTGAGATCGATGCACCCGAGGAGATCATCCTCGACGTGAATGCGCTCGCCGCGGGTCACGACTATTTTCAGGTCGCCGCATATGACATCAGCTTTGACAACCGTCTGCTCGCGTATGCCGAAGACACGGTCAGCCGGCGACTGTTCACGATCCGCTTCAAAGATCTCGAAACCGGTGAGCTGCTGCCCGACGAGCTGCCGGGTAACACCTCATCCATCGCATGGGCCGGCGACAATCGGACGCTTTTCTATATAGAGAAGGACCCGACGACACTGCTCGGCGTCCGGGTGCGCCGGCACACGCTCGGTACCGATCCGGCCGACGACCCGGTGGTTTACGAAGAGACGGACGACAGCTTTTATATGGACCTCGGCACCAGCGGCGATGACCGCTATGTGATGTTGCACCTGTCGAGCACGGTAGCCGACGAGATCCGCTACCTGCCGGTCGGCGAACCGTTGGCCGAGTTCGCGGTGCTGCTGCCGCGCGAGCGCGACCACGAGTACGAGGCGGACCATGTCGATGATCGCTGGATTATCCGCAGCAACTGGCGGGCCGAGAACTTCCGCATCATGACGGCGAGCGACGACGATGCGCACGACCGCGAGCGCTGGTCCGAATTCGTCCCGCACGACGAGGACGTCTATGTCGGCGAGTACGATGCGTTTCGGGACTTCATCGTGCTCGCGGAACGGCGCGACGCACAGCGCCGGTTGCGCGTGATCGCCTGGGACGGTGCGTACGATTTTTATATCGACTCCGATGATGCGGCGTTCGTCATGGAGATCGACGAGAACCCGGAGCAGGACACTAACTGGCTGCGCTACAGCTATAGCTCGCTGACCACGCCGGACACGATCTACGAAATCGACGTCGCGACCCGCGAGCGACGCCAGCTCAAGCAGGACGAAGTGCTCGGCGGTTTCTACAGCGCGAACTACCGCTCCGAACGCCTGTGGGCGACCGCGCGCGACGGCGAGCGCGTACCCGTCACGGTGGTCTACCGCCAGGGCTTCGAGCCCGACGGTACCGCGCCGCTATACCAGTATGGGTACGGTTCCTACGGGTATTCAACCGACCCGGATTTCGACGAGGACGCAGTCTCACTGCTGGACCGCGGCTTCGTCTTTGCGATTGCGCATGTACGCGGCGGGCAGGAAATGGGTCGACGCTGGTACGACGACGGCAAGCTGCTGGCGAAGCAGAATACGTTCACCGACTTTATTGACGTCACTGAATTTCTGGTCGCCGAAGGCTACGCGCACCCTGACAAGATCATCGCGTCGGGCGGCAGCGCCGGCGGGCTGTTGATTGGCGCCGTTGCCAACATGCGCCCGGATCTCTATCGCGTCATCGTCGCCGACGTGCCTTTCGTCGACGCGGTCACGACGATGCTCGACGAATCGATACCGCTGACGACTAATGAATTCGACGAGTGGGGCAATCCCAAGCAGAAAAAATATTACGACTATATGCTGCGTTACTCGCCGTATGACAACGTGACGACACAGGACTACCCGGCGATGTTCGTCGCGACGGGTCTATGGGACAGCCAAGTGCAGTATTTCGAATCGGCAAAGTGGGTCGCAAAACTGCGCGCGTTGAAGACAGATGACCACCGGCTGCTGTTTCATATCAACATGGACGCAGGTCACGGCGGGAAGTCGGGACGCTTTCGCGCGAATCGTGAGCTCGCGATGCAGTATGCGTTCATCCTGGACGAACTCGGGATGACCGACGACTAGTCCGACTTGCCGTCGCCCTTGCCATCATTTCGGCCATGATCGTGGCCATGACCGTGACCGCCATGATCGTGACTATGGTCGTGGCCGTGAGCGTGATCGTGACCATGGCTGTGCGAATGATCATGACTATGATGCTCCGCGTGCGGCTCCGCCGAATCGAACGTATGCACGTATTTCGGCTTCTTCTTCGGCTTCGGTTCTTCGGAATTCCGCCACCCGCCGCCCTTCAAGTGAAAACGCGGCGCCGACAGCTGCTTCTTCAGCGCTTCATCGCCGCAATCGGGACACAAGCTCAGCGGCTCCGCGCCGAGTTTCTGCAACTCGTCGAAGCGATGGCCGCACGCGGCACATTGATAGGTGAAAATCGGCACCACCCGATCTTAGCACTCGGAGACGGCTGCCGCGGTATCATGTCGCGATGATCCAGCTGCCCTACATCGAACCCGTATTTCGCCCCCCGTCCGAGGCGCGCTCGCTAATCCTGCAGGTCACCAACGGTTGCTCGTGGAATCGGTGCACGTTCTGCGAGATGTATACGCAACCGCAGAAAAAATTCCGGCCGAAGAAATTCGAGGATATCGACCGCGAACTCGAGCAGGTCGCGGCGGCGGGACAGCCGGTGCGAAGAATATTTCTCGCGGACGGCGATGCGATGACGCTGTCGTTCCGGCGGTTGCGCGAGATCATGGCCGCGATCAATCGACACCTGCCTGACGTGCAACGGGTTTCTTCCTATTGTCTGCCGCGAAACATCAGCCGAAAGTCTGTCGACGAAATCGCCGAGCTGCGCGACCTGGGGCTGACGCTCTATTACGTCGGGTGTGAGTCGGGCGACGACACCGTCCTCGAGGCCGTCAGCAAGGGCGAGAACTATGCGTCGTCGCTCGCTGCCTTGCAGAAGATCAAGGCGGCGGGCGCGAAGAGTTCGGTCATGATCCTGAACGGGCTCGGCGGCCGCCGGTTGAGCGAGCAGCATGCGAGAAACTCAGCACGGCTGATGAGCGCAGCGCAGCCGGAGTACCTGTCGACGCTGGTCGTCAGCTTCCCGCTCGGCACGGAACGCTTCGAGGCCGGATTCGGCGAAGAATTCGAACCGCTGGACCAGGACGGCCTGTTCCGCGAGATGCAATGGCTGCTCGAGGGACTCGAACTCGACAGCACGATCTTCCGCAGCGACCACGCATCCAACTACCTGGTGCTCCGCGGCACGCTCGGCAAGGACAAGAAAAAACTACTCGACACCGTTAGCGCCGCGATTGAGCGCCCCGGCAGCGTCACCCTGCGCCAGGAGTGGCAGCGCGGACTTTGATTCGCCCGTGCGGGCGCGGACGCACTACTCTTCCGCCGATTCCGGCAAGCCTTGCAGCGGGAAACCGCCCGCGTTCCACTCGAGCATGTGGCCTTCGAGGTCGCGGATGTTGCTGAAGCCCGCCGCGAGCAGGTCGGCCTCGGCCATCGCCGCACGTTTGCCGCTGCCGCAGTAGACGACGACCTCACTATTCTTGAATGCCGATATCTCCTCGATGCGGTCCGGGATCTCGGTGTGCGGAACGTTGATCGCCCCGGGCACGTGTCCGGCATCGAACTCGCGCGCGGTGCGCACGTCGAGGATGACCGGCGCCGACGCCGCGCCGATTTGCGCAGCCAGCTCGGACACGGATATCGTGTCTATCCCGGGGTCTGCGCGGCAACCGGCAACAACGATCACCGCGGCAACCAGCAGCCCGAAAAATCGTGCGTTCATCGTCGACTCCTCCGTCGTCGTTCCTATGACCGCCATTGTCCGCGTTTCATGGTGAAAGGGAAACTCAAGTCGGGAACGGTGTAGGTTTCGCGAGATCGAACGCATCGCCGGGCGCCGCGATGTGCACCGGCGCGGCGAATTCGTCCCGCAAATCACGCTGCAGCGCTTCCTGCGCGCGCGGCTCGCCGTGGACGAGCACCACCGGCGGGCGGCCGTGATACTGGTCGTACCAGTCCATCATCTCGCGCCGGCCGGCATGCGCGGACAGTCCGCCGATCGTGTGTATCTTCGCCGCGACATTTATCGTCTCGCCGAACAGCCGAATGCGCTTCGCACCGTCGACGATCTGTCGCCCCGGCGTGCCCCCGGCCTGGAAACCCACGATCACGACATGACACTCCTTGCGCCACAGGTTGCGACGCAGGTGATGCACGATCCGTCCGCCCGTGCACATGCCGCTGCCGGCGATAATGATCGCACCGGACCTGATTTCGTTGATCTGCATCGACTGTGCCGCCGTGCGCGAGAACGTCAGGTTCGGCAACAGCGATTCCATCGGTTTGTCGCCCCACGCTTCGCGCGCCGCGGCGTCAAACAATTTCTGGTTACTGGCGTACACGTGCGTCGCGCGGATCGCCATCGGGCTGTCGAGGAAGATGCGCCAGTCGGCGAAGCCGTTCTGCGCGTAGTTCTGCACCATCCAATACAGCAGCAGCTGGCTGCGGCCCACGGCGAACGCGGGTATCAGGATATTGCCCTGCGCAGTGCGGGTCGCGGCCGCGACTTCCAGCACTTCGGCCGCGGTCTCTTCCCACGAGCGGTGGTCACGGTCGCCGTAAGTCGACTCCATCAACACGAGGTCCGCGTCGTGCAGCACGGTCGGATCGCGGAGGATCGGCGCGCCCTCGTGGCCGAGATCGCCGCTGAAGACGAGCTTGCGCTGATCGCCGCCTTCGGTCAGCCACAGCTCGACGACACAGGAGCCGAGAATGTGCCCGGCATCGCGAAACCGGACGATCACGTTCGGCAGGATCCTGAACTTGCGGTCGTACGGCAGCGATTTGAACTGGCGCATCCCGTCGACCGCCTGATCGGCGGTATACAGCGGCTCGACGAGCGGGAGGCCCTTGCGCTCGCGGCGGCGGTTCTCGCGCGCCGCATCGTGTTCCTGTATGTAGCCGGCGTCCTTCAACATGATGTCGCACAGCGCGCGAGTGGCAGTATGCGCATAGACCGGCCCGGTGAATCCGCCGTTGATCAGCAGCGGTATCCGGCCGGAATGGTCGATGTGCGCGTGACTCAATACGACCGCATCGATCCGCGCCGGGTCGAATGGAAACGGCTCGCGATTGAGCTCCTGTTGCTTGCGCCCGCCCTGGATCATGCCGCAGTCGAGCAGGATGCGATGATCGCCCACCTCGAGCAGGTGCAGCGACCCCGTCACGCGCCCGGCTGCGCCCAGCGTTCTCAGTTTCATCCTGCAACTCCGTGTATCTGTCTATGGCGAAAAATACAGACCCGCGGCGACCAGCAGCGGGGTCGCGAGGCAGACGATCGTGTTCAGCGCCATGAACGGTTTGAGTCTCTCGCGGTCGTGACCATAGCGAAGAGCGCCGAAAAACACGAGCACGCCGAGCGCGAAACCCCCGAGGCCCCAGCGGCAGGCTTCGGGCAGAACACCGGACCAAATCGCGGCGGCAAGTGACAGCGCGCCGAGCAACATGAACAGCAGATACACGAAGCTCGCATTACGCCGGCCGATCGCGATGGGTAATGTTTTGCGCCCGACCGTTATGTCGGCCTCGACGTCGGGAAACTGATTCAGCAGCAGCAGGTTGCTGACCAGGAAGAACGGCACCAGCGACGCCGCGAACGTGGTCGCGGTTATCTGCCCCGCCGCGACCCACGCGGTTCCCGACACCATAAGCGTGCCGAATCCCAGGCCCGGCGCGAGCAGACACACGAGCGGACGACGCACGACCCAGGTTGAATAAAACACGATCAGTACGACGCCGGCCAACCCGATTGGCAGCAACTGGATGCCGTGCCGCATGAGCAGCCAGAGCCCGATCGCAATGACCGTGCCGAGACTCAGCATGGCCATCGCGAGCGTCGGCATTTCGAGCGCGGGGTTCGCCGGCAACGTGCCGCTGCCGCCGCTAAACGGCGTGCGGATCGTGCGCAAGTCGAGACCGTTCCTGAAATCCACGTATTCGTTCAGCGCGTTAACCGTAATGCTCGCGGCGATCGCGCCGATCAAGGCCAGCCAGACACCGGCGACGTCGAGCGGATAGCCACCGTACCCGGCCGCCGCCGCCGCGAGCGCCACGCAGATCGGATTGAGCGGCAGGAACGGGAGCCGCATGGTGCCGAATAGTCCGATCATGTTCCTACCCACCGACTATCCCGCTCTCGGCCGCGTGAGAATGGGCCAGTATACCCACGTGAATATCGCGAACACGATCATCCACAAGACCGCCGACGCGTCAACGAGCCGCATGTACGCATCCCCGGCCAACGCACCGAGCACGCGAACGACAACCGCCACGGTCAGCAGGCAATAGGCCGCAACGATCGCCCGCGCCGCGTGCAGCTTCCTGCCGGTATGTCCGAGCGCGACCCGCGTCGATACCGCCAGAATCATCGTACCGATCGCTCCCATCGTCAGCGCATGCAGCGCGGAGGTCGGCGGGAACCACAATCCGAATGCGGCGCATCCGGTCAGCGCGTAACCGACCGGTAGCCAGAGGTATGCCACGTGCAGCACGAACAACAGCGGTTCGCTGGTCGTTGCGAGTCCTCGCCAGCGCGACATGCGCGCACCGTGCAGCGCCGCTGCCACGAACGCGAGGACGCCGGTAACCGTGTCTGGGCTCGCGGTCACCACCGCTATACCCGCCGCGACGGTCGCGACGACCACCGCGACATCCAGCGCCGCGGAAGTTGCTGGCAGTCGCGCGACGCCGCGGGCCCGCAGCCAGTTGGCAGTGAAATTCGGCACGATCCGACCGGCGATCACGGTAATCAACAGCAACACCACGTGAATCAACGCGTACAGCGCGAACCTGCCGGCGCCGAGATGATAGGCAATGTTCAGCACCGCGAGGACGAACGCAATACCGACGATCGGAAAGTTCCGGCGATTGCCGGCACCGAACACCTCGCGCCCGAGGAGGACGCACAACAGCAATGGAAACCAGCAGTCGAGCGCGAGCGTCAGCGACGCAGGCAAAACGCCGGAGAGCGACATCGCGGCACGACCGCTGAGCCAGGACAGCACCAACCAGCCGAGCGTCGACCCGGCGACGGGCGGCCGCCCGGTCCAGGTGGCAACCGCCGTCAGCGCAAAGCCGGCGAATGCAGCCATCGCGAACCCGACGATCATCTCGTGTCCGTGCCAGGCCATCGTATCCTGCGGCAGCACGGTCGGACCGGCGCCGCGCAATGCCAGCAGCCACAAACCGACGATCGCAATGGCGAACAAACCGTTCAGCAGGAAGAACGGTCTGAACGCATAACTCAACAATGGCGACGGACCCGCGGCGGATGCCGATTTCTCATTCAATAGTCCGGCCTCTTTTCTTTTGCTGCCAAGCATTAGATACTCGGCCACGGGAACAGTAAACGCAAAGGAGGTGATCGGCATGTCTAGTGGGATTAATCAGGTATCCGTCAAACCTTCACGTCT
>JBPCXI010000004.1:0-49057 GCA_051008895.1 Gammaproteobacteria bacterium | reverse complement strand
ATCAGCATCCGGTCGATCAGCCTCTCGTCGCGGCCGTGCCGCGCGTGTGACAGGAGCGCCTGGATGTACGGATCGGGTTCGTCCCGTGCGAGTTTCAGCCCGCGCTCCTCGAGCAGCGCGTAGACCTCGCGGAAATGCTCGAGCTCCTCGCGCGCGAGGTCGACAAGTGTGCCGATCAGCTGTGCCCGATCGGGGTATTTCGCGACGAGGCTCATCGCGAACGCCGCGGCCTTGCGCTCGCAGTTAGCATGATCGAGCAGGAACGCGTCAAAGTCGGACAGTACCGCAGGCGCCCAGTCCGGCGATGTGGCGACGCAAAGATCGATGGATTTTCTGGTCAAAGCTCTTTCCTGTGACGGTTTCGGGCATTGTAGAGCGGGTCGGCCCTTTCGGGCTAGAATGGCAGGCGGTCCGCAGGGGACGGACCGCGAGCAGCAAATAACAACCTGACGAGCAACGCGGGGGCGCCTGAATGAAACTGATCACGGCAATCATCAAACCGTTTCGCCTGGACGACGTGCGCAATGCGCTCAACGAGGAAGGCGTGCACGGCATGACGGTGACGGAAGTCAAAGGCTTCGGCCGCCAGCGCGGACACACGGAGCTGTATCGAGGCGCGGAATACGTGGTCGACTTCTTGCCCAAATCCAAAGTCGAAGTTGCGGTCGCGGACGATCAGGTCGAGCGCGTGATCGAGGCGATTACCAGCGCGGCGAAGACCGGCAAGGTCGGCGACGGCAAGATTTTCGTAACCAACCTCGAGCAGGTAATCCGGATTCGCACGAGCGAGACCGGCGACCAGGCGCTGTAGGGACGCTTCCCAGCGGCAAAAAATAAAAAATCATATGCGGTTGGCCGTGTAAGTCCGGCCGCAGTAGAACGACAACCGGGGAGTTAGACATGTTCCTGCCCAGATCTGTGGCGCTGCTTTCTTTGCTGGCGCTTTTCATCCTGCCTGGCCTGACGCAGGCGGATACGCTCGATTCCGGTGACACTGCCTGGATGCTGACCTCGACCGCGCTCGTCTTGTTCATGACCCTGCCGGGCCTCGCGCTGTTCTACTCCGGGCTGGTCAGGGCCCGCAACGTGCTGTCGCTGCTGATGCAGTGTTTCGCAATCGCATGCGCGGCCTCGATCGCGTGGGTGATCGTCGGTTACACGTTGTTCGCGACCGACGGCGGCGCGATGAACGGCTTGATCGGCGGATTCGGCAAGTCATTCCTGAACGGTGTCACCACGGAGTCCCTGTCCGGCACGATGCCGGAGACCGTATTCGTGATGTTCCAGATGACGTTCGCGATTATTACGCCGGCGCTGATCGTCGGCGGCTTCGCGGAGCGGATGCGCTTTAGCTCGATGCTGCTGTTCTCGATGATCTGGCTGCTCGTCGTCTATATTCCGATCGCGCACTGGGTCTGGGGCGGCGGCTGGCTCGCCGACCTCGGCTTCATGGATTTTGCGGGCGGCGCGGTCGTGCATATTAACGCCGGCGTCGCCGCGATCGTCGCCGCACTGGTCATGGGCAATCGCAAGGGATTCCCGACCACGCCGATGCCGCCGCACAATCTGCCGATGACGGTGACCGGCGCCTGCATGCTGTGGGTCGGTTGGTTCGGTTTCAACGCCGGCAGCGCGCTCGCCGCCGACGGCGCGGCGGGCATGGCGATGCTGGTCACGCACGTGGGCGCGGCCGCCGGATCGCTCGGCTGGATGCTGCGCGAGTGGATCCGATTCGGCAAGCCCAGCGTGCTGGGCATCGTGACCGGCATGGTCGCCGGCCTCGGTACGATCACGCCGGCGTCCGGCTTCGTCGGTCCGGGCGGCGCGCTCGTGATTGGCTTGCTCGCCGGACTCGTTTGTTTCTCGGCGACGCAAATGATCAAGCAGAAGCTGAAGATCGATGACTCGCTCGACGTGTTCCCGGTGCACGGCGTCGGCGGCATCATGGGCATCTTGCTGACCGCGGTGTTCGCGTCGGATGGGCTGGGCGCGTTCAGCGGCCTGGGTCTCGCCGAGGGCCAGACGATGGCCGGGCAACTCGGCGTGCAGGCGCTCGGCGCGGTCGCGACCATTGCGTGGTGCGGCGGTGTGACCTGGATAATCCTGAAAGTCGTCGATGCGCTGACCGGACTGCGGGTGTCGGGAGACGAGGAGACCGAAGGCCTCGACATCGTGCTGCACGACGAGCAGGGCTACAACCTCTAGCGGGCGCCGCGGTGCGCTGACTCGCTACGCGTCGGACTCCTCGGCGATTCGTTCGCGCAGCGCGTCGTCGCAGTTGCCCATCTTCAGGATTTCTGCGCGGATCGATTCGCCCATTTCCTCGTCGGGGTCGAGGAACGACAGCGTCGTCAGCACGCCGAGCTGTTTCGTCGACGGCTCGCGCGATAGCCAGTAGTGGAATGCCTCGTGCCGGCCGTGTTCCGGCGTGTGCTCCATGCCGGGCTTCAGGTGGAAGATCTTGTCGGCGATGTACTCTTCGTCAGGCACCATCTGCCATTCCTGCCACTCTTTCGGGAACCGCATGAGCTCAAGGTAGTCTGCTGTTTTCATTTTCCGTATCGATAAACGTGTCGTGACTCGCGTCCGTGTTGACGCGCAATTCAGTATAACAAAGCGCCGTCGCGGCGCGGCACGATCAGCCGGTGCGCTTCGGGCTACGCGAGCCCTCGATGACGACGCGCGCGACGAGCAGTACTGTCAGTATTGCGATGTAGATTAGCGGTTCCGTCAGGTCCTTCTTGACCTGCGAGAAAAAATGCCAGCATGCCGCGGCCGCGATCCCGTAGACGAGTTTGTGCAGCGTGACCCAGTTGTGCCGCAATCGTCTGCGCCAGCCGTTCGTCGACGTAATCGCGAGCGGCGTCATCGCGAGCAGGGCGACGAAACCAATGGTGATGAACTGACGTTCCGTGACGTCTTCGAGGATGACGCCGAGGTCGAACTGCTTGTCGAGCACGAGGTAGTTCAGGAAATGCAGGGCCGCGTAAGCGAACGCGAACAGGCCGAGCATGCGGCGGAACTGCACCGGCCACGCCTGCCCGATCAGGTGTCGAAACGGCGTGATCGCGAGCGTCAGCATCAGGAACCGAATGGCCCAGATACCGAGTTCGTCCTGGATGTCCTCGACCGGGTTCGGCCCGAGTCGCAACTCTCCGACCATAAAGGCGCGTAGTAGCAGGATCGCCAGCGGCGTGAGGCACAGCGCAAAGACTATCGGCTTCCAGACGAGCCTGATCGTGCGGATGCTGACCAAGTCGTTGCGGACGTTCAGAAATTTCGCCGCAGGTCCAGCCCGGTGTACAGGCCGGCGACCTGTTCCGCGTAGCCGTTGAACATCAGCGTCGGCTGCCGCTTCGCGAACAGTCCGCTGCCGATCACGCGTTCGCTCGCCTGGCTCCAGCGCGGATGGTCGACCTCGGGATTCACGTTGGCGTAGAAGCCGTATTCCGACGGTGCCGCCAGCGACCACGTTGTCGGCGGTTCTTTCTCGGTGAAGCTGATGCGCACGATGGATTTGATGCTCTTGAAGCCGTACTTCCACGGCACCATCAGTCGCAGCGGCGCACCGTTCTGGTTCGGCAGATCGTTGCCGTACAGGCCGGTAACCATCAGCGTCAGCGGATTCATCGCCTCGTCGATCGTCAGGCCCTCAACATAGGGGAAATCGAGCACGCCGCGTCGCTGGCCCCGCATCTCGGACGGCCGCACGACGGTCTCGAACGCGACGTACTTCGCTTTCGACGTCGGCTTGAAGCGCTTCAGCAGGTCTGCCATCGGAATACCGTTCCACGGCACGACCATCGACCAGGCCTCGACGCAGCGGAAGCGGTAAATCCGCTCCTCGATCGTGTGTGGGCCGACGATGTCGTCGTAGTCGAACGCGCCGGTCACTTCAGCCTCGCCGTCGACGGTTACACTCCAGGGCTTCGGCTTGAATTCTTTCGCGTAGCGGGCCGGGTCGCTCTTGTCGAGGCCGAACTCGTAGAAATTGTTGTAGCTGATGATGTCGTCGAGCGAGTTAGGTACGAGGTCGTCGTCAGCTGGCAGTGCCGCCGCCGGCGCATTGTCGTCAGCGTCAGAGCATGCGGTCCCGAGCATCAGGCCGCCACCCGCGAGCGACGCCGCGCGAATGAAGCCGCGTCGGTTCAGGAAGTTCTCCTCCGGTGTGATTTCCGAAGGTTTGATGTCCGATGGTCTCTTGATCAGCATGGGCTGTCGATCCTCGTTCGTTGGTCGGCGGTTGGCGATCGGTGCTGGCGCTGCGCTTAGTCTTTCTCACGACTGAAATGACCGTTGAGATTCCAGTCGTATTCCACGAAGCGTAGCTCGAATTCATCGGCGCGCAGCGCTTCCTGTGCGTCGGCGTTGTCGACGAAACGCGCGAGGTAGCGCTGCACCGAGCCGGCCGCCGTCGCGAAATCGTCTTCATACCAGTCGAAAATCATCGACACGAATGCTATTCGTCGCTCGACGTCGAATCGGTTTCGTACCGGGTCGTTGATGAACAGCACCGCCGCGTCATGCAGCTGTGTATTGATGTCCTCGGATCGGTATGCCCTGCTTGCGAGCCGCGGGCAGGACATCGACGCGCAGACGATCGCGAAATGGATGCGCGGATCGCCGAGCGGGACGATGCGTTCGTGCTCGAGCGTCTCGAGGCTGATGCGTTCGCCGAGCACGGCGAATTCCTGCTTCTTGAAGAACTTGCGGCGGCCCCACCACGATGACGGGGAATTGCCGTTCAGGATGCCCTGAATCGCGAGCGCGTTGTAGGCATTGATATAGAACGCGAGGCTGTTGTCCGTGCCCTCGACAACTGCCGCCGAGTTCTCGCTGACGCTGTCTACGACCGATTCGAAACGCGGATCGGCGAGGAAGCCGTCGTAATTCACGAAGCCGTTGCGCACATTTTGCAGCAGCAATTCGTCGAAAACGTCGAAGCTCGGCGTGTTCGCGGCCGCAGCGCTGCATATGAGCAGCGTCGCGACGCAACCGATGAGCCGCGTCAGCCGGGAGTGGCGCGGCGGGCGCCCGTAGATCGATAGGTATCTCGTCATCTGCTACTTGGAGCGAATGTCGCGGTCAAGGTTCCCGATGCATGCTGGATAACGCCGCCGCGCCGGCCGCATCCACTATACTGGCAATCCATGAGCAACACGATCCCGGGGCGCCTGCGCAATTTTCCGCTGCTTGTCTTTTATGTCGCGTGCGTCGTCGCCTCGCTCGCGGCCTGCGGAACCGATTCGGCGTCGACTGACGGCGGCGGGGCGGCGCAGAAGACCATAGTCGTCAATCTCGGCGGCACGACCGTGCCCGATACGCCGGGCGAGACGGTGTGGCTCGCGTTCGAGGAGCAGGCGGAGACCGCGTCGGGCGGTCGGCTCGATTTGCGTCCGTTGATATACGGGCAGCTCGGCTCGGAGGAGCAGTTGCTGTCGGGGCTGCGCCGCGGCCGCATCCAGTTCGCCAATCTGTCGGCGCAGGTGACGTCGACGGTTGTGCCGGAGCTCTCGTTGTTATACGCGCCGTTCCTGTTCGACAGCGCGGCGGAAGCCGACTACGTCTACGACACGTATCTGACGGACATCTTTCGCGAGCTGCTCGCGGCACAAGGCATGCACCTGATCACGTGGTACGAGATCGGGTTTCACTCGGTCTACGGCAAGGAACCGATCATCGTTCCGGCCGATGCGAAGGGGCGCAGGTTTCGCGTTTCGAGCGGCCTGAATGCGCGCTTGTTCGCCGAGGCGATCGGCGCGGACGTGATCCCGCTCGGCTTCGGCGAGATCGTGTCGGGACTGCAGACCGGGCTGATCGAGGCCGGCGAGAACTCGATCAGCCTTTACGCGCGCACCGGCATCGCCGACGAAGCGCCGGAGTACACGCTGACGAATCACCTGTTCGGCGTATCGGTCATCGTCGCCGACAAGAAGTGGTGGGACGCGCTCGACGAAGTCGACCGCGTGACGCTGCGTGACTCGTTCCCGACCATCGACGAATCGCGCGCACTGACGCGCCGCCAGGACGAGGTCGACCTGCGGGATCCGGAGGTCGGCATTCGCTCCCATGAGGTGACTGCAGAGCAGCGGGAAGAGTGGAAACGCGCGACCGCCGGCGTGACCGGGGATCTGATCGCGACGATCGGCGGGCGTTCGGCCGAGATCTACGAGCTGATCGTGCGCGGCAAGGCGGAGTTTGCAAGACAAGGCAGCGTAAAGGTCGTCGACTAACCGGTTCCGACTCAACGCGGATCATCCGCAGCCGCTGCGGTGCCGCATCGTTCGTGGCGCGGACCGTTTTCAAGCGCACGATCGCTGTATCGGCTCGCGTTGCTCGCGTCATTATGTCTAAAGTGGTGATGCGTTTCGCGAATTGTGTTAGCGTCACCGACACCGGCCTATCCGATGACGCAATCCTCGTTTGGACCGGTGAAAACAACTATGTCGGCTCGGCAAACATGCGATCAGTTTGATCGTATTGGCGCATGAGCCATTTGGAGGGGAAAGGCCACAGCAGGCGCGAGCCTGTGTCGGAAAGCCATGGATCTTGTTGTCCCGGCTGGCGCCAGCCAGTTTCGGGCTTCACTTAGGGGAAGATCGCCTGGCTGCAACCATCTTCGAAGACATTTCTTTATCGTTTCTTAGCGAGGATGAGTTATGAGAAATCTACTTGCAGCCACGATATTGTTCTTCATGGCGTTTGGTTCGAATGCCGCGACGATACAATATGACGTGACGTCAGGTGTGAGCGGTAATGTGTACACAGTGCTGGGTGGCGGGTATGCCCCCGATCCGGCGCTGAATGCCGTTTCCGGCAGCTTCACCTACGACGACGTTGCCGATACGCTCACCGGTAGCATCACCTTTAACAACACGTTTGTGGGCCAGAATGTCAACACCGACTATTCGGCCGACTGGTTTATCGACTTTGCCGCGGGTGGGGACATAACCGCAACCAACGTCGTCTGCGTCAATAACGATATTACCGACGTCTGCGCGGATTACGCTGCGGCACCGACGGACGATGCGATTTCTATCCTGGCGGGTAGCCTTAGCGTGACCCTGAACAATGAAGTGCTGTTCAAGCAGTTCATCGGCGGTGCGCCGAGTGCGAGTTCCTTCAATGCGTTCACAATCACGACGATTCCGGTACCGGCCGCCGTCTGGCTGTTCGGTTCCGCTCTCGGCCTGTTGGGCTGGGTGCGGCGTCGCGCCAGCTGATCTCGTCGATCCGCTAATACACGGCTAGCGGGGATTCGGCACATCGCCGGATCCCCGCGATCCGTACATTCGTATTGGCGCGCGACTCACGAGTCACGCATTTGCATGAGAACTTTGCGATGAGAAATTTACTTGGATTAGCGTTATTGATATTCAGCACTGCGTCGCACGCGGCGCTGATCGGTCGCGCGCCGACGACGCCGGGCGGCACGGACTACCAGGCCTACTACGACGACGTGCTGAACATAACGTGGCTGGCCGACGCCAACTACGCCGAAACGTCCGGCTTCGATGCGGACGGCAGGATGAATTGGGAAGACTCGCTGGCCTTCGTCGGCACGCTCAACTCAGATGTGCTTCTCGGCGTCACCGGATGGCGCCTGCCAAACATGACCGACGTGGACAACGACGGCTGCGTGGATGAACAGAGTACAAGTGGTGGCGATTGCGGGTACAACATCGATACCGAGAACGGCGAGATGGCCAGCATGTTCTACGACACGCTCGGCAACCTGGCATTTTTCTTCCCGGATGGCACCGCCCCGCAGCCGGGTTGGGGGTTGTCGAACACCGGCCCGTTCACCAACCTCGACGGGTCAGTATTGTACTGGTACGGAAACGAGGATGTGAGCAATATCGCCGAAGCGTGGTATTTCGGCATGCCTTCGGGTGCTCAGCGGCCCCGTGAAAAGTTTGAGTTGCATAAGGCCTGGGCCGTCGTCGACGGCGACGCGCTCGCGCCGATCCCGGTACCGGCGGCGGCATGGCTGTTCGGCTCCGCGCTCGTGTTGCTGGGCCGGATGCGACGAAAAGCAGCCTGACTGCGAACGACACGTCAGGAGCATAGGCCCGGCATCGTTGGGCCTATGTTCTTGTATCGCGGCGGCGTAGACTGCGCCGTGTCCGCCTGTTTCGTGCCAGGGAAATCCAATTCCCGGCGACCAATATGAAGAAGATTGACGCACAGTCCTGGTCGTTCATGTGGGAAACCCCGTCGTTTACGACTTTTGGGTCGACCGACTTTGCCGAGAATTATGACGGTGCCATCCTGGAGTTCTGGGAATCGCAGCTCAAAGGTGAGCTCAAGCAGGTTATTGATCTCGCTTGCGGCAATGGCGCGCTGACGTGGATTGCCAATGACCTGCTGAATGACGGGGAACAGCAGACCGCGATTACCGGTGTCGATTTCGCTGATATCGAGCCGTTCAAGAGGCTGGGCAGGAAAGAGGAGGACTATCCTGCAATCAGCTTCATTGGCAATTGCCCGATCGAGAAACTGCCGTTCGAGGACGACTCGGTCGATCTGGCAATCAGCCAGTATGGCCTGGAGTACTCAGACCTCGATCAATCGATCCCGGAGATCGCGAGGGTGCTGGGTCCGACTGGCAAGATGAGCTTCATCGTTCATGCGAGAGAAGGCGACCTCGTCAAGGGCGCGACGCTGCCGCTCGAGGATTACAGGAAGATGCTCGACGTTATTCGCCTCGACGAGCTGATCCTGAAGCTGGCCAGGTTCCACGACAAAGGCGGGAGCGCGCGGGCAAAGACTCAATCCGACGAGTATCGGGAGCTGGTCGATCGAATCGAATCGATGCGCGGCGTCTTTCAAGCGATCGCTCAAAGGTACCCGGAGGATACGACGGTGGACGGGTATACGAAAAAGCTCGAACACGCGCTCGGGGAAGCCACAAAGAAAAGGAGCAAGCGGAAAACCGACGTCGGAAAATTCCTGGCCGACGCGCGAAACGTGCTGCGCATGGCCATCGAGCGGAAAGAGGACTTGATCGCGGCATCGTTGACCCAGCAGGAAGTCAAAGAATTGGTTTCGCGCATAAAGAAAGAAGGTTTCACCGTCACCGAGAAACGCAAACTGATTCATGCGGGGAATCTGAATTGGGGAACTATCGTGGTGGCGGAGAGGGCGCCCGCGGGCGGTCTTATCGGCGCCACGGCGCGTCGGATCGGGAGTTTGATTCGGCGCCCTGGCTGATCGCAGTCCGGCGGACATTCGCGCGCATCCCGCAGACGCGTATCGCAATATCTTTATCGCGTGGTTCGTCACGTGTTGAATCTTGAATCACTATCAGGATTATGTGGTAACCGTTTGACGTATAAAGTCCGGCTACGGGACAATCCCGATTCATCGCATTCGCAATCGGCCACGGAGCCCACGAACATGACCACGTTTCGAGTCCTTACCCGTCGTTCCACGGCCGCTCACGCAACGATCGTCATCGCGATGCTGCTGCTGACGCAGAACGTAAACGCGCAGCGGCCGTCGATCGCCGACATACAGGCGGAGATCGATGCGCTGACGCATCCGTTCGACGAGCCGGCGGCGCAGGTCGCAACCGCGCTCGACTTGCTGCCGACGTTCCAGGAAGCGGTGGTTCGGTACTACCGGAAGACGGGTTCCGCGCCTGCGAATCGGTTTGAAGCGGGTCTGACCTCCATCGCGACCGATACGTCGACCACGTTCATTACGTCAGTGCAGATCATCGACGGCAGCATCATGTTCTTCTTCAATCAGGCCGACACCGATCCGTCGATTGCCGGCGAGACACTGGTCTTCACGCCGTATGTGTCTCCCGACTTTACTGTCGTCTGGCGTTGCGGCAACGAATATCAGCCGCCGGGGACGCAATTGCTGGGTACGTTCGCCGGCGGGAACACTGCAACGTATATTCCATCGACGATACCGGCCACGGCCCACCCGAGCCCGTGCATCCTGAAGTCATTCGCGGATCCGGGCACGGTGATCCGGGCCGAGGTCGAAACCGCGCTGCAGGTCGTGCCCGTGTTCCAGGACGCAGTCGTCGATCACTTCCGGCAGACCGGCGCGCCGCCGGCCGATCGGGACCGGGCGGGACTGACGGCCCCGCCGGTCGATACGACGACGAGCTACATCGAATCGGTCGAGATCCTCAACGGCACGATCATCGTGACGTTCGGCGTTGACGCCCATTCCCTGATCCAGGACGGTAGGCTCGCGTTCACGCCCTACGAGACGCCCGACCAGACCGTCGTCTGGCGTTGCGGCAACGATTTTCAACCGCCCGGCACCGTTCCGCTCGGCACGGCCGGCGGGGGTCCCGTGGCTGTGTATCAAGCCCCGACGATTCCGAACCAGTTCCTGCCGCAGCCGTGTATCACTATAGTCGGTGCCGCAGACTATGAATTGATAAGGCAGCAAGTACTAGAGCCGTTCGGCGTGGTCGAGACGTTCAAGGATGCGGTCGAGACGGTCGGCGCGGCGGACGGCACGCCGACCCAGCCGATCCCGCCAATGGACAGAATGGGTGCCGGCTTTACGCAATCTTCGACAGACACATCCGGGCGCTATTTCGACCGCGTGTCGATCGTCAACGGCGTGATCATCGTCACCTACAACAATATCGAAACACATTCGAATCTCCGCGGCGGGACCATGACCTGGACGCCGTACGAGACGCCGGACGGCACGATCGTCTGGCGCTGCGGGAACTCGTTCGCGCCGCCGGGTACAGTGCCGATGGGCACGGTCGCGGCCGTGCGCGTCGCGGCCTATATCGCGCCGACCGTGGTGAATCAGTATCTTCCGACGGATTGCCGGCCCTGATTCCGGACGCGTTTTCCGATGACCGCAAGCAGTCATAGACCCCGCGGCCGCGTGACCGGCCGTCTGTCGTTGCTGTGCAGCGGGTTGCTGCTTGCAGCCAATGCGATCGCGACGCCGACCGGCTTCACGCAGCACGCGAGTTTCGTCGCCGCGCTGCCCGGGCCGCCGGTCACGCTGACGTTCGACGGCGCCGCGGCGAACGCGCCGATCCCTTCGGCGTCGTCGGTCGGGGGCATCGTGTTCTTTTACGATCTCGGCGGCGTGTCGCTGAAAGTTTCGACCGAGGGTGACACGGCGTACAGCACGACTTCGTCATCGCAGTTTCTCGGCACGGACGACGCCGACATACTGCAGGACGGCGATGCGATCGACCTGTCATTTGCGCCGCTAAACTCGATCGGCCTGTACGTGATCACGAACGACGATATGGTCGACGGCGACGTTACGCTGATCGCCGGCGGCACGAGCGTTGGACTCGCCGCCGCGAACATACAGACGATCCTGGCCGACGGTTCAAAAGTGTACTTTCTCGGCATCAGCGATCCGGTCGCGACGTTCGGCTCCGCGACGCTGACGACGGCCGGCAACGGCGCGTTCCTGTTCAACGTCGACGACATTGTCACCGCGGTCGCGCCGCCCGCGCCGGACGCGGACGGCGACGGCGTGCCCGACGGCGTCGACAATTGCCCGGACGTGCCGAACGGTCCGCTGCTGCTCGATCCGGATGACGCCGGTGTTTCGCAGCGCAATACCGACGGCGACAGCGAAGGCGACGCGTGCGATGCGGACGACGACAACGACCTGCTGCCCGATACCGCCGAAGCGAGCGCCGGCACCGACCGGCTCAATCCGGACTCCGACGGTGACGGTGTGATTGACGGTCAGGATCAGTATCCGCTGGACATATCACGCGCAGGCATTCCGGGCGATGTCGACGGTGACGGCAATGTGACCATCGCCGACCTGCTGTTGCTGGAGCGCTTCCTCGGCGGCGCGAGCGGCCCCGATCCCGCCGCGCAATACCGCGCCGACCTGTATCCGGTCGGCGGCGACGAGCAACTGGACGTGGCGGACCTGCTGCGGCTGCAGGAGCTGTTGCTGCTGCCGTAGTTCTCGCGCCGTCTTGCGCGGGGTGTGCGGACTTCGACGCTGCGGGCCGCTGGTGTTTTCCGGCCGCGGCGAATCGCGGATGCCGACTACGCCGATTCGTTATCGGCGACCAGCACCGCGCTGCCGTTCAGCTTCCCGCCCTTGAGATCGGCGAGTGCGATGTTGGCTTCGCGCATCGAATAGGTCGTTACCGTCGGCGTCAGGAAACCCTCCGCCGCCAGCGCCATGAAGTCACGGCCGTCCTGCCGCGTCAGGTTCGCGACCGAGCGCAGCTGCCTCTCGCCCCACAGGTCCGCATACGGAAACGAAGGTATGTCGCTCATGTGAATGCCGCCGCACACGACCGCGCCACCCTTGCGGACGTCTCGCAGCGCCTTCGGCACCAGCGTGCCGACCGGGGCGAAAATCAGCGCCGCGTCTAGGGGCGCCGGTGCGGCCTCGTCGGAACCACCTGCCCAGGCCGCGCCGAGCTCGCGCGCAAAAGCCTGTGTCGCATCGTCGCCCGGGCTCGTGAACGCGAATACCTCCTGCCCCGCATGCAGCGCGACCTGGGTGACGATGTGCGCCGCCGAGCCGAAACCGTAGATGCCGATGCGCTGTGCGTCGCCGGCGAGGCGCAGGCTGCGAAACCCGATCAGACCGGCGCACAGCAGTGGCGCGGTCGCGACCGGGTCGAGTTCGTGATCCAGCTCGAAGCAGAACCGCGCGTCGGCGCGCATGACATCGGCGTAGCCGCCGTCGATGTGGTAACCGTGGAATCGGGCACCGTCGCACAGGTTCTCGCACCCGCTGGCGCAGTACCGACATTCACCGCAGGTCCAGCCGAGCCACGCGACGCCGACCCGTGCGCCGATGGCGATCGGCGACGCTCTGCCGGTCGCGATGACGTCGCCGACGACCTGGTGGCCGGGCACGATCGGGTAGGGAATATCCGCCAGCTCGCCGTCGCGTACATGCAGATCCGTGCGGCAGACGCCGCAGGTTGCGACGCGAATCAGGATATCGTGTTCGTCGAGTTCGGGTTCAGGCCGCGTCTGCTCGACCAGGTCGAGGCCGGGACCGTCGAATACCCATGCTCTCATCGACCGGTGCTTCAGTCCTGGTCGCTGCCGTCGGGCCGGGCGATGCGGCCGCGTCCCGACTTTGATTCCGGTCGCGGTAGCGCGCCCTCGTCAGTGTCGGCCGGCACGAGCTTCACCGCATAGCGGAACTCGTGGCGCGATAGCAGGTTGTCTGTCGTCACCGGCTGCCCGTCGTCGACGCGCGGCCGAAACATCGATCGGCGGTACGTCGCGATGAGGCTGTCATCTATCACGTCGGCCGGATCGGCTTCGATCACAACGACGTTCTGCGCGCGGCCGTCGCCGTCGACGCTGTAACGGATTTCGACGTAACCGTCGCGCAGTGCGCTCGGCGGCTGGCCGCGCGTGTTGCGGGCCATGCGCGGAAACGGCCCGCCCGCGAGCCTGACCGGCAATTCGAAATAATCGTCGCGAACCTCAAGGGCGTCGTCATTATCGGCGCCGGACAGGTCGGTCCAGGCGGCCGTGTATTCTTCGGACGCAGAGCCGCTGCGCGCCTCGCGCGTATACAAGTCGCCGAGCGCGACGCGCAATCGTGCCCGGCGCAGCAGATCCGGTTCGGGGTTCGAGTCGATCACCTTGATGCCCTTGCGCAGCGTCGAGGCGGCCGCCGGGCCGTTGCCCAGGCGCTCGTAGAGGCGCGCGAGGCCGAGCAGCGCATCGGTGCGACGGACACTGTTTTCACCTTCCCCCTGTCGCAGAATCCGATCGGCAGAGCGATAGGTTAGTGCCGACTGCTCTACGTTACCGGCGCGGCTGTACCATTCGGCCAGTTTGTACATTGCCGGCGTGATTTCCGGACTCTCCGTGCCAAACTTCCGCTGGTAGATTTCCAGCTGCGCTTCCTGGTAGAAGGACGCCTCTTCGTATTCCTGCAAACCGACGTAACTTTCGGTCAAGCCGTCCTGAATGCCGAACTGCTCGAAATTTGTGAATCCGAGCTCGATGTTGTTGAGCCGCAGCGCACGTTCGAAGGTCTCGACCGCCCGCTCGTACAGCCCGGCCCGGTTATAGGCATGGCCGAGGCCACTCAGCGGGTTAATCAGTCGCGGCGACAGGCCCCCTTCGCGCAATTCGATGATCTCGATCGCCGCGCGATAGTTCTGCTCGGCCGCCGGCAGGTCGCCGTTCTGCGACTGCATTACCGCGAGGTTGATCAGCGGTGTCGCGAGTTCGAGTGACTTGGCGCCGTAGCGGTTGCGCGTCAGCTCGGCAACCCTGAACGCCGCACGCAGGGCATCTTCGTTACGGTCTTCGTCACGCAGCCGCAGGAAGCGCTCGTAGGCGGCGTCGATTTCCTCGACGCTCGGGCGCGTCGCGACGGGCCCGGGTGGGGTCGGCCCGTCGTTTGTCGCGCCGTCGTCTGCCGCGCCGTCGTCAGCTGGCGAGTCCGGCGCAATCGCGGCCGCCGCGTCTGCTTCGACCGGAGCCGTCGAATGCTCGTCCGCGATCGCCAGGCCTGCTGCGCTCAACAACACGGCGAGCCGCACGATCGATTTCGGCGGGATTATGTTCACGTACTGATCGTCACTACAGAAAGCAAACCTCATCGAACTCTAGCATTCCCGGTACGACGGTGCCCGGTCAACCCTGGGTAAACACCGGGGCCGCAATCATTGCGGTGCTACACTGTGTCCCTGAACAGATTTCGTTAATTGCACGGATACGGATTGCTTAGATGTTTCTGCAGCGCAAGAATTCGACGATGCCGACGGCGGATCAGGCTCCGCCGGGTCGGTCCGAGCCACTAGCGGTCGCCGACCGCCATTACGTCAACGGCAATCCGCTGCGGCCACCGTTCCCTGATGGCCTGCAGCAAGCCGTGTTCGCGCTCGGCTGTTTCTGGGGCGCCGAGCGCTGCTTCTGGCAACTGGACGGCGTGTTCACGACGGCGGTCGGCTATATCGCCGGGTTCACGCCGAACGCGACCTACGATGAGGTCTGCGGCGGGCGAACCGGCCATACCGAGGCGGTGCTGGTCGTCTACGACCCGACGCAGATCGGCTACGACGATCTGCTGCGGACATTCTGGGAATCTCACGATCCGACGCAAGGCATGCGCCAGGGTAACGACGTCGGCACGCAATACCGTTCCGGCGTTTACTACTTCGATGCGGAGCAACGCACCGCGGCCGAGCGCACGCGCGACGATTACGCCGCTGCGCTCGCTGAGGCCGGGCGCGACGCGATCACGACCGAGATCCTGGCGGCGCCCGAGTTTTACTACGCCGAAGACTATCACCAGCAGTATCTGGCAAAGAATCCGGGTGGCTACTGCGGGCTCGGGGGCACCGGCGTAAAACTCTGACGCCCATCCCGGGCGCCGCTCCAATGCCGTACCCGTGCCCATTCCGGCACATCCGTCGCGCGCAGCCGGTGGAAACTGTGATGCTCGCCACATTCCGCCGGATTATGGTCATTATCATGAGATCGCAAACCTGAATTTCACCGGGTGCGGGGTCTCTGACGTTGCGAAAACGTATCAAGATCGATACGGCGAATATCGAAATGGGCATGTACGTGGCTCAGCTCGATCGCTCATGGCTCGAGACGCCTTTCATCGAACGGGGTTTCGTCGTCGCGACGACGGACCAGCTCGAATTGCTGCGTAAGTTCTGCCGTCACGTCTATGTTGATGTGGAGCGCAGCTCGCTACCCGAGAAACAGGTAATGCAGGCGCACACGCAATCCGCAGCTGCCAGCGATCCTTTTACGTCGACGTTCATTCAGCATCGGCGCGAGCTCCGCGCAGCGCAGAAAGTACGCGGTTTTCTCGGCGTGTTGCGCAAGCTCAATCCAGTCGGACGTGCGCAGCCGAAAAAATCGGTCGTCGACGGGCTCGGCAGCAGCGTGTCGACGCGCGCGGAAGCACCGCTGGCCGCCGCGGCGTTCGGCGTTGCGTGCGAACACATGCGCGAGATACTCGCCGCGGTAAAGAAAGGTCGTCGCGTCGACATCGACAGGTTGAAAGAAGCGGTCGGTCCGATGATCGACAGCGTCTCGCGCAACCCGGACGCGCTGGCCTGGTACGGCGCGCTGCGCAAACGCGAGGAGAGTCGTTTCAACTATACGATGACGACCTCGATCTGGGCGCTGATTCTCGGCCGCCACCTGGGTTTCGAAAGACATCGCCTGGAAAATCTCGCAATGGGCGGCCTGTTACTCGACATCGGCAACGTCCGCATCCCGCGTACGGTTGGCGCGAAGGAAGGCCCGCTGACCGACGAGGAACACGAGATCATGCGGATGCATGTGAACTATGGCGTCGATATCGTCAAGAAATCGTCGATGTTCGGCGACGACGTGATCGACATGGTGCGTTGCCATCATGAGAGATTTGACGGTTCGGGGTACCCGCAAGGACTGGCCGGCGAGCAGATACCGATCTTCGGGCGCATCGCCGGCGTCATCAACTGCTACGACGCGATCATCAGCGCGAAGCCGTACCGCGGGCCGAAAACGGCATATGACGCGGTGCGTGAGCTCAACCAGCTGGCCGGCACGAAGTTCCAGTCGGAGGTTGTCGAGCAGTTCGTGCAGGCGCTCGGCATGTTCCCGACCGGCAGCCTCGTCGAGCTGAACACCGGCGAGGTCGCGATCGTCATCGAACAGAATCGTGAGCGGCGTCTGCGGCCGAACCTGCTGATAATTCTCGATGCGGACAAGCAAGCGCTGTCCAGCAGTCGCGTGCTCGTGCTCGCCAAGGTCCCGGAGACCGGCAACAGCCGCAAGGCCCGGTGGGTGATCGGTGGCTATGATGCCGGCAGTTTCGATATCGATCCGAAAGACTACTTCTTCGGGCTGAAGGGAACGGCATGACATCCGATACAGAAATCGCCCACTTTCGCTTTTCCCTGCTGCTGAAAGAAATCGACGCAATGCGCGTCAAGCCGGAAGTCAAAACGATTGCCATGGCGTTGATTCAGCTCGACGGCATGGAAGAGATCAACGAGCGCTTCGGCTACCTCGGCGGCGACAAGGTGCTGAAGGAATTCGCCGAGCGCCTCGCCGGCGTCGTCGGTCACAACGGTAATGCGTTCGAGATCACCGGTACGTCATTCGCGCTGTTGATCGAAAACCCGATTCACGAAGGAGACGCGGTCTCAAACGCGGAAAAGATCGCGAACGTCGCGTCCGAGCCGGTCACTATCGGCACCGGTAAAGCGCGCGTGCAGGCGCGGATGGGCTTGTCGATATTGCCGGATCCGGCGGTCACGGCCGAAGAGTTGCTGCGCCAGTGCGAACTCGCGCTGACCGCGGCGCGGCGCCATGGCGAAACGTACCGATTGTTCACGCCGAGCCTTGCCGAGAACAGCGACATGAACAAGTCGTGGTTCGATATTGACGTTGCGATCGAGCAGGGCGAGTTCGAACTGCATTACCAGCCCAAGATCGACCTGCGCGCCGGTCGTCTCGTCGGCGCCGAGGCACTGATTCGCTGGCAGAGCCCGCGTGCCGGAACGATTCCGCCGAGCTACTTCATGCCGGATATCAAGAGTACAGAGGGCGTTCGCAAGCTGCTGCAATTCGTATTGAACACGTCGATGGCCGATGCTCGCGGGTGGATCGAACGGATACCCGCATTCTCGCTCGGTGTGAATCTCGCGCAGAAGAATTTGTCGGACCCCGAGCTGCTCGATGTCGTCAATGCCGCGCTCGAGAGCACCGGATTCCCGCCCGAGAAACTCATACTCGAGGTAACCGAGGACTTCCTGGTCGACGACGAGCCGGCCCTGCAGGTCCAGCTCGGCAGACTGCGCGACCGCGGTATCAGGCTTGCCGTCGACGATTTCGGGTCGGGGCGCTGCAGCCTGGTGAATCTGAAGACCCTGCCGCTGGACCAGGTCAAGATCGACCAGTCCTTCGTCGTGCCCTGCCCGTCGAATGAAACAGACCGCCGTATCGTCGCGGCGCTCGTACAGCTCGGCCACGCGCTCGATCTCGAGGTTGTCGCCGAGGGCATCGAGGATGCCGACATCATGCAGACGCTGCTGTCGATCGGCTGTGAGATTGGCGAGGGATTTCACTTCAGTCATCCGATACCCGCCGAAAGTTTCGATGAGGAATGGGTCTGCCGCTTCGACCGGGCCCGGGCCGACTCCGCCTGACGCATCCGCCGCCGTCGCCGCCTTCCACGCCGGCCAGGATTCGCGATACAGTCGGGTCATGGCGACCCGCAGAGAGCTCCTGCAAGCAACCGCATACTCGGCCGCACTCGGGCTCGTTCCGGGCACGCGGGCGTTCGCCGAAGCGCTGCGCACGCGCCCGATTCCGTCGACCGGCGAGGCATTGCCCGTCGTTGGCCTCGGCACATCGCGCGTTTTCGACGTCGACATCGATGCCGAGCCGGCGGAGCTGGCCGCGTGCCGAGACGTACTGAATGCGCTCGTCGAGTCCGGCGCGACGGTGGTGGATTCGTCGCCGATGTACGGCAAGGCTGAAGCGGTATCGGGTGTCGTCGCGGCCGACCTCGGCGTTACCGATCGTGTCTTCTGGGCGACCAAGGTCTGGACCAACGGTCGCGACAAAGGCATCGAACAAATGCAGGCGTCGATGCAACTGTTCGGCACGGAGCAAATCGACCTGATGCAGGTCCACAACCTGCGCGACTGGCGCGAGCACATGCCGGTGCTGCGCGAGTGGAAGCAGGAAGGGCGTATTCGCTACATCGGTATCACACACTCTCGCGCCAAAGCATTCGACCAGGTTGAGGCGGTGATCAACGAGACCGACCTCGATTTCGTGCAGCTTAACTATTCGCTCGCCGAACGGGATGCGGAAAAACGTCTGTTACCACTTTGTGCCGACCAGGGGATTGCTACGCTGATCAACCGGCCGTTCGCGCGCGGTGCGTTGTTTCGACAGGTTGGAGATCGAGACTTGCCCGCGTGGACAACTGAAATCGGCGTCGAATCGTGGGCGCAATTCTTTCTCAAGTTCGTGCTGTCGCACTCGGCTGTCACTTGCGCAATTCCCGCGACGCGCAAGGCCGACCACATGCTCGACAACGTCGCGGCGGGATTCGGCCCGCTACCCGACGACGCGCAGCGTCGGGCAATGATCGACCTGATCGACGCCGCCTGACGCGGCATCTTATGTTGCATTGCAATGCGGTCCGATGGCCGCAAACGCCCGTGCAGCGTGCCTTCAGCCGTCGGCACGGCACTGGAATATGTTTAAACGATCCCCAGAGTGTGAAGCGCCTCACAGACTTCGCAGGGCCGAATCGCGATTCTGACTTGCAACGATTTCAGGTCCCGGCAAGCGCGAATTCGACGTACGCCGGATAGATAAGCAAAGGAGTTCTCGCCGGAAAAACAACAAAAACTCGAACAACAAAAATAATCGCATGAGAAATCTCCAGTAATACCAGGAGTGCGATGATGATGATTGTGCCGGAGTCGAAGAAAGAAGTCGGACGCGAACAGAGCGCCGAGTTCATAGACGATCTTTCGAGTTTTGCGTCGACCCATCAGACTGCCAGATGGCAGGGAACGTTCGCCGAATTTCTCCAGGATATTCTGCCGGCCGATCCATATCGTCTTACGCGCACATCTCATCAGTACATTCACGACATGCTGCGCTGGTATCGCGACCAGCGACGCAGCGGTCATCCAGAATCCACCAGTCCGACCGACCTGTTTACCGCAGACCTTTTCGGTATCGATGATGCACTCGAGCGCGTCGTCGAGTACTTCAAGGCCGCGAGCGCGGGCTCGGACGTCGGCCGTCGTCTGCTGCTGATGCTCGGCCCGCCGTCAGGCGGAAAGTCCTCGGTCGTGATCTTGCTGAAGCGTGCGCTCGAGGACTACAGCCACACGGACGAAGGCGCCATCTATGCATTGACGGGCTCGCCGCTGCACGAGTCGCCGCTGAACCTGGTGCCGGCGACGATGCGCGCGAAGTTCCGCGAAACCTACGGCATCGAGCTCGAAGGCCAGCTCACGCCGCATAGTCAGGCTGTCCTCGACGACGACCACGGCGGTGATTTCATGCAGTATCCGGTCGAGCGCGTGTTCCTGTCGGAAGCGTCGCGCGTCGGCATCGGCACTTACGCGCCGCACGATCCTACAACGGCCGACATCGCCGACCTCGTGGGCTCCGTCGACCTGTCGAAGGTTGCCGAGATTGGCGACGAGGGCGACCCGCGCGCATGGTCGTGGTCCGGCGCGGTCTACGCGGCCAGCCGCGGCGTGCTCGAGATGATCGAGATCCTGAAGGTGAAGCGCGAGTTCCTTTATCTGCTGCTGACACTGACGCAGGAGAAGAACGTCAAGGTGTCGCGCTTCCCGCTGATCCACATGGACGAGACGATCCTGGCCCATACGAACCTGGCCGAGTTCAACAAGTTCGTTCAGGAAAAGGAGAACGAGGCGCTGCTCGATCGCATGGTGATCGTGAAAGTGCCGTACACGTTGTCGTACGCCGACGAGGCGCGCATCTACTGCAAACTGGTCTCCAGCGCGCCGGCGTTCCGGTCGGTGCATCTCGATCCACACGTGCTACAGCTCGCGGCCGTGTTCTCGATCCTGACGCGGCTCGACGAAACGGACAACGAAGGCCTCGACCTGTCGAAGAAACTCCGGCTGTACGCCGGCGAGGATGTCGAAGGTTTCGCACAGAGCGAGGTGTCGAAGCTGCGCTCGCAGTGCCCGGACGAAGGACTTTACGGTGTGAGCCCGCGATTCGTGATCAACGCGATCTCGAACGCGATCACGCGCAGCGACGCGCGCAGCCTGACGAGCATGGAAATGCTCCTCGCGCTGAAAGACACGATCGAGAGCGATGCCCGCATGGAGGAGAAGCAGAAAAAGCAGTGGATCGACTTCCTCGTCCTCGCGCGCAAGGATTTCTATAACCGATGGGTCAAGGACGACGTGCATCGTGCGCTGTTCGCTTCTTTCGAGGAAGAGGCGCAGCAGCTGCTCGAGAAATATCTCGACGAGGTCGAGGCCGCGCTGGACAAGCGTGAGGTCGTCGATCCGATCACCGGCGAATCGCGTTCCGCGGATGAGCGCTTCCTGCGCTCGGTCGAGGAGAAGATCAAGGTGTCGGATTCGGGCAAGCAGTCGTTCCGGCAGGAAGTCGTACGCAAGGCGATGGTCGCATTCAAGGCGGGCGAGAAGTTCACGCTCGAGAGCCACGCGCGGTTGCACGAGGCCATCGGCCAGTACCTGTTCGAGGAACGCAGGGACGTGCTGCGGCTGGTCACATCGAGTGCGCGGCCGGACGAGGACGCGGAACAGAAGATCAGCGCGGTGCAGGAGCGGCTCGTCAGCGAATACGGCTATGACGCTCACAGTGCCGGCGAGGCGCTCAACTACGTTACGACCCTGTTGTCCCAGGAGTAACGAACCCCGAGGCAAATCATGAGCCAGCCTTCTACGTTTGCGTGTTTCGAAGAGAGCAACCGCCAGTGGTATGACCTCTTCTCCCGTGGTGCCCGTGACTGGTTGCGTCACAACGAGAAGATCAGTAAGGCCGTGCGCGAGAAGCTACCCGACCTGATGGCGGATGCCGAGGTGCTAGGCAGCAGCGAGAGTACGGTCAAGGTGCCGGTCCGCTTCATGGAGCATTTTCGCTTCAAGCTCCGCGGCCCGGAAGAGCAGAACGGCGCGGGTCAGGGCAAGGCCAAGGCGGGCGACAAGCTCGGTCAGGCGAAGCCGCAACAGGGCGAGGGGCAGAAAGAGGCCGGCGGCAGCGGCGAGGGCGGCTACGACCTCGTGCTTGAATTCAAGATCGACGACATCGTCGACTGGTTGTGGGAAGAGCTCGAGCTGCCGAATCTGGAACCGAAAGTCGGCTCGGCCAAGGACGAGGAACTGACGCGCGAGGGCTGGAACCGGCGCGGCGCCCGGTCGCGGCTGGACCGGCGGCGGTCGATGCGCGAGGCGATCAAGCGGCGTGCGGTCGACGTGAACGGACCCGCTTTCGTCGATGACGATCTGCGTTACCGGCAGCTGTCGGTGCGCAACCAGCCGGCGACGAAGGCAGCGGTATTCTTCGCGATGGACGTGTCGTCGAGCATGCGCGACAAGGATCGAAAGCTGGCGAAGACATTCTTCTTCTGGGTCATCCAGGGGCTGCAGCGGCAGTACCAGCACATCGAACTCGTGTTCATCGCGCACACGGTCAAAGCCTGGGAATTCGACGAACAGGAGTTCTTCCAGGTGCGCGGCTCGGGCGGCACGGTTGCATCCTCTGCGTTCAACTCCGTCAACGACATCGTCGCGGAGCGCTTCGACCCGTCCCAGTACAACATTTACCTGTTCTATGCGTCCGACGGCGAGAACTTCCGCGATGATCATGACAAGGCCGAGGCGAGTCTCGGCGAGATCGGTCGCGTCGCCAACTATCTCGGTTATGTCGAGACGCCGGCGACCGCCGAACGTGCGCTGCAGACGGAGACGGCGAAGATCTTCGGCGAGATCGAGGAAGGCGGTACCGCCGCCGGCAGCTTCGCGCTGACCGACAGCGATTCGGTGTGGGAGGCCATTCGCGGTTTCTTCAAAGGGCAGGCCGAGGAAAGCGCGTCCTGACAGATCAACGGTGGGGGAACGAAGATGACACAGTCGCTGGAACAGATCGGCCTGAGCCTCGAAGAACTCGGTCGCGGACTCGGTCTCGACTACTACCCGCTGCAGTTCGAGGAAGTGCCGCCGAGCTTCATGATGGAGATAGCGGTCTACGGTCTGCCGGTGCGTATGCCGCACTGGTCATTCGGCGTCCGCTATATCTACCAGCTCGTTCAGCATCGCATGGGCAATTCGCGGTTGTTCGAGGTCGTGTATCCCGGTAACCCCGGGCGCGCCTACCTCGCGAAGGGCAACAGCATCCCGGAGAACACGCTGGTCATCGCACACGTATTGGGGCATGCAGACTTCTCGAAGCACAATGCGCTGTTCAAGCGCAGCCAGGAGGAAATCGGCTACAAGATCGTCGAACAGGCCGCGAGCCACGCGCAGCGGATCTCCAGCGCGATCGAGGAGCATGGACAGGAGCGGGTCGAGGCGGTACTCGACGCAGCGCTGGCGCTCGAAGCGCACGTCGACACGTACAAAGGCGTGAGGCGCGAGCGCTATGGTGCCGGTCCGGCGCCAGCCCCGTGTCCGAGCGACGAATTCTCGCAGCGGTTCCAGGAGTTGCCCGGCGAGGGATCCGTCAGCAATGGGTCCGGAGCGCAGCCGGCGACGTTGCCGCCGCATCCGGAGCACGATCTGTTGTGGTTCATCGCGAACTACGCGCCGGAACTCGAGGGGTGGGAGCGCGACATCTTCCTCGCCGTGCGTGAAGAGTCGTTCTATTTCTATCCTGTATTCGCCTGCCAGATCATGAACGAGGGTTGGGCCTGTTACTGGCACGCGCGCCTGTTGTGCGAGGCGGATTTCCTGCCCCAGCAGGACTATCTCGACGCGATCAAGACTCACTCCGACGTGGTGCGGCCGCATGCCGCCGGTGATCAGGTCGCACTGGCGCCGAATCCCTATCATCTCGGTTTCTGTATGTGGGAGAAGATCGTCGAGGAATACGGGATCGAGAAAGCGTTCGAGATTCGGGCGCAGGAGGATGATTTCAGCTTCATCCGCAACTACCTGACGCCCGAACTGGCAACCGAAATGGAGATGTTCGAATACGTCGCGCGCAAGGACGGCTCGATCGAGGTCATCGGCACCGAGATCGACGCGCTGCGCGACGCTATCCTGGCCTCGAAGTACAATTTCGGCGCGCCGGTCGTCGCCGCCGAAAACGTCGATCAGGACGGTACGCTGCATCTCGTGCACGATCATGGATCCGACGGCCGCGGCCTCGACCTGCGCCGCAGCGAGCGCGTGCTCGAATATATTCACCGGGTCTGGCGGCGCAACGTCAGCCTGCATACGGTGGATCTGCGCGGCGCCGAGCGCGTGCTGAGTATGCCGGCCTGACAGATTGCAGGGGCGACCGCCTCTGCTATGATAATAAGTACTGATACACGACGGCCCGGCTGGGCTCGTCTCCCAAGCTAACAACAAAAAAGGGGGGTGTTCGTGGCAGCAGCACCTAAGCTTCACGATACCGATCACGTCCGGAACATTGCGCTGGTCGGTCACGCAGGCTCCGGCAAGACGACGCTGCTGGAGGCACTTCTCGCCAGGACCGGGGCCATACGCTCCCCGGGCAGGGTCGAAAAAGGCTCGACTGTTTCGGACTTCACGAAGCAGGAGAAAGAGCAGCAACATTCTCTCGATTGCGCCGTCTGTCATTTCGATCACGACGGCGTTTTTGTAAACATCATCGATACGCCGGGATATCCCGATTTTGCGGGTCGCGCGATGAGCGTGCTCGCCGGCGTCGAGACGGCGGCGGTCGTCGTCGACGCGCAAAACGGCGTCGAGATGATGACGCAACGGATGATGGATTATGCCGGCGAACGACGAATGTGCCGCATGATCATCATCAACAAGATCGATGAAGATGGCGTGAATTGCCAGGCGATTCTGGAGCAGATCCGCGAGCTGTTCGGCAGCGAGTGTCTGCCGCTGAATCTGCCGGCCGACGGCGCACAATCGGTCGCCGACTGCTTCTTCAATCCTGCGGATATCGAGCCGGATTTTTCGAGCGTGGACGCCGCGCATACCCAGACGATCGACCAGGTCGTCGAGCTCGACGACAAGCTAATGGAGGTGTACCTAGAACAGGGCGAAGATATCAGCCCGGAGCAGCTTCACGATCCGTTCGAGAAAGCGCTGCGGCGCGGACACCTGATTCCGGTGTGCTTCGTGTCCGCCGAAACCGGGTCCGGTCTGAATCAGCTGCTCGAAATCTTCGCGAAGCTGATGCCAAATCCAAGCGAGGCAAACCTGCCAGAGTTCAACAAAGGCGAAGGCGACAGCGCAGAGGTCGTCAAGGCCACCGCGGACCCGACCGATCATTTCATCGGTCACGTCTTCAAGATCAAGGTCGATCCGTACATTGGGCGGATGGGGATATTCCGGGTGCACCAGGGTACGGTCAAGGCCGGCGACCAGGTCTTCATCGGCGAGCGCCGCAAGGGATTCAAGGTCGCGCACCTGTATCGTTTGCAGGGCAAGGACACGATCGAGGTGTCGACCGGAGTTCCCGGCGACATCTGCGCGGTGGCGAAGGTCGACGACGTGCACTTCGATGCGGTATTGCATTCGAGTCACGACGAGGATCAGTTCCACCTGTCGTCGATCAAACTGCCGCCGCCGATGTACGGAGTTGCGCTCGACCTGCAACGTCGCGGCGACGAGAAAAAGCTGTCGGATGCGTTGCACAAACTGATCGCCGAAGACCCGAGTTTGCAGCTCGAGTTCAATCCGCAAGTGAATGAGACGGTGCTGCGCGGCCTGGGCGACCTGCATCTGCGCCTCGTGCTCGAGCGGATGAAAGACGAATACGATCTCGATGTCGTGACGCGGCCACCGCGCATCAGTTATCGCGAGACCGTGACCCGGACCGCGGACGGGCACCATCGCCACAAGAAACAGACCGGCGGTGCGGGCCAGTTCGGCGAGGTGTATCTGAAAATCGAACCGCTGCGGCGTGACGCGGGTTTCGAGTTCGTCAACAAGGTCGTCGGCGGGTCGATTCCGAGTCAGTTTATTCCGGCTGTCGAGAAAGGTGTGCGCCAGTTGATGGGCGAGGGCGCGGTCGCCGGCTATCCGTTGCAGGACATTCGCGTCGTCGTATACGACGGCAAGCACCACCCGGTAGATTCGAAAGAGGTCGCGTTCGTAGCAGCCGGCAGGAAGGCTTTCGCCGACGCGATCGGCAAGGCGGCGCCAATTGTCTTGGAGCCGATCGCACATGTCGAAGTTACGACAACCGGCAATCATGTCGGCGACATCACCGGCCATCTGTCGGGTGTGCGTGGCCGTATCCACGGCAACGACACGCTGTCCGGCAACCAGGTTCGAATCACGGCGGAAGTGCCCGTCAGCGAGATGGGCGATTACCAGACGACGCTGAAGTCGCTGACCGGTGGCGAGGGCGCATTCACGATGTCATTCGACCACTACGATGCGGTGCCGGGGGACGTGCAAAAGCGGCTCGTGCAGGAGTTTCGGCCGACGGACGAATAGTCAGGATAGCGCCGCCAGTGCACGGCGCTGTCAGCGGTTTGCGGTTTACGCTAGAATCTAGCGCGATGTCCGCCATCCTCGATCCGCCAGCATGCTGCTGAAATTTCCGAGCCATCCGGACCTGAAGCGAATCGTCGTCCTGAATCCGAAAGGCGGTTCCGGCAAGTCGACGGTGGCGACCAACCTGGCCGGCTTCATGGTGTCCAGGGGATACCCCGTAGCGTTGATGGACTTCGACCCGCAGGGATCCGCGATGCGTTGGCTGCAGAACCGGCCCGACGAGCGGCCGCCGATTCACGGCCTCGCGGCATTCGAGAATGACAACTCGGCCACCCGCAGTTACCGGCTGCAGATTCCGCAGGACATCCGGCACCTCATCGTCGACACGCCGGCCGCAATCAAGAGCCACGACCTGATCGAATTCACGCGCGGCGCGCACGCGATCATTGTTCCGGTGCTGCCGTCGGACATCGACATACATGCGGCGTCGAGGCTCATCGCAGACATGCTCGTCGTCGCGAAGGTCAGCCGTCGCATGGGGCGTCTGGGTGTAATCGCGAATCGCGTCCGCGACAACACGGTCGGCTACCGGAAGTTGAAGTTGTTCCTCGATCGATTGTCGATCGTTGTGACCGGACAGCTGCGCGACAGTCAGGCATACGTGCACGCCGCGGACCAGGGACTGAGCATCCACGAAATGCAACCGTCGCGCGTCGCGAAAGATATTGCGACGTGGGGTCCGATTCTGGACTGGCTCGAGGAGAGGCTCGGCACCGGGCTAACGGCGCGCGACTTGTATTGCCCGGAACCCGACGCCGACGTGCCCGCCGAGGCGACTGCGCCGGATGCGGATGACGGGGTCAAGTTTCGTGCGCTCGGCGGCGTCGTGACGTCGCTGGCGTCGCGACGCAACGACTGAGGCGTATTTCTCCGGCGATTGCCTGACGGCGCGCCCGTCGATTCAGGCTGGTTCGGCCTGCTGTTCGGCCTGCTGTTCAGCGAGGCCCCGCGCCTGCTCCACCCACTTGTCTCGTTGCACGAGGTTGGGTGCGATTGCGAGCATTTTTGCCATGTCTTCGAGTTCTTCCGCGGACAGATTCGCGATCTGCTCGAAGCTGCGAATGCCGTGCCGGTGGAGCCGTCGTTCGAGCGCCGGGCCGATACCGCGGATCTGCTTCAGGTCATCGGTCGTCTGGTCCGGCGGCTGGTCCGGCGTCGTCGCGCCGTCGAGGGCCAGCGGTTCTTCGCCGGCGGGCTCGGCCAGTCGTTCGCGGTAACGACGGATCAGCGCTTGCTGCTGCCTGAGCTTTTGCGTCAGCGGCGCGACACGATCGTTCCATGACGCCAGGCGCTCGGTCAAATCGCCGACGCGCGCATCGCTGTCCGTCAACTGCTGTTCGAGATCATGCACGCGCCGGTCCCGCGTCGCGAGATTCTCACGCATGCCGCCCATCTCCGCGCGCAGTTCCGCGAGTGCGTCGGCGGCGGCATGATCCGCAGCGCCGCCGTCGCTCGTCGTTTGTTCGGAATCGAGGGATCGTTCGGAATCGAGGCGCTTGACACGCGCCAGCAACTCGTCGCGTTCGATGCGCAGCAGTCCGAGTTGATTTTGATCGGCTTCGGTCTGCGCGCGCTCGATCTCGATCCGCTCGCGCAGCGCGGTGATTTCGGTGTCGCGAATCGCCAGCTGACCGTTGAACTCTTCGTCAGATTGCAGCGGTTCTGCCGGTTCGTCCGTCGGCTGCGGAGCGTGCGCGCTTCTCGCCTCCGTAACAGCGCGAAACTTCTCGAGCTTCTTGCGAATCTCGTCCTGCGATTCTTCGTGCCGCCGAATAATATTCTGCAAGTCGTCGACGCGCTTTCTGTACCGCCGTCGCTGCTTATCCATCTGTGCGTCGACCGAGCCGGACGCGGCATGAACACGGAAGTAAACCTTGCTCAGCACGGCGCCCGCGACGAACGCGACGGCGAAACACACGAGAGCGATAACGACAGTGGACATGGGCGACGAACAAAAGCCAGAATCCCTGCCAAATTAGGGCTTTACAATAAGTGACGCCATGAGCCAATTCACGGTTCAGGAAAAAATCGCCCGGATAATCGAGCGCGGTTCGCCTGATGGAGCGGTCAGTGGGTCATCAGCGCAGCCGGCAGGGCTCTTTCGATTCGCCGGCTCAGCGTGGGTTCTATCACCAGCATCGTTTTCAACGCGCGACCCCCGGAGTCGCGCGTCAGCAGCACATCGGGGCGCTTCGGATCGCCGCTATTCTGCCGGCACACGACGCCGACGGAGTTGTCCATCAGTTTGACGCTCGTGCCGACCGGGTAGACCCCGATCGCGAGGATGAATTCATCGACGAGCGCAGCGTCGAATTTCGAGTCTCGCCAGGTGTTCAGATGGCGCAAGGCTTCGTGTCCCGAACGCGCGTCGGCATAGCTGCGATCCTGCGTCATCGCGTCGTAGGTGTCGGCGATAGCCGCGATACGCGCGAAGAACGGGATCTCGGTTCCGTTCATGTGCCGCGGATAGCCGCTGCCGTCCATTCGCTCATGGTGCGCGGCGATCATATCGACTGCCCGCCGCTTCATGCGCGCGCTCAGTTGCGCCAGGTGCAAGCCGTCGTCGACGTGCCGGCGCGCGAACGAGCGCTCGACGGAATTGAGCCGCTTGGGTTTCGACAGGATCGTGATCGGTACGCTGGTCTTGCCGATGTCGAGGACCAATGCGCCGAATGCCAGGTCGCGCAGCGCGACGCGGTCGAGACCGAGCTGCTGGCCGAACAGAATCGAAAACACCGCTGTGCCGACCGATCTGCGGTTGAGATGGCCGTGTGCGGGCTCGGTCATCAGCAACCACTGGATCGCATCCGGCCAGTCGAGCACGTGTTCGACGAAAGCATCCAGGTTGTCGTCGATCGGTGAGACCTCGAGCCGGCCGATCCTGCGGGCTGCGCGGACCATTTCCCCGATCCGGTCGTTCGCATCGCGCAGAACCTCGCGGCAGCCGTTGAGCTGCAGCAATTCGTCCTCGCTTGGGCGCGACGGTTCATCGGCGCGCAAATCGAGTATCGCGTCGAGACCCATGACTGCGAGTTCATCGCTCTGCGCGGGATCGATATAGACGTAATCGCAGCAGCGTCGCAGCACCTCGATCTGCGCCGCGTGCGTGATCGTGAATCCGCGCCGGTCGAACGGCGTATGCAACCATGAACGATCGAGCTCGGCGACGAACATGCCGGGCTCGAGCTGCTCGCAGTGAACAGGAATCAGATGGTCTGGGACCAGGGACATGGACTTCTTCGGCACCTTGGGTCCGTTGGGCTCTGTCTCCAACTATACAAGGACTCGCCCCCAGGTGCTGAAGGTCGGCGTGCTACGCGGGTCGGCCGGCGCGTCGCGTTTAACTTATTTGAAAAAACGCGGGCGAAATCGCCGCGGCGCTCCCGTTTGCAGACGCGTCACAAGTCTTCGGATTCGAGATCCTCGATCTGCTCGAGCAAATTGATCGCGACGCCGACGAAGTCGCTGTCGGTGATGATGCCGATCAGTATTTCGTCCTCGACGACCGGCAGGCAGCCGTACTGATGTTTCTCCAGGAAGACGGCCGCTTGCCTCAGGTTGGCATGGCGGTCGACAGTCGCGACATCGCGGGTCATAAAGTCGCCGATGCCGATTGCGCCGGGATTCTGGACGATCTGCTCCTCGCTGAGCTTGGATTCCGAGACTGCGAGCACATCGCGGTGTGACACCAGGCCCACCAGGTGCGTATCGCCGTTGACGATCGGCACATGATGAATGCCCGCCTCCGACATCAGTTTCCGCGCATCGCTGAGCGTGTCCTGCTCGGTCAATGTGCTCAGACCAGTCGACATGACCTCTTCCACGGTAATCACGTCGCTCTCCTTTTTTTCTGCCGTGATTGGCGCGATATTTCGCGTTACGCTTAGTATTACAGTATCGTCTGCGGGCCCTTGGAATACGTGATTTCCACGTCGACCGGCGCGTCCGTGGGTACTAGCTTTGAGCCGATACAGGTCGAAACGCGAGGAGCCAGCGCGATGCCCAGGGAAAAACTGCAGCGGCTGATTGCCAGTCTTCACGACGAGCTTGGGTCCGCAGCGTCCGTCGATGCCGAGTCGAAGGAACTGCTGCAGCAACTGACGCGCGACATCGAGAATATCGCGGCGGGCGAAGGTGACGCGTCGGCGACGACCGCGAGCGGTCAGCTCGAACAGGCCACTCTCAGATTCGAAACCGAGCACCCGCGGTTGTCGATGATACTCAGCGAGATCATCGACACGCTGGGCAAGCTCGGCATCTAGCCCACGGCAAATTTCCGCAAGCGCTCTGCGAGCTCTGCCGGTTGATCTTCGACGATATAGAAACCGGCCTCGTCCAGCAGTGCGTGATCCTGCGCCTGCGCCCCCGGGATATGCGAGAGAATGCGCTCAGGTCCCATAGCGGTGCCCGCGAAGCTTGAACTAAAAAGCGTCAGCACCGGCTTGTTCCATTCCGCGAGCCGCTCCCACGCGGCGCGGTTCTCCGCTACCGAATCCATGTCCGGTGAAATCGGCAGAATCATCGGGAACCGGCGCGGCCCGGTCTTATAGGTCTCGTCCGGGTACGGTGTGTCATATGCCGCGATCGTCTCGGCGGATAGTTTGTGGAACGCGCCGTCGTCGACCATCTCGCCCTGCGGAAACTTCGGCAGCGCGAACTGTTGTGCGCGCCAGTTGATGAACCATTCGCTGCCCGGCGCGTCCCCGGTCGGCAGGTTCGTGTTGCTCAGCGCTATCCGTTCGAACAGCGCTGGACGCTCGGCAGCGATGCGCAGACCGAAAAAACCGCCCCAGTCGAACAGGTAGGCGGAGATGCCCGCGAAGCCCATGCTGTCGAAGAACGCCTGCAACCAGCCGACGTGCTTCTCGAATGTATAGTCGTCGGTTCGCGGCAGCTTGTCCGATCTGCCGAAGCCGATGAAGTCGGGTGCTATCACGCGCAACCCGGCGGCAGTCAGCGGCGGAATCATCTCGCGGAACAGATACGACCAGCAGCCCTGGCCGTGAAGTAGCAGCATCGTGTCGCCGTCGCGGGGGCCGGCGTCGACGTAGTGCATGCGCAACGGGCCGAACTCCGCATCCCGAAGCTCGACATAGTTCGGCGGGTACGCGAAGCCGGGCAGGTTCGCGAAGTTCTCGTCCGGCGATCTCAGTATTGCGGTCATCGTCGTTGTCCTGCACCTGTGGTGTGGTCGGCGGGAATCAGGTGCCCCCATCCGGCACGGTCCGGAGGTAGGCGGCGATTGCCTGCTGATCCTCCGTGGTCAGGCGCGACGTATTGTCGTCGATCACCGGCGACATCGCGCCGCCGGTGAAGTCGCCGTCCGGCAGCATGCCCATCTCGAGAAAGAACTCGATTTCGCTGTCGGACCAATGGCCGATGCCGGTGTCGCGATTCGCGGTGATGTCGGGAACTTTCTTGCCGTTCGGCCCGGCCGGATTGCCGGCGAGTTCCCGTTCATTGAGCAGGCCCCCGAGTGCATCGCGCGGTGTGTGGCATTCGCCGCAATGACCGAGATGCCGGACGAGATACGCGCCGCGATTCCAGTCGTCGCTGCGGGTCGGGTCCGGCGTAAACCGTGCGGGCGAGAACTTGATCAGCTTCCAGATCCAGGCGGCCAGCCGGGAAGACAGGTACCACTCGAGTTCGTGCGCGCGATTCTCCTGCCGCACGGGCTCGAGGCTGAGCAGATAGGCCTTGATCGCCAATGCGTCGTCGCGCGACATACCGGTGTATGCGGTGTACGGAAACGCCGGGAAGTAGTCGCTGCCGTCCGGCGCGACCCCGTGCCAGAGCGCGTTGACGAAATCGTCGTCGCTCCAGCGGCCGATGCCGGTGTCCGGATCGGGCGTGATGTTCGGCGTATAAAACACGCCGAACGGTGTCTCGAGCGCGTGGCCGCCGGCCAGCGGCGCCGCACCGTCATCGTCCGCGGTGTGACACGTTACGCAACCCGACGCGTGCAGCAGGTATTCGCCGCGCTCGAGGTCGACGGCCGCCGTAGGGCCCGCACAAGCGAGGGACGCCAGCAGCCAGCCGCGGCGCGCCCACCGAACTCGCCGCGGCCGGCGCTCGTTCCGGATCGACTCAGTGCTAGTGGTCTTCGTCGTGCTCTTCGGCGCGGAACACTTCATGACAGCCCTTACATGCTTTGCCCGCGTCCGCGAAAGCCTTGAGTGTGGCGCCGCGGTCGCCGGCCGGCACCGCCGCCGCGAACGCATCGAATGCGGTCTGCGCCTTATCGACGGCCTTCGCGAAGTCATCGGCGTTGCTCCAGATGACGGGCAGCGCTTCGGTTTCGTCGCCCCCCGACCCCTCCGGGAACAGCACGGCCATCTCGGCGCCGGCCCGCGCCAGCGCATCCACATGGCCCTGCGCGAACGCGGCGCCGTCGACCTTGTCGAACAGGATCAGCGTCAGCGCGCTCATGTGCGAGGCCATTTCCTCCATGACCGCATGCCGATACTTGATCGCGTCCTCGACGTTGCCCGCGGCCTGCGCGGTCGTGAAGAGGCCCAGTACGGCGATCGCACTGAGAATTGCGCGGATAAAAATGCGGTGCATGGCGGAGTCCTCGTTCTTGTTTGACTCCGTGAAGAATAGCAGCCGGATGCGCGCGACTGCGACCGTTCTGCCGCCGCTAGCGGTCGTCGGTCTGGTCGTCTGTCCGCGCGTCGGTCCTGGGGGTTTCCGCGCGGTCGATGCTGATCTTCGGCGCCTCGCTGCGTTTCGCGCAGTCGCCGTCGATCTCGTATTGCTTGCCGCCCACGTCCAGCTTGTCGATCCGCGTGTAACCGTCCGCGCAGGTGACGATCTCACTCTCGACGTCAATTGCAATTCCGGGTCGGCGACGACCCGGATAGTCGATGCCGGGTCGCTGGTCGATGTCGTCGAAGACGCGCATCTTCATCGTGTCGGTCGTTTCCGCGTCCCGCGATTTCGATTCGTCCTGTTCCACCCGCGCATTCCAGCCGGGGTTCACGTCGTCGTCGCCGGCATGAACCGGCGTTACGGCGAGTGTCGCCATGAGCGTCAGGAGTCCGGCCAGCGGAATTTTTCGATTGGAATACACGCTGTTCAGCATAGCGCAGCGGGCACGCGCGGGAATGGGGACATGCCTCATTTTCGAAGAAAAATGAGGCGTGTCCCCGGTGCCGCCCCGCAGGTGTCAGGTACCGGGTACCCAGTCGCTGTGCAGCGCCAGGCGCCACATGTGGCGGTGGCGCGTGTAGTCGGAGTTCGGGCTATGCTGCACGGCGCGGTTGTCCCATAGCAGCAGCGATCCGTTCCCGTAGCGCACGCGGCAGCGGAAGATGTCTTTCAGTGAATGTTGCTTCAACATGTTGAGGATCGCATCGCTCTCTTCCTTGCGCAGGCCCTTGATCGAGGTGGTCCAGCCCTTGTTGATGTACAGCATCTTGCGGCCCGTCTCCGGATGCTTGCATACGAGCGGATGCTCGACCGGCGGGCGAGATTTGCGCATCGCGGTCAGGCGTTCGAGGCTCTTGACCGAATCGATCGAGAAGTGTCCGGAAGTCAGTCCGTAGTGCAGCACGTCATGTATCGCGACTTTGTCTTCGAGAAATTCCTGCATCGCCGGCGACAGGTCTTCGTACGATAGATAATTGCTTGCAAACAGCGTGTCGCCGCCGGCCTCCGGCACGTCGACCGCATACAGCATGGCGCCGAGGCTTGGATTCTTCTGGTACGTGTGATCGGCATGCCAGCCGAGATACTGCGAAGACAGCGTATCGGAATTGCGCGGCGCGCCCTTGAAGTAATACACCCCGGGCGTTTCGGTCTTGTTCGGCACGAACGGCTCTTCCTCGAGTTTGCCGAATCGTTCGCCGAACGCGGCGAATTCTTCCATCGTGACTTTCTGCTCGTGAAACATCACGACCTGGTATTCGAGGAACGCGGCGCGGATCTGGTCGAATGTCGCGTCGTCGAGATTCGCGACGTCTACCCCGTAGATCTCGCAGCCGAGCGCGCCGGTTAGCGGTCGGACTTCGATCGAGGCATTCGCGGTGGTTGCTTGCGGCTGGGACATGGAAAATCTCCTGGGTCATGGCCGTATCCGGCTCGCCGGTGTCGGCCGGAAGATCGTCGGTCTTTGGCCGCCCGTTTGCAATCGTTGGCGTCTGCTGTTCCACTATGTGGAACGATTTATGTACTGCGCGACGAGGCCGAATTGTCTTCTGCTGGCGAGATACGGGTACTGCATCGCGGCCTGCGCGTGCTCGAGGCCGTGAATCTGCACAACGGTGCGTGCCTGCGCGATATCGTGCGGGCGACCGGGCTGCCCAAGACGACCGCGCACCGGATCCTCGAGAACCTTCGGTCGGCGGGTTACCTGCGTCGCGACGACGGCGACGACCGTTATTTCGTCACGCTGCAGGTGCGGCGCCTGAGCGATGGTTACTACGATGGCGGCTGGATCAGTGAGTTAGCGCGCCCGGTGCTCGAGCAACTGGCCGCAACGATACGCTTTCCGGTCGCGATCGCGACGCCGTTCGGCGCCAACATGATGTTGCGCGATAACACCGACGCGGTCAGCCCGCTGGCGCCGAACGTCTATGCTCCGGGCACCGTTTTGCCGCTGCTGACAAGCGCGACCGGCAAGGTATTCTTGGCCTATTGCGATGACGTGACGCGCAAGACTCTGGTCGACGTATGCGCTGGTTCTCGCGCTGCCGAGCACGAACTCGCGCAACATCCGGCGCTGCTGGAACGGACGCTCGAACGCGTGCGCAACCAGGGCTATGCGTTCGGGCCCGGCGCGCGCAAGACCGAGGTCCGGGTGCCGACCGCGACGTTTTCGGTGCCGATTCGCACCCGCGGTCGATTGATCGGTTGCCTCGCGATGCGTTACCTGACGGACAGCATGTCACGTCGACAGGTTGTGCGCCGCTATCACGCAGTCATGAATCGCCACGCCAGGCGCATCGGTTCGCGTGTGGCGGGCGGCGCCGCGCCCTAGCCGGCTTCTTCTTCTTCTTCTTCTTCCGCGGCCGCCTGCGACAGCTCGCGCCGCTCGTCGAGAAACGCGCGCACGTCGCGTCCCGTTTTGAACCCGGCTTCCTGCACGGCCATATGGCCGACGCCGGGATACGAGACGAATTTGAGCGACTCGACGTTCTCGAGCAGTTCGCGGAATTCCTGCGACTGCTCGAAGTGCGCGGTCGTGTTCGCTTCGCCCCACATCAACAGCGTCGGCGGTGTCAGCGAACGAATCACGTCCTCGATCGCGCCGGCCTTGTACTGGCTGAGGCGGTCGAGCTGCGCCTCGCGCTGGCCCTCGCGCAGCCACATGTCATGCCAGCGGTCGATCAAATCGTCGGTCAGCTTGTCGTCGTCGCCGAAGCCCTCGATCAGCATGAACTCGGGCAACGCCCGCGGCAGGATATATGCGAGCGCGTAGGCGGCGTCGGGCACCTCACCGCGCCTGCCTGGCTTGCTATCTTTGCCTTCCTTGATATCCCTGCCTTCCAGCGAACCGGGGCTCAGCAGGATCAGGTTGTCGATGCGTTCCGGATGGCGGTTCGAGTAGTGAATCGCGATCGTGCCGCCCATCGACGTGCCGCCGATCGAAAATCGCTCGAGCCCGATTGCGTCGATGAACTTCTCGGTCAGCTCGATGGTGCGCTCCTGCGTGTAGTCGCCGGTCGGGTCCGGGCCGGTCAGGCCGTGACTCGTAAAGTCGATGCGCACGACGCGATATGATTCCTCGAGCGCGGCGACCCACGGATCCCAGCCGATCAGGTTGGAGAAATTCGCATGCAGCAGCAAGACCGCCGGGCCTTCGCCCTCGTCGCGATAGTGAATGCGCACGCCGTCGATGTTCATGAAGCGGGATGCGGCATTCGCGTATCGCGCCTCCAGTTCGGTGGCCGGGATGTCGCGGTAGACCCATAACGCGATGACGATGCCGATTGCCAGCGCCGCGAAAAAGGTCGCGAACACGTAGCCGATGATGCGCAGCGCTTTCATATACCGTTTCTCACTAGTGGACGTTGCCGGACCCGCTTCGGGGCGAGTGTTTTCAGTTTGTTGACACCGTGTCGATAAAACTTCAAGATAGCGACACTAAGTCGATAAGAATTCCCAGCCCACACTTTAGCCGAGAGAAGCCAGATGTTCATCGCCATCCGCGACCTGATGTTCGCCAAGGGCCGGTTCCTGATGATGGGTACGGTCGTCGCACTCGTGTCGTTCCTTGTCATCATACTGAGCGGACTTTCGTCCGGCCTGGTCAAGGCGAATATCTCCGGCCTGATGGCCCTGCCCGCGACACACATGTCGTTCGAGTGGACGGACCATCCAAGCTACCGCAACACGATGATCGAGCGGTACATGTGGGAAGGCTGGCAGAATGCCGACGGCGTAAAGGTCGCCGAGCCGATGGGTCATACGGTGTTCAACGCTCGAACCGAGGACGACAAACCGATCGAGATCGCGCTGTGGGGCCTCATTCCCGATTCGATCGTCGCGCCGGACGTTACGGTCGGCGAGCAGCTCGGCGGGCTCGAGAACGGCATCGTCATTTCCCGTGACCTCGTGGACGAGGGCGTGACGATCGGGCAGACGATCACTCTCGATCGCGTGCTGACCGAGCTTGTCGTGGTCGGGATCGTCGAAGAAAGCCGCAATATCGGCCACCTGCCGATCATCTACGCGCCGTTACGGAAATGGCAGGAGGCGACATATGGACCGCCCGGCGGTCCGCCCCCGGGCGAGGAATTGCCTGACATCGTATTCGACTTCGTCAGCATCATTATGTTGCAGCTCGAGGATGGCATCGACACTGCGGCGCTCGACGATGTCAACGAAACCATCACGATGAACCGTCTGGAATACTATGCCGCGTCGACCGGCTATACGTCCGAGGTTCGCTCGGTACAGATGATCCAAACGCTGCTATTCATCATCTCCGCCGTCGTAATCGGTGCATTCTTCTCGATCTGGACGATCCAGCGCACGAAGGAAATCGGGCTGGTCAAGGCGCTCGGCGCGTCGAACTGGTACCTGATCAGGGATGCGCTGGGGCAGGCGTTCCTGTTGATCGCCGCGGGCACTCTGGTCGGCAGCGCGTTTTCACTCTGGTTCAGTCAGATCGTCGCCGACACGGAGCTGCCATTCATGCTGCAGCCGAACACGTTGATCGGTGCAATTGTCAGTTTGCTGATTGCCGGTCTCGTCGGTGCGGTCATGTCGGTCAACCGGATCACGCGCGTCGATCCGATCATTGCGCTCGGGCGCGTTCAATAGAGGCGATTAGAACAATGCCAAAAAGCCTGCACGCGGAACACGTGTCACTGCTGCTCGGCGACGGAGACCAGCAGGTCAAGGCGCTCGACGACGTCAGCGTCGAACTCGACGCCGGCGAACTGGTCACGGTGCTTGGCCCGTCCGGCGCCGGCAAATCGAGCCTGCTCGCTGTTTGCGGTGGGCTGCGTACGCCAACGAGCGGCACGATCACGATCGACGGCGTCAATATCAACGATGCGTCGAAATCGGCGCAGACGAAAATCCGTCGCGAGAGCATTGGTTTCGTGTTCCAGCAGTCAAACCTGGTGCCGTCGCTGACAGCGGTCGATCAGCTGCTGCTGCTCGTGCACCTGCGCGGCAAGCATCCGAACGCAAAGGATCGCGCCCGTGCGCTGGAGGTGCTCGACGAGGTCGGCATGGCAGACAAGGCCAGGCGCAGGCCGAACGATTTGTCCGGCGGTGAGCGCCAGCGGGTCGGTATTGCTCGAGCGTTCATGACTGATCCGAAAATTCTGCTCGTCGACGAGCCGACTTCGATGCTGGATCGGCATCGCGGCCGGCAGATCGTCGAGCTGCTGAAGCGCGAATGTCACGAGCACAACGTCGCGACGCTGATGGTCACGCACGATCATGACATTCTCGATCTGGCAGACCGCGTCGTCGAGATTAGTGACGGCCGGATTCGTGAATTCAACGCAACCGCGGAGGTCGTCAACGCCTGACATGCCGAAGATTGCAGCCGAAAACATCGAGGAGCACATCCGCCGGCAGACGACGCGGATTCTGGATTGCGCAGCCGACCTGTTCGCGACCAACGGTTATCGCGGCACGGACCTTGGCAGCATCGCCAAGAGCATGGGACTCGCGCGAAATTCGCTCTATCGCTACTTCCCGAGCAAGGATCACATCCTGGTCGCGGTCATGCAGCGCGAGATGCTGCCGCTCGTCGAGCGCACGGCGGGTCTGAACGAAGACTACCCGGATCCGCTCGAGCGCATCGACGCGTGGCTTGATCTGCAGATGCAAATCGCGACCGGCCCGTGTCATGAAATGATCAGGCTGCTCGGCGACATGAACCAGGCGAATACGGACCTGCGACAGAATATTCGCGCGTTGCACGGCAGTCCGCGCGAGACGCTGCAGCAGGCGGTCGCGGAACTGCTCGACGGCACCGGCAGGGATGCGGAGGTCGTCAGCGCGATGGTGGCGAGCATGGCCCAGTCGGCGGGCGGGATGGCGATGACGTCGCGGGATGTAGATGCGGTCATCGAGGAACTCAAGGAATCAGTCAGGGAACTGCTGACGCGGAGAAAAACACATGCGTAATGTCGATTCGAACTTCAGATTCGCAGCGATGAGTTGCGTCACGGCGGCGCTACTTGTCGCGAGCGGGCCGGTCGCCGCGCAGGAGCACGCGCATCACCATGGCCACGGTTCCGTGCCGGATATGGATGCGGACGGTAAGCGGCTCGAGAGTTACCAGGTCAAGCACGACATGGACGAAGCAACCCTGGCGGCACTGCGCGAAAAGATTGCGCTCTACCGTGGCATGACCGACCGCGAACTGAACATGAACATGTCGCAGATGGGGCCGAACTACGAGTGGTATGTCAGCGATACGCAGCTGAACGGCGACGTCGGCGTGCTGATCCTGTCGCACGGCGTCGGCGAAAACAGCGACCGGATGCTGCACGACACGCTGAGGCCGCTCGCCGAGGAACAGCCTATGGCGATCGGGTTCGGGATGGCGATGATGTCGTCGACCCACCTGCAGTCGGCTGTCGACGACCTGACCGAGCGAGGTGCGAGAAATATCATCCTGGTGCAGAACGGCACGACGACGAACTACAACACGTTGACCCGGCAGTGGAAGTACGTATTCAATCTCGGCGAAGAGGCTACGTATCTCGAAGTGCCGCCGATCGAGTCGGATGCAAGTTTCGCGATGTCCAAGCCATTCGCCGATAATCAACTGATCACCGACATCCTCTACGACCACGTCAAAGAGGTCAGCAAGAACCCGGCGAACGAGGTCGTGATCATCGTCGGCCACGGGCCCGAGGATATGGAAGACAACGTCCCGGATCTCGAGATCCTGGGTGCCCACGTCGATCGCATCAAGGCGAAAGACGAGTTTGCGGACGTGCGCATCATAAACCTGCAGGACGACGCGATCCCGCCGATTCGCAAGGCCAACGTCAAGAAATTGCGGCGTTGGATCAAGCGGGCCGACGACAGCGGCCAGGACGTGATCGTTGTTGCGATCGCGGCTGCGAGCCACGGCGTGCAGACCCATATCCGTAATGATCTGCGCGGGCTGAATTACACGTTCGCCGACAAGGGTATGTCCGAGCATCCGAAGTACGTCGAGTGGCTGGAGTCGGCGATCGAGGAGACGGCGGCGTCGCTGTAGTGTAAAGGGGACACGCCTCGTTTCTTCGCGTAGCGAAGAAACGAGGCGTGTCCCCTTTCGGCGCACTGCGAATTCGTCAGGTAGCGTCGCCAATAATCTTAGATGCTACCCACTTCCCCGCGGCGGCGAGCAACGAGAGCGCAACGATGGTCTGGGCCAGTATTACGGTAGCAAGCTTGCCTTTCTTGAAGATGACGAGCAGGTTTGCGGCCCACGCAAGTTCGTCCGGGTATGCGCCGACGACGATCAGCGCGGACACGTTCTCGCCCCAGTCGAACAACGTCGGGATCAGGAACAGGCCGAACAGGCCGCGCGCGTCGATCGACGCATAGATTCCGGGCAGCAAAAAACGCCACGCGAACGCGCCGGCGGCTGCCATCGTGAGGCCGGCGAAGAACGGGAAGAAGAAGTCCACGAACATGAATGCGCTATACAACGACCGCGCGCGCTCGTCGTAGTTCGGCAGCTGCGCGAAAATTTCCTCGGTCGTCAGCGCGTTCTGGAAGTCGAACATTTGTGCGCCGACGATGCTCTCGAATACAACGTTGATGTTCAGGAACACGAAGTAGAGCGAGCCGAACGCGGTAACGGCGGACAGAATCCACAGCCACGCGGAACGCGAGACGAGCACGACGAGATCGTTGTACCACCGCATGGTTGCCGCTCCCCCCACTTACCGTTGCCCATCATAGCGAGTCGTCGCGGGCCGGTGCTATAGTTGGCTGCCGGGCGTAAGAACCAGAATACGAAGGAATCTCGCCGCATGGCTTACTGGCTCATGAAATCCGAACCGCATGCGTTCAGCATCGACGACCTGAAGAAGGTCCGGCGCAACAGCTGGGACGGTATCCGCAACTACCAGGCGCGGAACATGATTCGCGACGACATGAAGAAAGGCGACCTCGCGTTCTTCTATCATTCGAACTGCAAGGAACCCGGCGTCGTCGGGCTGATGACGATCTGCCGCGAGGCGTATCCGGACGATATCGAGTTCGGTCGCAAGGGCAAGAAGGTCAAGGTCAACGCGGATCCGGCGAACCCGACGTGGGTCATGGTCGACGTCCAATACAAACGCAAGTTGAAGCGCAACATCACGCTGCAGGAACTGAAAACGCACCCGGTGCTGGGCGACTTTGCACTGCTGCGCAAGGGCAATCGACTGTCAGTCATGCCGGTCAGTGAAGAGGAATGGGAATTCATACTCGGGCTGGAGTAGCAACTCAGGTAAATCCGTGGACCGTACCGAGCGCTTCTACAAAATACAGCGGCTGCTGAACCAGCGAAAGTCGGTGCCGCGCGACGCCTTTCTCGACGAGCTCGAAGTGTCCCGCGCAACGTTCAAGCGCGACCTCGAATATCTGCGCGACCGCATGCAGATGCCGATCGTCTACGACCGGGAGCTGCGGGGCTATCGCATCGATCAGGACGCGGCGACTGCACACCTGTTCCAGTTGCCGGGATTGTGGTTCAGCTCGGAAGAGGTGCACGCGTTGCTGACGATGGAGCATATGCTCGAACGTCTGCAGCCGGGTCTGCTCGGGCCTCAGCTGCGCCCGCTGCGCGACCTGATCCGCAAGAGTCTCGAGAGCACGGATTTCACGGCGAGCGAGGTCAGCAAGCGCATCCGCATACTCCAGGTCGGCGTTCGGCCGGTCGAGTCCGCAACGTTTCAGGCGATTTCGTCAGCGCTGCTGTCCCGTCGGCGCCTTGAGATCAAGCACTACCGGCGCGCGCGTGACGAGACGCTCGACCGGACGATCTCGCCACAGCGGCTCGTGTACTACCGCGACAACTGGTATCTCGACGCATGGTGCCACCTGCGCAAGGGCCTGCGTACGTTCTCGGTCGACGTGATCAACGATGCGACGGTGCTGCAAAAACGCGCGCGCGAGATCACCGATCGCACACTCGACGAGACGCTCGGCGCCGGCTTCGGCATTTTTTCCGGCAGGAAGACGCAAAATGCGGTGCTGCGTTTCTCGCCCGTCCGGGCGCGCTGGGTATCCAGGGAGACCTGGCATTCGGAGCAGGACGGCCACTTCGAGCTCGACGGCGCGTATCTGCTGACGGTGCCGTACAGCGATCCGCGTGAGCTCGTGATGGACATCATGAAATACGGTGCGGACGTCGAAGTGCTCGCGCCCGCGTCACTGCGCGAGATGGTCAGCCGCGAGCTCGGCGCAGCTTCAGGACTCTACTGACCGACCTCAGTCATCGAATTGCGCTGCCTCATCCCGCGTCGCGAATGATCTGTTCGCGGATGTCGGCGATCTCGGTCGTGCGCGGTGCGGTCGGCAGGTCGGCGCAACGACGCGGTCGCGGACACGCTGAGCTGCGGGGGCAGATGATGCTCGCGTCCGACTCGATCGCCTCGGCCACCCAGCCGATGTTCAGCACCTGGCCCGTCGACGCTATCGCTCGCTTTGCGGCCGGCGGCGCGCTGCCCTTGCCGCCCCCGGAGCTGCAGCTCGCCGAGATCGAGCCGATCAGTTCGGCCGGATCGTAGCCCTGCGACTCGAGTGCCGGAGCGAGATCGATGCCGACCGACAGCACGTGATGGTTACCCGCGGAATCCAGCGTCCGGAAAGAGTGGCAGCAGTACAGCAGCGCGCGGTCGCCATCGTGCAACACGGACAATTGTGACGAGGGCTTGCGCGCCGTCGGTCGGTGCAGCATGTAGAACACCGCCCATTGCGGACACGGGTCGTTGATCATTGACATGTTGCCCCACGGCAGCGGGATGCCGTTGCCGCGGTAGACGGAGCGCAGGTAGCCGGGCGGATACGCGTCGAAGTAGTGCCAGTGGCGGTACGGCGACACCGCGGTCATCCGGCGCATGACGACGGCCGGCGTCAGTTCGAGCTTCGTGCGTGCCTCGACACCGTAGTTCTCGCGCATCAGGAATCGGCGCATCGGCTGCTTCGGACACAGCAACGCCTCGGCGAAGAAACTGCACTCGAAGTCGCGCCATGCGAACAGGATGTCCTGCGAGTCCATTCCCCCGTAACTGTGCGCACTGGTCTCCAGCGCGCCGCCGAGGCGCCCGCCGGTCGCGTGTACCGACTTGAGGCCGTCGCCACCATGCAGCACCTTGTGTGCGATGTGGCTCGCGAGTTCGAATTTCAGTCGCGCCGGATCGTCGCGCAACTGCCCGTTGATGTAGACGGAGTCGGGCGCGTCATAGAACGAACGTACCAGCGTGCGGAAGCGACGCCCGTGCTCCTCGGTCATGTACGGTTCGCGATCGAACCAGTGGACCGTCAGGCCGAGTTTGGCGCACAGGTCGAACAGGTCGTCGACGGTCAGCGGAAAGCGGCGCTCGCCGATCTCTTCCGCCGACCGCTCGAGATCCGGAAACTCGTTGCGGTGCGTCTCCTGCAGGGAGCGGATCATCAGGTGAGCGAACTGGCGACCGCTGGTGCCGGTCTGCGACAGCAGCTCCGGAATCGCGGACTCGAGCAGGTCCTTCGAAAACAGGAACCCGGGTTCGAGCGGCATGCGGGCCTGGCCGCCGCGGTCGGTGCTGGTCGCCGGCGCCTGCAGGTCGGCATTCTCGTCCAGGAACCATTGCGGGCTCTTCTGGAAGATCGACGCGAGCAGCTCGAGGACCTCGATCGACGGGGTGCGTTTGCCGGTCTCGATCATGCTGAGGTAGGACACCGACGGCGCGACGTCGGCATCGACCTGGATGCAGCGAGACGACAGGTCCTGCAGCGTCAGGCCGTTGCGCTTGCGCAGGTTGCGGAATTTGGCGCCGAGGAAATGGCTCTTGCGTATCAGGTTGGACATAATGGGCTGTAAAATTAACAGTGTGAAATTTTTGTTGTGAAATTCTTCACCATTTTACGCTTATCCTTCTGTGATCGCCATCAGCTATTTCACCAACCGAGCGGATTAACCTGACACCAATGACTACGGCCATAAGAACAACAATGGCTGCGGATCGATCTGTCGTCGAATTCACGGCCGACATTCCCGAACCCGCCCGCGCAATCCTGAACCCGGAAGCCGTCGAGCTGCTCGCAATGCTGCAGCAGAAATTCAACGATCGGCGGCTCGAATTACTCGCCGCGCGCGCAGCAAGGCAGCAGCGCCTGGACGACGGCGAGATGCCCGATTTCCTGCCGGAGACGGCCCAGATTCGTGCAGGGGACTGGCGCGTCGCGCCGGTGCCGGCCGACCTGACGGATCGACGCGTCGAGATCACCGGCCCCGTCGATCGCAAGATGATCATCAACGCGTTGAACGCGCCGGTGAAGTGCTTCATGGCGGACTTCGAGGATTCCTGTTCGCCGACCTGGGACAACATCATCCACGGGCAGGTCAACCTGCACGACGCGAACGACAGAACGATCAGCTTCACCAACCCGGGCAATGGCAAGCAGTACGCGCTCAATGACGACATTGCGACGCTGATCGTGCGGCCGCGCGGCTGGCATCTGACCGAGAAGCATTGCCTGATCGACGGCGAGCCGGCATCGGCGTCGATCTTCGACTTCGCGCTGTACCTTGCCAACAACCACGAGTCGCTGCAGAGAAACGGCACGGGTCCATACTTCTACCTGCCGAAGCTGGAGAGCCATCTCGAAGCGCGTCTGTGGAACGACATCTTCGTCGCCGCACAGGCACATCTCGGCATACCGGTGGGCACGATCAAGGCGACGGTGCTGATCGAGACGATACTCGCCGCGTTCGAAATGGACGAGATCCTGTACGAGTTGCGCGACCACTCGGCGGGACTGAACTGCGGCCGCTGGGACTACATCTTCAGTTTCATCAAGAAATTCCGCAACCACGCCGACTTCGCGCTGCCGGATCGCGGTGTCGTCACGATGGATCGTCACTTCCTGAGTTCATATGTGAAGCTGCTGATCAAGACCTGTCACCGCCGCGGCGCCCACGCGATGGGCGGCATGGCGGCGCAGATCCCGATCAAGAACGATCCCGACGCGAACGCCGGGGCGATGGCCAAGGTGCAGGCGGACAAACAGCGCGAGGCCGAGGCCGGCCACGACGGCACCTGGATCGCGCATCCAGGGCTGGCCGACATCGCGATGCAGGCGTTCGACGCAGTGATGAGCGGCCCGAACCAGCTCGACGTGCTGCGCGACGATGTCGACGTGCGCGCGGCGGATCTGCTCAAGGTGCCGTCCGGCGAGATTACCGAGGACGGTCTGCGGCACAGCATTCGCGTCGGCATCCAGTACGTCGCGGCCTGGATCGGTGGCAACGGTTGCGTGCCGCTGTACGACCTGATGGAGGACGCGGCGACCGCGGAGATCTGCCGCGCGCAGCTATGGCAGTGCTATCACCACGGGCTGCGAACCGCCGACGGCCAGGTCATTAGTGAGCGCTTCGACGCATTCCTCGCGGAAGAATTAGCGCGGATCGAAGACGAACTCGGCGCCGAGCGCTATGCGGCCGGGAACTTCGACAGCGCGGCGCGGCTGTTCAGCGCCATGGTGCACAACGACGAGTGCGATGAATTTTTGACGTTGCCCGCGTACGAGCAACTGGCATGACACATCAACAACAATAACGACACTACACCGAGGATCGACAATGAGCACTGATTTCGAAGCAGAACAACTGCGACGCAGCTGGGACCAGGACGAACGCTGGAGCGGGATCAAGCGAGGCTATGGCGCCGAGGACGTCGTCAGGCTGCGCGGCTCGGTGCAGGTGGAGCACACGCTCGCCCGCATCGGCGCGGAAAAATTCTGGCAACTGATCAACGGCGACGAGGTCGTCACCGCGCTCGGTGCGATCACCGGTAACCAGGCCATCCAGGAGATCCAGGCCGGCCTGAAGGCGATTTATTGCTCGGGCTGGCAGGTCGCCGGCGACGGCAATTCGGCCGGCGAAATGTACCCGGACCAGAGCCTGTACCCGGTGGATTCGGTGCCGAAGATGGTCGAGCGTATCAACAACGCGTTGCTGCGGACCGATCAGATTCATCATCTGAGCGACGATCACAGTATCGACTGGCTGGCGCCGATCATCGCGGACGCCGAAGCCGGCTTCGGCGGCAACCTGAACGCGTTCGAACTGACCAAGGCGCTGATCGCGGCCGGCACGGCAGCGGTTCACTTCGAGGACCAGCTGTCGTCCGCGAAGAAATGCGGCCACATGGGCGGCAAGGTGCTCGTGCCGACGCAGGAGGCGATCAACAAGCTGGTCGCAGCGCGGCTCGCGGCCGACGTGTCGGGCGTGCCGACGGTCCTGATTGCGCGCACGGACGCGAATGCAGCGAACCTGCTGCAGGCAAACTACGACGAGCGCGACCGGAAGTTCCTGACCGGTGATATTTCGTCCGACGGCTTCCACTATGTGAATCCGGGCATCGAACAGGCGATCGATCGCGGGTTGTCGTATGCACCGTACGCCGATGTGCTGTGGTGCGAGACCGCGCGGCCGAACCTGGCCGAGGCTAAACAATTCGCCGAAGCGATTCACGCGAAGTTCCCGGGCAAGCTGCTGTCGTACAACTGCTCGCCGTCGTTTAACTGGCAGAGCAATCTCGACGAAAAGACGCTGCGAAACTTCCGCGAGGAACTCGGCGCGATGGGCTACCGCTACCAGTTCATCACACTGGCCGGCTGGCATAGCCTTAACCTCGGGATGTTCGAACTGTCGCGTGCTTACAAGCAGGACGGCATGTACGCGTACTCGGAGATGCAACAGCGCGAATTCGCGAACGAGGAACACGGTTTCCGTGCGGCCAAGCACCAGGGCTTCGTTGGCACCGGCTATTTCGATGCGGTGCAGACGGCGATCTCCGAGGAATCCTCGACGACCGCGATGGACGGCAGCACCGAAGAGGAGCAGTTCGACGACGCGGCGAACGGCTGATAATCGTGTCGACGTGCTAGTGTCGCCTGGTGGATGAGGACCGGAAAAAACTGATCCGCGACGCCGCGGCGACGATCTTCCGCAGCTTCGAGGACTACAACGCGAAGTTCGGCGAGATCACGCGGCGCGCGCGCCGCCATTTCGCCGAGCGCGAGTGGAAGCTCGCGCAGCGCGATGCGGTCGAACGGATCGAGCTGTACGACCAGCGCGTGGCCGGTTGCATCGCCGGGCTCGTCGGGCCGATGGGCTCCGCGGTCGCCGACCAGGCCATTTGGCGGCTCGTGCGGATCGAGTACTCGAAGCTGATAGCCGACTGCGTCGACAACGAGTTCTACAAGACCTTTTTCAATTCGCTGACCCGCAAGGCGTTCAACACCGTCGGTGTCAATGCGCACGTCGAGTACCTGCTGCCGGACCTCGAACCGACGCACGCCAGCCTCGAGCCACCCGCGCGTGAATTCGATCTCGACGCCGGCCTCGAGCCCGCCGTGGTGACGATTCTCGAGCAGATCCCGACCGGCGCCGCATTCGTCGATTTCGACGCATCTGCGCGGCAGGTCGTCGCCGAGGTCGAAGCCTATACCAAGCAGCGCTTCGGTTCCGCGATCGAGCGCCTCGAGATGCTGCCGCCCGTTTTCTACCGCTCGACCCGGGCTTTCGCGGTCGGCCGGCTGTCCGGCACGGACTGGGTATCGCCGCTGATCCTGGCGCTGAAAAATACCGAAGACGGCGTCATCGTCGACACCGTGATGATGGCTGACTACGAGGTGCGCAACCTGTTCGGCTTCTCGCGCTCGTACTTTCACGCGGACCTGCCGGCGGTCGGCGCCGCGGTGCAGTTTCTCAAGGCGATGCTCCCGCACGCGCGGGTACCCGAACTCTATACCGTCCTGGGCCGGGCGAAGCAGGGCAAGACCGAGCGCTTCAGACAGCTCAACAAGTACCTGCACGACGCCGACGACCAGTTCGTGCATGCGGACGGCGAGAAGGGCATGGTCATGATCGCGTTTACGCTGCGTGACTATGGTCTTATCTTCAAGGTGATCCGCGATCACTTCGCGTATCCGAAGGAGACGACGCGCGCCGACGTCATGGACCGCTATCAGTTCGTGTTCAAACACGATCGCGTCGGCCGCCTCGTCGACGCGCAGGAATTCAGGCGGCTCGAGCTTCCGCGCAAGCTGTTCGCCGATGAGCTGCTCGAAGAGCTGGTGACCTCGGCCGCCGAGACCTGTCGCGTCGAAGGCGACGCGCTGATTCTCGAGCACTGCTACATCGAGCGTCGGTTGCGGCCGCTGAACCTGTACCTCAACGAGGTGGATCCGCTCGCCGCCCGCCGGGCCGTCATAGACTATGGGCAAGCGATCAAGGATCTCGCACGCACCAACGTGTTTCCCGGCGACCTGTTGATCAAGAACTTCGGCGTGACGCGCAATGGGCGGGTGATTTTCTACGACTACGATGAGCTCTGTCTCGTGACCGACTGCACGTTTCGCGACTTGCCGACGGCGCGGTTCGAGGAGGACGAGATGCGCGCCGAGCCGTGGTTCCACGTCGGCAAGAACGACATCTTTCCCGAACAGTTCGTCAACTTCCTCGGCATGTCGAAGGAGCTGCGCGATGCCTTTCTCGGCGCTCACGAAGACGTGCTGACGGCCGACTACTGGCGCGCGCTGAAGCGTTGCCACGAAGCGGAGCAGCTGCTGGAGGTGATCCCGTACGTCAGCCGTTCGGCGGTGCCGCCGATGGAAATGACCGCCTGAGGATCATGCCCGCGCCCGACGCGGGTCCGATTGGAATCGTGCGGGTGCAGCCCGTATCATCGCCGCTCCGCGCCGGCCCGGCGACCATGATCTTGTAACTATGTCCAGAGACAGAGCGATTCTGCTGTTCGGCCTCGTGACCTACGGCATGGGGCAGTCTCTGCTCTATGTGATCTTCGGCCCGCTCGCGCGCGACCTCGGGCTCAGCGAATGGCAGTTCGGCGTTCTGATCTCGGCTTCGAACGTTGCCGTCGTGCTGTTCTCGCCGCTGTGGGGCCGCGCCAGCCAGGCGCGCGGCCGCAAGCGGATTTTCATACTCGGTCTCGTCGGCTACGCAGCCGGTTATTCCTTGCTCGCGTTCGGCATCCAGGTCGGCCTGTGGGCGATCATGACCGCGACGCCACTGTTCTTCGCGTTACTGGCCGCACGGCTTGTCTACGGCACGATGGCATCGGCGATCACGCCGGCCGCGACCGCATATATCGCCGACACGACAGACGCGGCCAACCGCTCCGCCGGCATGGCGATTGTCGCCGCGTCCGGCGGCATCGGCACGATCATCGGCCCGGCGCTCGGCGGGGTGCTCGCCAAGATCGGCCCGGT
>JBPCXI010000003.1:0-2506 GCA_051008895.1 Gammaproteobacteria bacterium | reverse complement strand
ATTTCCAGCCCGCCGCGCACGCCGCGTGCGACCGCCATTACGGTCAGGCCGATAAAAACCGTATGCCAGAAAATCATTCGCGCAGGCGATCCCATAAAGCCCGCGAACACCGCTCGTGATCCTTCCGCATCCAGGCCCGCAAACCACCCGAGGGCCGAGCGAAAAACGTACTCCAGTGACCAGCTCGCGATCACCGTATAAAAAGACAATGCGGCGAGCGGCATGCCGATCGACATCCAGCCGATGCCCACCCAACCGCGCCCGCGCCCTTCCTGCCGGCTGACCGTGCGCATTGTGTTCACGGGGCTGGAGTGCCCGCGCCGGCCCAGCAGCAATTCCGCCATCGCGATCGGGATGCCGATGATCAGCACGAAGCCGAGATAGACCAGGACGAATGCGCCCCCGCCGTTCTGTCCCGCCATGAACGGGAATCGCCAGATATTGCCAAGGCCCACCGCCGCTCCGACGGTGGCCAGCAGGAAGGCGGTCCTCGATGACCAGGTCTCGTGGTTCGTCGTCACGCTGCTCCCCCGCGCCGCGTTGACTATCAAATTGCCGTATCCTTGGGGCAATAACAAGGCACGGTCTATTCGAATATGCGTACCGTCGACAATGCCGCGTCGGCCGACCAGGGTCGCTGGGTAAAACTGCGCAATGACGCCGCGCTGCTGCTGCGTTTCGCGGGGATGATTTTCTATTACCTCACCGCCGGACGCCGGTTGCGCCGCACGTACCGCGAATGCGAAGCGCGCGACGAAGTGTTCTGGGTCGACGAAGACCCGGCGGAGTCGGAGAAACGCATAAGATGAGCGGCACGTGATGAGCAAGGGGCGATGAGCAAGGGCCGCATCAAACCCGCAGACCCGCCGCCGCCGACATACGCGTTTGCCTATCGCCAGGCGCCGCGCTCGGGCAATGACATCAACGGGCTGGGTGAAACAGAGAAGCGGCAGCCTCGCCACGTATTTCACAGCGCCGGCGGTCCGCCGCTCGACTGGCAGGCACTGGACGATTTTTTCGGGCTGATCAGCCCGTGGAGCGTGCTGCGCCACGTGATCGGCAACGCCTGGCAACTGCGCAACAAGGACGGGCCGGTCGACGCGCAGCAACGCCGCGTAACGGACCCGGCGGCGATGACGCAGGAAATCAAGCAAATTGCCAGAGATCTCGGCGCCGATCTCGTCGGCGTCACGCGCGTCACCGACGAGGCGCTGTACGAAGGCCACAGCGTGCCGTACGAGAATGCGATCTGTCTCGGCCTGACGATGGATCGCGAAGAGATGGCGCACGTACCCCAGGAACGCGCGGCCGCGGAAGTCATGCGCGCTTACAAGGAAATCTCACGAATCGCGGTGCGGCTGGGCCGCCGGATACGCGACATGGGCTGGCCGGCGCGCGCGTACGGCAACCCGAACAGCACGGACATCCTGCAGATACCGCTGGCGGTCAACGCCGGCTTCGGCCAGCTCGGCAAACACGGCTCGATGATCAACGAGGAATTCGGTTCGAACTTCCGGCTTGCGGCCGTACTGACCGACCTTCCGCTCGCGCTCGATGAAGCGGTCGACATCGGCGTCGACGACCTGTGCCTGAACTGCCGGCGTTGCGTAACCGACTGCCCGCCCGACGCGATCTTCGACGACAAACAGCTGATCCGCGGCGAACGGAAATGGTACGTCGACTTCGACAAGTGTATCCCCTACTTCGTCAAGACCAACGGCTGTGCGATCTGCATCGAGGTCTGTCCGTGGAGCGTGCCGGGTCGCGGCCCGTCGTTGTCCCGGAAGATGCTGGCCAAGCGCGATGCGAATTTGACGGCGCACAGCGCCCGGAAACGGGATAATCCGAAGCGAAAATAAAGCGCAGCGCAGCGAGCCATTTCGCGGAGGAATATCCCGTTTCCGGGCGCCGCACAACGGCTCGGTGGCCGGCGTGAACCCCGGCACTTACTCAACATCGAGCTAGAGATAATCGTCGAGGTCGATGTCGTCCTGGCCGGGGATGACCTTCTTCTCGAATTCGTCCGCGCGCCCGAACGGCCGCGTCGCGTCGATGCCCAGGCGTCCCCAGTGATCCTTGTGCGGATCGCGATAGAAGCCCGGCATGTCTTCGATCACCAGCACGCGCTGGTCGAGTCGCCCGCGGCTGACGAGCGCGCGCAAGATCTCGGTCGCGTCGTCCGTATCGTCGTCCGCGTCGACGACGATGCAGAGCTTGTGGTAATCCTGATCGCATTCGAAGGCCGCCCGCATCACGTCGCGCGCGTGACCTTCATATTGCTGGTCGATGCTGACGGTCGTGTTTAGCAACGACGGCGCACAACTGACATCGGCGATCCCCGGCAGTCGACCGGTCAGGTAAGCGTAGGTCTTCGCCGCATTCAGCATCTGCAACGGCACGCGGTCTTCGGCGGAACCGCAGAGCAGGCTGTGGAATACGGCGCGCGGCCGCCAGTAAACCGACGTCACAGCGAAGACCGGGTTACGCCCCTCCGGCACGTAGTAGC
>JBPCXI010000002.1:0-7811 GCA_051008895.1 Gammaproteobacteria bacterium | reverse complement strand
CTCGGCTTCGACATGGTCGAATACCACCCGCAGCTGTGGAATCCGCGCGGCGACAAAACAATTCTGAACGCAGATTTTCTCGCCGCCGAAATCGACCAGCACTACCACCCGGAAGTGGAAATGGTCGGCGACCTCGCGCATGCACTGTGGATGCTGAACGAGCGTTTCGACGCGCAGGGCATTCCGGACTACGACTTCGCCGGGCAACGGCAATGCCGCGAGGAGATGCTCGAGGATTTCGCCGAATTCAGCGCGGACCGCACCGAAGGCAGCATTCGGCCGCAGAAAGCGCTGTGGGACGCGCGGCAGGTCATGGGCCCGGCAGACATACTGTTATCCGACGTCGGCGCACACAAGATGTGGATCGCACGCCACTACCAGTGTCACGAGCCGAATACCTGCCTGATACCGAACGGATTCTGTTCGATGGGTTTCGCGCTGCCGGGCGCGATCGCCGCGGGGATTGTGTTCCCCGACCGCCGCATACTCGCGATTGCCGGCGATGCCGGATTCCTGATGAACGTACAGGAGATGGAGACGGCCACCCGCCTCGGCAGCAACATCGTCGTGATGGTATGGGAAGATAATGAGTACGGCCTGATCGCGTGGAAACAGGAGACGCACTTCGGCAGGCACACCAAACTCGACTTCGGGAATCCGGACTGGACGATGCTCGCGAAATCGTTCGGCTGGCACGGGCATTTCGTCCCGCATGCGGCCGACCTCGAGAGTACTCTCGAGGCCGCGTTCAATGAGGCCGGGCCGAGCCTCGTCGTGATTCCGATTGACTATCGCGAGAACGCACTACTGACTAAAAAGCTCGGCGAAATCACCGCAACGATATAATGAAATACGAATTGATGATCGCTGGTAACGTTCCGGCAACCGGCAGCGTCAAGGTCACGTCGCCTTACGACGGCGAAGTGCTGGCCGAAGTTTCGACGGGCGGCAGCGCGCATGTCGAGTCCGCGTTGTCGGCCGCGTATTCCCTGTTTCGTAATCGCAGCGCGTGGCTGTCGGTGCCCGAACGGGTGACGATTCTCGAACGAACCGCGGAACTGATGGCCGAGCGAACCGACGAACTCGCCCGTCTGGCGGCAAGCGAGGGCGGAAAACCGCTGGCCGACTCGATCGTCGAGGTTACCCGGGCGATCGACGGCATGCGACTGTGCATTGAGACGCTGCGCGAGGATCGAGGCGCCGTGATCCCGATCGCGACGACGCCTGCGACACTCGGCCGCGCGGCGTTCACGCAGAAGGAGCCGATTGGCGTCGTCGTCGCGGTCAGCGCGTTCAATCATCCGCTGAACCTCATCGTGCACCAGGTGGGGCCCGCCGTCGCCACCGGCTGTCCGGTCGTCGTCAAACCCGCCGAGGACACGCCGCTGTCGTGTCTCCGCTTCGTGGCACTGTTGCGCGAGGCAGGATTGCCCGAGGCATGGTGCCAGGTCATGATCGCCGACGACCTGCAGGCCGCCGAGCAACTCGTCACCGACCCGCGCGTTGCGTTCTTCAGTTTCATCGGTAGCGCAAAGGTCGGCTGGATGCTGCGTTCCAAGCTCTCGCCCGGCACACGCTGCGCGCTCGAACACGGTGGTGCCGCGCCCGCGATACTCGCAAATGACTTCGATCTCGATCTCGCGGTCGCATCCGTACTCAAGGGCGGCTTCTATCACGCGGGACAGGTCTGTGTATCCGTGCAACGCGTCTATGCGCCGGCCGCTCGTGCGCGGCAATTCGCCGACGCGCTGTCGGCCGCAGCGCAGAAGCTTAAGACGGGACACCCGACCGATGCGAATACCGAAGTCGGGCCGCTGATCAGGCCGCGAGAAGTCGAACGTGTCGCCGAGTGGGTCGACGAGGCCGTCGCCGCCGGCACAGAGGTGCTATGCGGCGGCAACAAACTGCCCAACAATTGCTACGAGCCGACCGTGCTCTGGGATCCGCCGGCGGACGCGCGCGTCAGCAACACGGAAATATTCGGCCCGGTCGTCTGCGTGTATCCGTACGACGACGTTCACGATGCCGTGGACCGAGCAAATTCGCTACCGGTCGCATTCCAGGCCGCGGTCTTCACGCGTGACATCGACGTCGCGACGGACCTGACCCGACGCCTCGACGCGTCAGCGGTCATGATTAACGATCACACCGCATTTCGTGACGACGTGATGCCGTTCGCCGGACTCCGCGAATCGGGTCTGGGAATCGGGGGCATTCCCTACTCGATTCACGATATGCAGATCGATAAAATGATGGTGATTAAATCGCCGGGTTTCGGCGGTTAAAACGCACCGACTATCGAGACATCGACTATCGAGACACCGCCCCATCGTCTAGAACGGTCGAAAATTCGGGATCCGGAACGCGCCAGCCGTCGCCGAAGCGAAACCTCAGGTAGTCCTCAGTATCATTCGGCACGGGCCAGTCATCGCCGAGGAATGACAGATGATCGAAACGCTCGAAATAGCGCTGCGGCACGCGCCAGTCGATGTCCATACATCCCGATACGCGACACATTGCGGTAGTGACACGCTCGATCGATCCATGCATCGCAGTGGGTAGCATCTGATAGCCGGTCACAAGAACCCGCTTCACCCGCGCGTCGACACTACGCGACCGCGACGATTCGACCTCCGATTTCTGCAGACGCGCGTGGGAGACCCACCACAATACCCGTACGGCCTTACTGAATGCGTGCGTATGTAACGGATACAGCGCGCGCATCGCGCGATCACCGTGCCGGACGAAAAGCGAAATATTGATGGGGATGCCGGCACGATCGAGGATGAGTTTGTCGGCCAAGCGATACACGTCGAAGTCTCGTGAATTCAGGTCTCGCCACAAGGCCGGCGTATCGGCGGCGTCAAGATCCGCCGTCCACATCCCCAGGTCGATGTCGTTGTCCCACGGTATAAGCCCGCCATCCCGCACTGCTCCGAGCAAGGTCCCGCAGTCGAGCCAGACCGTGAGCCGATGCTGCTCGAATACCGCGCGCGCGTCATGAAGCGCAACTTTCGCTTCCCGACTATTCAAGCGTGTATCCTCGTTAGCTGACAACAAGGTGACGTCCGGACTCAGATATACGCCGCTCACTCTAGCAGGCACCGGACACCAGAACGACTATTGGCATAGTCAGAGAGAGGGGTCGTTGACGGGCAATTTTAACGGCAAATCGATCACTCCGCGCTTCGAGCTGCGGGATCTCGGACTGATTGTCGGATTGACCACGCTGCTGCCGTTCGCGTGGTTGCTGCCCGTGCATCTCTGGGATTCGTTCAGCAGGCTTGTTGCGACGCTCGCGCAAGCGGGTCGTCAAATATCCACCCGCGGCCTGCACCAGAATATCGAGCGCGCTCCCGGAATCGATGATCCGCGCGCGGTCGAGGCGCGCATCTTTGCGAATCGCATCGAGCAGGAACTCGAATATTTGCGGGAATACCGACCTGGCGGCTGGCAGCCGACAATCAGACTGGCGGGAATTGAGCGTATCGAAACCGCGATGCGCGGCGGCAACGGCTGCATTCTCTGGATTGCACCGCTGTTCTTCAGCTCACTGGTCGCGAAAAAGGCGTTGCACGCGGCGGGAGTCGAAGTCTCTTTCCTCAGCCGATCCTTGCATGGGCCATCGAACTCCGAATTCGGGCGCCGTTGCATCAACTCGATCAAGATCCGGCGCGAGGAACGCTATCTGCATGAGCGAATCGTAATGCAGACGGGCACGGCGACCGCGGCCGCGCGAGCGCTGCGAAAACGGCTGCGACAGGGCAGAGTCGTCGCGATCGCGTGGGCCGCCTACGGCGATCGACTGCTGGACGCAAATCTGCTCGACGGCATCTTTCCGGTCGCCGGCGGAGCGCCGAGGATCGCACTAGCGGAGGGCGCGCCGCTGCTGCCAATATTCACCCGCAGAATCGACTCAAACGCGTTCGAAATCGTCGTCGGCGAGCCGATTGCGCCACCGGAACGCGCCGATCGTCGCGACGCCATCGAGCATATGCTGAATGCCTTCTGCGCGTCGCTGGAAGTGCTCGCGCTCGAGGATCCCGCGATCCTGACGATCTGGCGGCACTATGACCGGGGTAATGAGTCGGAGGCGCCTAACCGGACCTGAACGACTCGATCAGATCTTCGCGTCGCCGGCGCGCAGCGGCGATCGCTTTCATCTTGACCGGGCCGAAGCCGCGGATCGCCTCTGGCCAGGCGGCGAGCGCCATCGCGCTCCCGATGTTGTGCTCGCCGAGTCGCGGTAGCAATTCGGCGATCGTCGCCTCGTAGTCTTCGATTAGTCGACGCTCTTCGCGTCTTTCTTTCGTGTAGCCAAACAGGTCGAACCAGCTTCCGCGCAAGGCTCGCAGCCGCGCGAGCACGCGGAATACGGGCAGCATCCACGCGCCGAAGGCGTACTTGGCCGGTCTGCCGGTGTGTTTGTCCTTACGCGCGATGAGCGGCGGCGAAAGATGAAAGCGCACGTCGAAATCGCCTTCGATCGAATCGCGAACCTCAGCGAGGAACTCGGTCTCCGCGAATAGCCGCGCGACCTCGTACTCATCCTTATAGGCCAGTAGCCGGAAATAAATTCTCGCGACGACCTCAACGAACTGTTCGCCGCAGTCGCCGACGGATACCGTCGCCTTGCGCGCGGCGTCTATGGCGCTTCGATAACGCGCCGCGTATTTCGCGTCCTGGTAGCCGATCAGAAACTCGACGCGGCGTTCGACCATCTCGTCGATGCTGGCCGGCGACGAGGACTCCCCGGTGTCGGCACTGCTCTTGCTGTCAGAGGGGAGCCACGCGGTACGCCGGCGCCCGAGCTCGAATGCCGCCTGATTGCGTTCGACCTGCACCCCGTTTAATTCGATGGCCGTGAGAATCGATTCGCGCTGCAATGGGATCAGGCCTTTCTGCCACGCATAGCCGAGCATAAAGACGTTCGTCAGGATACTGTCGCCGAGACCTTCCCGCACTAACTGAGTCGCGGGCAGAAAAGCCGCGCCGGCGTCGACACAGGACGCCTCGATCATCGCCGACATCGACGCGATCGGCGGCGTGTAGTCCGGATCGAGCAAAAAAGCCGACGGCATATCGACGTCGGTATTGACGACGGCGCGAGTGCGGTCGCTCGAAGTCGTTCGCAGTACATCTTCGCTGCACGCGGCAACGAGGTCGCAGGCGAGCAGAACGTTGCAGGCGTGCTCCGGGATCCGCGGCGGTTGCTCCGTGGCCGGCGGCGACCCGATGCGGACATGGCTGACGACGGTACCAAATTTCTGCGCGAGTCCGGTCTGGTCGAGTGCCGAGACGGGCTTGTTCTCGAGGCTGGCGGCCATACCGATCAACGCGCTCGTCGTGACGATCCCGGTGCCGCCGACGCCGGCGATCAGAATGTTGCAGGCTCGCTCCACGACCTCCGGCTCCGGCATCTCGCCGAACGCGTCCGACCCGGCGTAGCGTTGCCGGAGCTCGCCGCCCGACACGGTCACGAAACTCGGGCAGAATCCATTCACGCAGCTGTAGTCCTTGTTGCATGCATCCTGGTTAATCGTGCGTTTACGGCCGAACTCGGTCTCGAGCGGCAGCACCGACAGGCAATTCGATGCAACGTTGCAGTCGCCACAACCCTCGCATACTAACGGATTGATGAATACGCGCGTCGGCCGGTCCTCTGCAATACCGCGCTTGCGGCGGCGACGCAGTTCGGCCGCGCAGGTCTGATCGTAGATCAGGGCGGTTACGCCGTCCGTCTCACGCAGTTGTCGCTGAACGGCGTCCAGTTCGTGGCGGTCGTGTATCGATATGTCGGGTACGCGCGCGAGCCTTCTCGGGTACTGCGCCGGCTCATCGCTGACGAGCGCGATACGCCGAACGCCTTCGCCGAGCAGCTGCTGAGTGAGACGGTCGATGCTCAGGTCGCCGTCGAGCGACTGCCCGCCGGTCATCGCGACCGCGTCGTTGTACAGCAACTTGTAGGTGATATTGACGTTGGCCGCCACCGCTGCGCGTATCGCGAGGCTCCCCGAGTGGAAGTACGTGCCGTCGCCGATATTCTGAAAGACGTGGCGCGTCTCGGTAAACGGCGCCTGGCCGATCCACGTCGCGCCCTCGCCGCCCATCTGTGTGAAAGTTTCGGTCTGCCGATCCATCCACATCACCATGTAGTGGCAGCCGATGCCAGCCATCGCGCGGCTGCCGTCCGGTACCCGAGTCGACGAGTTGTGCGGACACCCGGAGCAGAAATGCGGCGGCCGCGTCACGTCGACCTCCGGCACGCCCGGATCGTCCGCAACCCCCGCACGCGCGTGCTGCAGCCAGTCTGCATCGACGCCGCCGGCGCATGTCGACAGACGCTCGAGAATGACTCTGCCGATCATTGCGGGCGATAACTCACCGGTCGAAGGCACGAGTCGCTCACGCTGGAAATCGAATTTGCCGACGATTCGCGGCCTCGTCACCGCGGCCATGACGACGAGCTGTTCGCGAATCTGATTCTCGATGATCGCGCGCCGCTCCTCGACGACAAGTATCTCCTCGAGCCCCTCGGCAAACGCGCGGATTCCGGCCGGTTCCAGTGGCCAGGTCATCGCAACCTTGTAGACGCGAATACCGAGATCGGCAGCACGGGCAGCGTCGATGCCGATGTCCGTCAGCGCCTGCATAACGTCGAGATAGCTCTTGCCCGCCGTCGCGATTCCGAGGCGCGGGCGCGGGCTGTCGATGACGACGCGGTCGAACCGATTTACGCGCGAGAACTCGAGCGCGGCGTAAAGCTTGTACCGCTGCAGTCGCCGATCCTGATCCAGCGGAGAGTCGGGCCAGCGGATGTTCAATCCGTCTTCGGGCTGATCAACGCCGGTCGGGACGCGCACGTCGATACGACGGTAATCCCCGTCGACCATCGCCGATGAATCGAACAGGTCCGACGTGCCCTTGAGCCCGACCCAACAACCGCTGAAGCGCGACAGACTCCAGCCGACGATGCCGAGGTCGAGCAAATCCTGGATGCCGGCCGGATTCAGCGTCGGCATGCGTGCATCCATAAACAAGTGCTCGCTCTGGTGCGGCATCGTCGACGACTTGCAGCCGTGATCGTCACCGACGATCGCCAGCACGCCGCCGTGCCGGGATGAGCCGGCCGCGTTCGCGTGCTTGAACGCGTCGCTCGAGCGATCGGCGCCCGGCCCCTTGCCGTACCACATGCCGAAAACGCCATCGTAACGCGCGCCGTCGAACAGGTTGACCTGCTGACTGCCCCAAACCGCCGTTGCCGCGAGTTCTTCGTTTACGCCCGGCTGGAAGTGAACGCGATAATCGTCGAGGAAGCTGCGCGACTTCGAGAGTTCGCGGTCGAGGCCGCCGAGCGGCGATCCGCGATAGCCGGAAACGAAACCCGCCGTGTTCAGGCCGGCGTCCGCATCGCGCCGGCCCTGACAGATCAGCAGGCGCACGAGGGCCTGAATGCCGTTCAGGTAAATCGAACCCGTAAGCCGGCTGTATTTGTCGTCGAGACTCGCTGCCACTGGCATGTCGCTACAACGATTCAGAGCCTTGAAACGATATTGCCACAAGCGCGATCGCAGTAGTATCGGTCGCCTCCAGCGCGGCCTATGTCAAGTCGCTGGGCACGGACCGATGATGGATAGTAATGTGTCTACTCATGCTGCAATTCGCAAAAATCCTCGGCGCGGCACTCGCGCGCCTGTACCTGCTGCCCGTCTATTTCTTCTCGGGATTTGTGCCGCGGCGGGCGAACCTGTGGGTATTCGGGTCGTGGGGCGGACAGCGCTTCGCCGACAACTCGGCCGCGCTGTTCATCC
>JBPCXI010000001.1:0-18273 GCA_051008895.1 Gammaproteobacteria bacterium | reverse complement strand
GTACCGCCGATGTCGTCATCGACCTGTAGCGTCGATACGTCACCAGTGACGTTCAGCAATGCGCCGTCTTCGAGATCGTTGACAATATGGATCGTGCCTGCGCCACCCTGGACATCGAGCGTGCCGGCGAGAGCGTACATGTCGATCAACCCCAGATCACCGCCTATCGTGAAGGTGCCTTGGATATTGCTCGATACACCGGCGAGGCTGATGCTGCCGACACCGATATTGGTCGTCAGATCACCGAAGCTGTCGTCGAGGATGATCTGGTCGACCAGCAGGTCAGTGCCGTTGAGATCTGTGATTGCCAGTGAACTCGTGGCATCGATGCCGGTCGCGCCGGTGACCGAGACCGTGTCGGTGCCCTCGTCGTAGGCGAGGTCGAGCGTGCCCGCACCACCGACGTCGACCTTGAACGCCTCGGCGCCGTCGACCCAGATGCCGGTGCCGCTGAAGCCAGCCTGCGTCATGTTGGCGCTCAGGATCGTCGCCGACAGATCGCTGAACGCGATGGTTTCAACGCCCGTGTACGCAATCGTGAACGACTGCCCGCCGCCCATATCGATCGTCATGACACCGTCACCGAAGGTCGCAGCGCTCGACGAATAGCTGCTGATATCGATCGTATTGCTGCCGGCATTGCCGTCGACGGTGTAGACCGCACCATTCTGCGGATTGCTGAACACGAACGTGTCGTTGTAGGTGCTGCCGATAACCCCCTCGATGCTTGAGAAGGTGTCGATACCGGCGCCGCCGGTGTCCTGTGCCGTGGTGATCGTCAGATCCACGGTCACAGCAGAAGCGGCTGCGCCGTAGTCGACCGTGTCGTAGCCGGCCAAACCGTCAATGACGTCGTCGCCAGCGCCACTGGCGAGCACATCGTCACCCGCCGTGCCCGTTATTGTGGCGAGTACGGCTTCCCAGCTTTCCCGTGCCGCAGCGCTGACTGCGAGATCGGCTTCGACTTCGCCGCGACGGTATTCCAGGTCCCAGTCGCCGCCGAGCGACTCGGCGCCGGTCAGGTCTTCCGATGCCGCGACGTCGGTCTCGGTCAGGCGTGACAGCGCGTCGACGAGATCCTGACCTTGTTCGGTCGCCGCCAGATTGCAGCCATATATAAGAAGGTCGCCCGCCTCGGTGAGTGCATCGCCCCAATATTCGATGTCGCGGGCGTTGTCGATCAGCGTGTCGTAGTCCAGCACGCTGTTGCCGAGCGTGATGCTGCCCGCGCTGCCGTGCGAGACGATGTGGACCGCGTCGAGGTCGGCGCGGTCTGCGAGCAAGTCGGTGATCTGCGCGATGCCGTCGTCGGTCGCGTCGAGGATCGCAATTTCGAAGATTCGGTCGTCTTCAGTGTTGCCGGTCAGATCCGCGAGCAGGGACTCGTAGTCCGGGGTCGCCGCATCGACGATGATCAGCTCGCGACTCTGGTATTCGGCCTCTGCTGACGCGAGCCGATCGGCCTCGCTGAGTTGCACCGACTCTTCGTCCGGCTGCTCGACATCCTGGTATACCGCATTGCCGGCGAACGCGCCGAAAGCATCCGCGGACAGCAGCAGGCGCCGCTCCATCTCTTCCATGAACGGGCGCTTGATTTCGTCTTTTGGCTGTTCGCGCTTCAACACGTCGGCGAATCGGGGTCGCACGACAGCGCGCGACGCGCAATGCCTGCACGCCTGGTAAGAACGCAGCGAATGGACTCGCGTGAGCGCACCGGCAACCCCAAAAAATCAAACAACAACAGCTTGAAATTCTAATAAATTGCCGGAATTGGGCACATCGGACCCGTCACAGAATCGAGAATTAGCTCACAGAAACTTGTGCGGGCCGCTGTCATAGGGGCGTCGCCAAACTGCTGACGCGATTATGGCAAGCGCGCGGTCGCCGAGTTGCCCTGACGGGCCGTGTTATCGATCCGCAGCGAGCGTTCGCCCGCAGTCTACGGGCGTGACCGCCAGCTCTGCCAGCAATCCGTGGGCGTCCTTGGCCAGTTCCACCCGCTCGCCGGCGACATCGACCCAGTAGCGCGTCACGTCCCGCTGCCGCGGTCGCGCCTCAGCCGCGAAGCCGGCGGACGCGATTTCCCCGACACGCTCGTGCGCCATGACCTCATTGCGATACAGGCCGAGCGAGACTCTGCCTTTGTGCGGGCCGCGGGCGAACACGAACATGTCGTTCAGACCCGCGCCCTGCATGTTTTCGGCCAGCGTCTTTGCCTCCGCGACGCCGCCCTGGTCGTCGGACACGATGATGAACCCGTTCGGCATGGCCGTCGTCTCTTCTCGCACCGAAGCACTGTTTCCGTTCGCGCCCAGCGCCGCCTGCAATGCGCGCGCCCGCGCACCGTCGCCGATCGGGCCGATCGTCCGACATGCGCCGAGCGCGTTCCCGGCGCGGGACGATGCGGTCAGGCGCGCAACGCTGCCGGACGCCTCGCGTGCCGCGTCAGGGCGTGGGCGCACCGACTCGCCGACCGGCTTGCTCGTCGCGAGACCGGCGTGCGCGATGTACTGTTTCGCCGGCTTCGACTCTGCGTCGATGGCCGTCGGTGTCCGCTTGCGCGCAACCACCGCCGGCGCGCCGGTCGCTGTATTGTTCTCGCGCGGATCCGGCGCGGCGTTCGAACTCGCCTGCAGCGCCTCTGGTATGGGCTTCGCCATGAAGCGCACCATACAATTGAGGCCGCTCGGCAATTTGTGCTCGGGATTCGGCAGATTCATTCGCACCAGAAACGTGCCGCTGGCCGCATCCGCGACGCGATCGACAACGGTCACGACGGCCGGGTAGGAATCGCGAATCGGGCGTTCCGGCGACACGACAGCTTGCTGACCGACCTCGAATGCACCAATGTACGCGATCGGCACCATCACCTCGACGCGCAACGGATCGATCTGCGCCAGTCGCAGAATCGGTTTTTCTTCGACCGACTCGCCCGGCGCAAGGAAGTGCTGCACGACCACGCCGTCGATCGGACTGCGGACCGTATGTCGTTCGAGCACCTCGAGTGCTCGTCTCAGCTCCAGCGTTGCGAGCCGCCTGCGCTCCCTGGCCTGATCGAACTTCAGCTTGCTGAGCCGCGCCTCGGTATCCATCTCGTCCATCTGGTCGGATGACAAAGCCTTTTCGAGGTAGAGCGACTCAAGCCGATCCCGGCGGCGCTCCGCAAAATCCATGCTGACCTCGCCCGCCGCGAGATCGGAATCGGCTTCTGCCGCCGCGCGGGCGTAATCCGCGACCGCACGCTCGACACCCGCTTCGAGGCGCACGACGATTTGATCCTGCGTAACGATATCGCCGCGCTCGACCTCGATCGTCTCGACGATGCCATCGGTGCGGCTGCTCAGGTCGATCACGACGTGCGGTTCGATAACGCAGTCGAGCTCGGGCACCTGGATCGCAGGCGCAGCCGACCCGCTGACGACAAAGCCCAGGCCCACATTGAGCGCCAGTGCCCGTAGCAACACATTCATGCGATTCACGCTCTTCATTCCATCGGCCCCGTGAACGCAAGGACGTCGCCGAGACGCCGATCGAGCTTGATCAGCTCGCGGCGCATGCGCGCGTTCCGCCGTTCCAGCCGCGCCTGCGCGATCCGCATGCAGGTATCGCCAAATTTCTGCCCGAACGGCGCACCGGATCTCAGCAGCGATCGCAGCAGCGTCTTGATCACGCGCGGCGCGTACAGATCCAGTATCTCGTCCTCCAGTGACAGGAATGCTTCGAAACTGCCGGGATCGCCCTGGCGTCCGCAGCGGCCGAACAGCTGCCGGTCGACGCGGCGCGCCTCGTTGCGCTCCGTCGCGATGACATGCAAGCCCCCGAGCTCGCGGATGCCGGCGCCCAGGCTGATGTCGGTGCCGCGCCCCGCCATGTTCGTCGCGACGGTGATGCGACCGGCCTGCCCGGCCCCGGCGACGATATCGGCTTCCTCTTCGTCATTGCGTGCATTGAGTACGCGATGTTCGAGATTCGCGGTGGTCAGCAACGCACTCAATTGCTCGGACGCCGCGACGAACCGCGTGCCGACGAGCACGGGACGCTGTTGTCCGTGTAGCACCTTGATCCGCGCAACGACCGCCTCCCATTTCTGTTCGGCCGTCATGAACAAACGACTCGGGCCGGCCAGACGCTGCATCGGCTTGTGACTCGGCACCTTGATCACGCGCAGGCCATACACCGACCACAGTTCGCCGGCGACCTCCGTCGCGGTCCCGCTCATCGCGCCGAAACGCAGATAGCGGCGAAAGAAACGCTGATAGGTGATCTTCGCCAGCGCATCGCGCCCCGGCGTCACCTCGCAGTTTTCCTTCACTTCTACCATCTGGTGCAATCCCATTTCCCACGAACGGTCGGCCATCACCCGGCCGGTGTTCTCATCGACGATCACCACCTTGCCGTCGCGGACCAGGTAGTGCTGATCGCGCACGTACAGGTGCAGCGCACTCAGCGCCTGCTCCACGAGCATCTCGCGGCGGCGCGCGCGATGCCAGAACTCGGGCATCGTCGCGGCAAGCTCGTCCAGTCGGCCTTTACCTTCCTCACTGACGACGACTTTTCGCTCGCGTTCGTGCACGCGAAAATCGTCGCCCGGTGACAGTCGGCCGGCCAGTTCGAGCGCCTGTGCGTAGGTTTCCTCGTCGAACTGACCTTCGACCGGGCGCGACAAAATTAACGGCGTGCGCGCCTCGTCGATCAGCACGCTGTCCGCCTCGTCGACAATCGCGAAGCACAATCCGCGCAACAACAACGGCGAATCGCCCGCGCCGTTCCGCACTCCGTCGACCTTGCGCCGGAGTTCGGAGCGGCGATGCCCCATCTGTACCCGGTCTCTAAGGTAATCAAATGCGAGCTGCTTGTTTGTGCAATATGTCACATCACAGGCATACGCCTCGTGACGGATATTTGGCGCCGAGTCTTCTTCGGTGACGGACGCGACCGTAAGCCCGAGTAGCTTATAGAGCGGCGCCATCAGTTCCGCATCGCGACTCGCGAGGTAGTCATTTACCGTTATCACATGTACCGGGATGCCAGCCATCGCGGCGGTGCAAGCGGGTAGCGTCGCCGTCAGCGTCTTGCCCTCGCCGGTCTCCATCTCGGCGAGCATGCCATTGAGCATGACCCAGCCACCGAGCATCTGGCTGTCGTAATGCCGCATCTTCAGGCAGCGGCCGGACAACTCGCGCACGAGTGCAAACGACTGCACGACCAACTCGTCGACCAGGCCGCGACGCATCAGCGCCTCACGGAGCGTCTTCGCGCGGCCGGTCAGCTCGCGGCCCGGCAAATCACGCAACGGCTCGCCGGCCTTGTTGACCGCGGCAAGAAATCGCCGTCGATACAGGCGACTCGTCTTGACCCGATGGCCGAGCCGCACCACGGTCCGGTGCGCGAGCTCGTCGAGACCGACGACGCCCTCGGCTGTGCGTTCCGGATAGGAACCCAGGCTCTGACTCGGCCGTAAGATTTCGTTACGCATCGAACCGCCTCAGCAACAGCTGGCGCACGCGACGGTATGCCTGCCGGGCGAGCGGCTCGGAGCCGTGGTCGAAACGCACGTAGGCGCGCCCGCCGATACGCGGCACGGCGACCGGTATTTCGAGTTCGATATGAAACACGTTGTCGAGGGTCCTGACGCCGTCGTTATCGGCAGGGTCGACCGGCAGAGCGCCGCCGCCGCTCGTGCCGAGCACCGGGCTCGGCAACCGATCCATCGCAGCCGGCACCGCGCGTGTCACGAGCGCTTTGACGGGCCGATCGATATCCTCGGTCAGCCGCACCCAGACTTCGTCGGTGCGTTCCCGAATCAGGCCGATATCTTCCTGCGTTACGGCCACCCGCACACGCCCGCTGGACATGTCGCTGATGTAGCCGATCAGGTCGCCGTTGCTGACGTAGCGGTTTTCGAGATCACGCGGCTGCTTCATCAGGAAGTTGCCCGTGGCCTTACTCCGTACGGTCAGCGCGTCCAGCCGGGTCCGTGCGAGCGCAAGATCCTCTCGAATCGCGTTGATCTCATCGAGTACGATCGCAGCCTGCACCGGCTCGGTCGTGCGCAGTGAATTGTGGCGCGCCTCGGCCTCGCGCAGATCGGCCTCGAGGATGCGGACGCGATGTCCGAGCAAGGGATCCGCGAGCTCGAGCAAGGCCGATCCCTCCTCGACCGCGGCATCCGGCAACGTCAGCAGATGTAAGACGACGCCGTCCGCCCCGGCGCGCACCTCGGACTTGTCCGGCGCCCAAACGACACCCTCGGCGCGGGTCGACAGCGGCAGCGGCACCCACAGCATTGCGGCGACCACTGCGGCGCAGGCACCGCCGGTGATCGCGATCGCACGCGTACGCTGGCGAGCGATGCGCGGGTCGGACAACAGAAACAGTACGTGCTTGATCAGCGGGAACGCAATCTGCATCGCGAGCGCCCAGATCGCGAGCAGGACGCCGACGACGAAGAACTTGCTGCTGACAAACAGCACAATACCGAATAGCACGAGCATCCGATATACGAAGGACAGGATCGCGTAACCGGCGAGCCAGGGTCGCTCGGCAGGGCCATTCGCCGGCGACTCGGCATCGGCGATGCCGAATGCATAACGCTGAATGACATAACCGATGTAGCGGTTGGCGCGCGCGCCGAGGTTCGGTATATCGAGGTAATCGGCGAGAACGTAGTAAGCATCGAAGCGCAACAGCGGGTTGCCGTTGAATACGACCGTTGAAATACCGCCGATCAGCATGACGTTGAACGCGACGGACCGAACGATACCGGGCTCGACCGCCACCCAGACGAACATCGCGAGCGCCGCGACGAAGGTCTCCACGATGATGCCCGCGGCGCCCACCAGCATGCGCTTGCGCTTGTCCCGGAACGCGGCCGCGGCCGACGCGTCGACGTACGGCACTGGCGCAAGCACGAGCAGCATGACGCCCATCTCGTGCACTTCACCGCGCCAGCGCTTCACGGCCAGGCCGTGGCCCAATTCGTGCAGCAGCTTGATGAGCGGATACACGAGCCAGATCAGCAACAGGTTTTGTGAGCTCAGCACGCGATCCGACACGTTCTCTGTCAGTTCATTCCAGTGCATCCCGGCCAGCAGCAGCGCCAGACCAACGATGCCGATCCACACCGCGAGGCCGATACCGGAAAACACCGGTCGTACGGTCGGCGACAGCCGGTCGAGGAGCCGGTCGGGATCCAGGAACGGAAAACGCATCGCCATCGGGTTCATGAAGCGTTGCTTCAGGCCCTGGCGACGGCGCTGCTGGTAGCGCTTGAACAGATCCTTGGTATCGGACGGGGTTGCCGCGAGCAGCAGGTCGGCGCCATGCAGTTTCGCCAGCAGCTGCACGATGTCGTCCTGCGTCGGCGCGTCGTCGCCGAGTTCGTTGTCGACGGACAGCCAGATATCGTCGATCGTCCGCTTGCCATCCATCAACGCGATAACGCGATATGCGGACGGCGTAAAGCGATGGACGCGACCGGCCGCGAGATCCTGCACGACGAACCACACGTCACCACGATAGACGTGTCGATGCACCTTGGTATGGGCCCGCAGCGACGGCTGGAGCTCCTTGACCCGGTACCATTGCGCGCTGTACATGGAAGATGTCATCGCGAACAGACCTACCCGGTCCAGTTCCAGCTCCACAGGCGCAGCCAGTCGAGCATGTCATGAGTCCATATCCACGCGAGTTTGCGCCGACCAATATAGATCTTGCCCACGCCCTGCATGCCCGGGCGCAGCAACTGCGTTCGGTCGCTGAGTAGCTTCGCCTGTACGGCGAAGTAGTTCTTGCCGTCCTCGACCGTAGAGATCGGTGTAATCCGCTGCACCACGATCGGCATGGGTTTGTCCGGCAGCCCCGCGAGTGCGAGTTGACCGGCGAGCCCCGTGACGAGTGCGCCAACATCACGCTCGTCTACGGCCAGCATCACCCGATAGTCGTCGAGCGGCGCGACCTCGAACAGCACATCGCCGCGTTCCACCGGTGCGCCGAGCGACTGTGTCAGATCGCCCTTGACGATCATGCCGTCGACCGGTGCCGTCACCTGCGTGCGCGCGAGCTGCTCGCGGACGAGATCGAGTTGTGCAGCCGCCTGATCGAGCTGCGCCTGCAGGATGCGCACGCGCGCATACTCGTCGGCCGCCATGGCCTCGCGCGCCTCCTTCTGCAATTTGGCCGCCTCGCTTGACCACTTGAATTCTTCGAGCTTGAGGTCGCGGTCTTCGAGCCGGCACAGTATCTCGTCTACCTTGACGAGATCGCCGGGGCGCACGGACGAGTCGTCGACGTAGCCGTCGAACGGAGCGGTGACCGCCCGCTGCACCATGCTTTCCAAAGTCGCGTCCGCCGACACCCGGTATTCGCCGGTCGCCAGCCCGAGGAACAGCGCCACGGCAATTGTTATCGCGGTACCCAGTTTGAACCGCGCATGGCGCGGTCCGGTGAGCTTGGCGAGCTGCCCGCGCAGGCTGTCGAGTAGTCGCGGCCCCACCCAGCGCTCAGCGTCGCGTTTGCCGGTGAGAATCGGACCGACGAGCGCAATAACCGCCTCACAGAGCGCGACCTTCGTCGCATCGAAGTGATCCGTCTCGCGATGCTCGAGTGTCACCGCGCCGACCAGGCGTCCGTCAACGCTGATTGGAATTGAACATGCAGAGCCCGAGCCGTATCCCGTGGAGAGCTTTTCGTGCGCAACAACGACCTGCGCCTGTGCGGCAGCGGCCCGCGGATATACTAGTGTCGCGTCCTGGTCGATGGCTTCGTCCATCGCCGCCGCGATTGTGCGCAGCAATGCCGTGCGATTGTCCGCCGATGCGCTGCGCGACACCGCGTCGATCCGCGCGTTTCCTCTGCGCACGTAACCGATGGTTACGCGCTCGCATTCGATACGCCGGGCCAGTTCGGCAACAACGGCAGTGGCGGACTCCTGGAACGTTGTATGTTCGAGGCTCGTCGCGACCATGTCGACGACCGTCAGCAGGTGGTTTTCGGCCGTGCCTGATTGCGCGCGCAACAATAACTCGAGCCAGGCGCCGCCCCATTGCAATGCCTTGGCGCAGGCGTTCCTCTGCGCATCGGTGCCGGCCGGCAATTCGACCGCGACGATGCCGAACGGCTTACCGTCACGAGACAGCGGACACGTTACGATATCGCCCTCGCGCCCCCCGGTCGCCCGCTCCGCGTCGAACCGGCTCACCGTGCATTGCTGCTTCCCGAGCGCAGACGACGCGACGTTCGCCAGGTCGGGCGTAACGGCACCGCTGGTCGGCCATCCCGCGACTGTTTCGTATGCGCCTTGAGCGCCGGCCCGCACGACGGTTGCGCGCACGGCGCCGGCGAGCATGCTGCACTGGAGAGTCAGCCACGATTCGATGAGTTGGTTCGTTGCCGACATGACGGGCCTCGACGCGCTGTGCTACAGCGCCCCATCCGGGGCCGCGTCCCGTTCTTTCGGCGCGACGCGGACGAGCCAGGCACTGGGATAGTCGATACGCCATTCTTCCAGCGCCGACTGCGCCTCGTTTTCGGTATCGAAAAAGCCCAGTCGCAGTCGGTACCACGTCTGCCCGTCGAGTTCTTTTTCGCTGACGTACAGGAGCCTGTCGTCCGGCGCGGGCTTCTCGCCCGGCGGCGCGTCGATAGGCTTAGGATCTGAATGCAGATTCAGCGCATAGCGCGCGGTCGCGGACGGACGCGCGACGACGGGTGTCGGCAGCGGTGCTGCCGTCGGCGTCGGCGAATCCTGTCCGACTTCCGCAATCGCTTCGGCTTCGGCTTCGGCTTCGGCTTCCGGTTCCGGTTCCGATTCTGCGAATGCGTCTGTGTCTGTGTCTGTGTCTGTGTCTGCGTCTACACCTGCTTCGGCGAGCATCACGACGTCGGGAGCGATTGCCGGCTCGTTCTCGATACCGGCCGACGGAGCATCCGGTTCAGGCGGCGGCGCTGGTGCTTTCGACTCGGCTGGCGACTCGGCCGGCGACTCGGCCGGCGACTCGGCCAGTGACTCGACCGGCGCCGACGCTTCCGGTCCCGCACGCGTCATCACCTCGCCCGTGGGAACGACCTCGATAGCGCCGCTGCCGGTCGTGCGATCCGACGGCGGCGGCGGCACGAACGTGTCCTCGATGTGCTGCCTGACAACCTCCGACTGGTCGATCATCTCCTGCTGCGTATCTTCGAAACTTTCGTTCGCCAGCTCGTTCAGCGCCAGCACCTCCGGCTCATCGACAAGGCGCGGCGTGATGATCACCACGGTCTCGGTGTTCAGCGTGACGCGGGACTTGGTCGAGAACAGCCAGCGCAGGCCGGGCAGTCGTCCGAGAATCGGCACGCCATTGCGTGTCTCGGTCGAACTGTTGCGCATGAGCCCGCCAATGAAGATCGACTTGCCACTCGGCACCAGCAATTGCGTCGTGACCTCGGTCGTCGTCTGCGATGGGATGCCGTTCTCGTCGACCGTGCCGGTGCTGACTTCCGGGTGAATGTTCATCAGGATTTGCCCGCTCTCGTCGATCGCCGGCGTCACGCGCAAAATCGTTCCCGACTCGAGAAACTCGATCGACTCGGTCGTGACCTGGTTAATCGTCGTCGTGACGGCATAACCGCGGCGGTCGCCGATGATCACCTCGGCCTCCTCGTTGACGACCGTGACGACTTTCGGTGACGCGAGATTGCGGACGCGGCCGTCCGCCTCGAGCGCGCGCAGCGCGACCTGGATATTCGGCTCGAGATAATTGAAGAAGAAACCGGCGTTGCCGCTGTTACCAGGCGCGGCCGCCTGCGTGCCGAAGTCGCCGGCACCCGCCCGGTCGGTATTCGTAAACAGACCCGTCCAGTCGATGCCATACGACTGCTCGTCGCTCAGCGAGATCTCGAGGATCTTCGCCTCGATCATGACCTGCGGAGGGCGCTGGTCCAGCTGTGACACAAGGCGGCTGATGCGGTAGACGAAGCCGGGCCGATCCTCGACGACGAGCAGCCCGCGGTCCGGCAAAGCCGTGATGTTGCCGTAGTCTGACAGGTAGTCGCCGAGCTTTGTCTCGAGTTCGGCGGCATCGGTATAGCGCACCGGGATCGAGCGCACGGTCGTGAAGCCGCCGTCCGCGGATCGCCCGGCGCGGTCCTCCGGCAGAATGAAATAGGTCCCCTGCCGCCGCTCGACCTCGTATCCGGCCGCACTCGCGATCGACCGGATCGCATCGTCGAGCGTCACGCCGTACAGGCTGAACGAAACCTCCGCGTCGACGCCGTCGCCGAGCAGGATGTTCACGCGATGCTGGCGCGCGAGCATCGCCATGACCTCCTCGATCGATGCCTCGCGCATGCCGAGCGTGATGCGATCGCCGGCCAATGCAACCAGCGGCGCGAAAAGCCATGCCGCCAGCAGCAGCGCAGCGATCGGCAGTGATTTGTTCCTGATGTCGCTCACTCGTTCATCGCCTTTTGCATTACCGGTCGGCATCCGCATCCGCGCCGCCGTCCGGATACAGGGACAGCGTGACGATCTCGTCGCCGCGCTGGAACACCGCATGTTCCTCCCCGACCTCGAGCAGCCGATACCCGTTGACTTCCTCGCCTGGGCCGATGATCTGGCCGCCGAAATTCACCAGCGACTCGCCGCCGGCAAACAGGATGCCGCGGACCTCGGCCTCGATTGCCTGAGGCCTTGCGCTGACGTCATTGGTAACGGTCGTGTCGCCGAAGTCGGCGGGCGGCTGAAACGGATCGCGCTGCAGCCGCTGCGCGTTCGCTGCGAGCGTCACCAGCGCAACTGCCGCGACCCAAATTATCTTTTCTGCATACCCATTCACGGTGCTTCACTCCTGTATGCGGCCATCGTCAGGTCAACCTCGAGCGGCGCTTTTTCCGCGCCGCTCCGGTTCGACTTCGAGATCTGGAAGCGCTTGACGACGACGAAGCCGAGCTCCTCGTCGATATCCCGCAGCCAGGCAAAGAAATCGAAGTAGTCGCCCTGGAGTTCGACGTCGAAGATCAATTCGCGGAATTGATTAATCGGCGTACCTTCGCGCGGCTGCACGCTGACCAATACGACATTGTTTCGCCACGAGATCGTCTGCAGCCGCCCGATCACGAACGCCTCCATCTGCTTGGCCGGCAGATTTGACGCGTCACCGTTCAACGTCTTCTCGAGATATGCGACTTCAGAGCGCAGACCCGTAAGCTGGGTCTCCAGCGACACGCCGTCGGATACGCCGGCGCGCAGCAGGCGCAGCGACGACCCCGTCGAGCGGTAATCTTTCGCCACCGGTAATACGACGTAGACGAGCAGCGTCGCGACGAGCAACGCGAGACCGCCATAGCCGATCAAATTGATCTGCCTGGGCTCCAGCGATTCCATACGCGCATTCATCCGCGTGCCTCACTGGTCAGTACTACTGCGACCTCGAACTGCACAACGTCGCCGGAGCTGCGCTGACTGAGTTCCGTGCGCTGGACGCGGACGTCGACGACCGTCGACTGCGCGTACAGACCGTTGACGAAACGGGACAGCGCCTCGTGATCGCGCGCCTGACCGGTGATCGTCATGTGGGTCTCAACCAGCCAGGCCTGCTCGCCGCCCTCCTTGCCCGATTCCGGCACGACGATGAAATATCCGGTTTCGACACCCGACGCCTGGCTTTCGGGCACCATCACGCCCGCGCGCCGGAACTGCCAGTTCAGGAACCAGACCTCTGCATCCGCCAGCGCGCGGTCGATCGCGACAAACACGGACCGCGCCGGCGCACCACTGCGCAGGCTGTTCAGCATCGACAGCTGCTGGTTCAGGTCGCTCTTCTTGCGATCCAGCGTCTCGAGGTCGTCGCGCTGCTTGGACGTCACCGCGAGCTGCTCCTCGAGAAGGCGCTTTTCCTCACGAATACCGTCGACTTTCACCGTCAGCCCGGCGAACGCGGCAAAAGACGTCGAGATCACGATCGCCACGCCGATCGTCATGTTGCGCAGCCAGACCTTGAGCCAGCGAGCACGTCGATAATCAGGCGGTATCAGGTCGATGTCATGCATCGTCGGTCAACCCCCTGAGCGCGAGACCGGTCGCGACCGCTAGGTCGGGACCGACGCCGGCGTACTCGAGATTATTGCTGTCATCGCCGCCGTCGAAGATCGCGTTCAACGGCAGCGTGTCGGCGACCGGCACACGCGCAATGTCACTGAGCAGGCGATCAGCGCCCGGCCAACGCGCGACGGTGCCGAACGTGTACACCTGCTCGACGACGTCGCCTTTGCTCTCGGCTGATGCGTACAAACACGCGCGCCGCACTTCCTCGGTCAGTTTCGAAAACACCGGCTGCACGATCTCGACGATCGGATTCAGATCTTCCGGCGTTAGCGTGACGGTCGCGCCGAACGGTTTCTTCGACGGTTGTGCCAGGCCCTGGCGCACAGCGAGCTCGGATGCCATGTCGTTGCTGATGTCGAGACCCTTGGCGATCTGGCGGATCAGCGGATACGAACCGAATTCGATCTCCTTGTCCATTAACAGGCGCCGCCCGGAAATCAGCGTCAGGTAAGACGTCTCGGTACCGTAGTTGATGATCAGCACATTGCCGTGGCCGTCCGCCGGTTTCGGCAACAGCCCGACCAGGCGATTGATCGCCGCCGGTCCGACTTCAAGCTCGGTGACCTCGAGCCGCGCCTGTCGCATCGACTCGAGAAATGCGAGCACGTCGGTGCGCTTGCTCGCCGCGACGATCGCGACCTTGTCGCGATCGCCGGGCTCACCGCGCACCGGCAGGTAGTCGATTACGTAGTCGTTGATCGAACCTTCGAGACGGTCGGCCATCGTGCGCAGAATGCGCTGGGCGTCCGCCGCGCCCCCGCCGGCCTGGTAGTTTAGCGACGTGATGCGGGTCAGCGCCGGCGGCAATGCCGTCACGACCTTGCGCCCACGGAACAGGCCGCGCCCGAGCAGGTTGCCGGCGAATTCCTTCATGAGCTCCGGATCCGCGAGCGTCGACTCGCGTGAATCGGAGTAGTCCTGCGAAGACCATGCACGCAAACAATAGGCGCCCGATTTAAGCCTGCGCAGCTGCACCGCATGTGCCTGCTCCTCGGCGAAGTGCAGCCCGATCGGCCCGACGGCACTCGCGCCGGATTGCTTCTCCCTGCCGGCCTTCAGCCTGTCGATCAGAGCGCTCATGATTCCGCCGGCTCCTCCCTGCGGCGCGCCTGCGTCGCGTCGGCCTTGCGGCTGCGCTTGGTCACATAAAGCTTGTTGTCGGCATCCCGATACACGGCCTCCAGACTGCGTTTGCGATCGCTAACGGCCTCTGCGCAACCGGAGCTGACCGTCACCGGTTCACCGCCCGTCGCGCGCAACACCGCCGGGTCGGTCTCGAGGTGACGCAGGCACTGGTCGATGTCGGCGCCGCCGTTTTCGCCGAAGTACAGCACCGCGAATTCGTCGCCGCCGAGACGGATCACGATCGAGTCGCCCGGAAGATTGTCGTTCAGGATCCTGACGAGCTGTTTCAGGACCTGATCGCCGGCATGATGGCCGTGCGTGTCGTTCAGCGGCTTGAAGCGGTCGACGTCGAGCAGCGCAATCGACATCGTCTGCTGGCGGTTGAATGCATCGTTCGCGAGCTTGCCGTATTCCTTGTCGAGAAAACGCCGGTTGTAGGCGCCGGTAAGCGGATCGGTCAGCGACGCCTGTTCGTGACGCTGCTGCGCCTGTTCCAGATCGTAGCGAGTCTCGATGTCGTCCTTGCGCACGCGCACATTGCGCGCGACGAGCACCAGCGCAATCGTCGAGCTCGCAACGAACAGGAACTGGAGCGTCCACAGGGTCTGCACATCGAAACGGCCCTTGACCGCAATCGTCGAGGCCGTGAACAGCGTGTAGATCAGGATCGCGACCGCAGCCGCCTCTTTCAGTCCCCACGGCATCAGCGGCACGGCGACGAACAACATTACCGCACTGGCCATCAGCGCGATGTCGAAATGCCCGGCACGGTGCGCGACCAGCACGATCGCGGTCGCGTACATGATCAGGTACGTCATCGCGAGGTAATGCAGCGTCGGTGTGTCTTTGACGAAGCGAACAGACCACAGCATGTGCACGCTGAGCAGGCTCAGCAGGCAGAAGGTGCTGAAATATGCGTCGCCGCGACCGGCGCGATATTCGAGGAACCAGATTCCGAACTGCAGTGCGAGCAACAGCAGCGCGAGCCACACGAGCCCGGCGCGGGTCTCCGGAAGGATCAGGTGTCGCGCGTACGACGTGACTTCTTCGCGCGCGAACTCCGTCGCTGAAAGTAATTGTTTCACCCCGAGTGCCACCTTTGTTCCGGCTCCGTGTTGCTATAAGACGACGCACCGCGACATACCGCGGGCGCGGTCTTTCACGGCGAAGATTAAGGAAAATATGGGGCCGCGACTGTGATGTAGTCCCGATTCCGGTACGCTTATGACAAAGCTGGAACTCCAATGAACACGGGCCGCGCGGCCCGAGTGTGAACAGCGTCACATCACGGGCGGAAATGGGGACATTCTGGGGCGGAAATGGGGACATTCTGGTTTTTTTGAGGGCGGAAATGGGGACATTCTGGTTTTTCTGAAAAACCAGAATGTCCCCATTTTTCGGATTAGCGGGAGGTCTTGCGTGGGCGACCACGGCGGCGAAGACTCTGTTCCAGGCCCAGCTTTTCGGCGACTTCACGCTGCCAAGCTTTATTGCCAAATGGACTACCGCGGTTCACCGCGCGACGAAGAGCCTTGAGTTCGGCCTCCGACTCGGTCCGATTGACGATAGTCAGCCAATCGCCAGGCAGCGAGACTGGCAGGTTGCCGATCCTGCTGTCGTTGGGACGCGACTTCAGACTGGACCATGGCCAATCTTCAGCGCGCGCAACGAGGTTCGCGCGAAGAGCGTTTCTCTCCACATATCTCAGAACCGAAAGGAAATGCTGATCTTGTTCGATCGGAAATGCCTTGAAACGGCCTTGCCAGACACGACCGTCAGTGCCGTAAATGCGGTGATAGCGCCGGACATGTGCGGTAAGCAACCATTGCATCCATTTGCTCAGGTCACCATCGCGATATGGCCATAGAACAAAATGGAAATGGTTTGGCATCAGACAGTATCCGGATACTCGCATCGGCACCTTCCGGGTAGCGCGATCCATGAGACCGATGAACGCCCGAAAGTCGGCCGGATCATGAAAGACGGTAGCTCGCCTGTTTCCGCGGCTTATTGCGTGATAGCAGATGCCACCGACTGAGGCTCTTGCGGTCCTTGGCATCCCAAGAGGATAGGTGGCTTTGGGCGCCTGAACGAACAGAAAAAATGGGGACATTCTGCTTTTTCTGAAAAAGCAGAATGTCCCCATTTTGTCCCTGACCGGAAGCCGGCGATCGTCAGTACTCGATGTGCAGCAACGGTGCGGCGGCCGAGACTCCGTTTTGCGATTCTGCCGTACGCTCGCCGGATCCCGTGACGATGATCACGATGTCATTACCGCTGGTCCAGCCGGGCCGATTGACGATCTCCTGAATGACCGCCGCGATGTCCGGCGTCTGCTGATCGGTTCCGGCGTCGCCGACCGTGGTCCAGGGCACCGGTGCCCATGGCACAGTGGCCGTCGTCAAGCTGCGTGACGAGATGTTGGAGTTACTGCTGGTGAATGTCGGGGCATCGTCGATGGCCTGACCCTGGACGTTCACATTCGTGCCGCCGCTGTTGGTCTCGTCCACCTGGAACTGTACATAGGCATTCGCGATCGTGGCGCCGTTCGGCACCGTAACGTTCGTGAAGCGCATCCCGACGAGCTGCGCGTTGCTGCCGTCGGAGATCAGTTCCAGATCGGAACTAGTGAGGTTAACGTTGCCGTTGCTAACTCGTTCTTCGGCATCGTCGCTGCTCGTCCCCACCCGGACCTCGAATGTCGTCGTGGGGCCACCGCCACCTCCGCCGCCACCGGCGATTGACGCAATCTCGGCAGCGCTCAGCATCCTGTCGTAGACGCGCGCGTCATCAATCTTGCCGTCGAATGTATGTGACGTCGCACCGGCATAGTTACCGAGACGCAGATTGATCGACGCATCGGAGCGCACCGAGCCGGACGGTGAATCCACTTCGGTAACGGCGAGTGGGCTACCATCGAGATAGATGACCGGGTCGTTCGTCGTCGAGCTCGCATCATATGCGACCGCGACATGCTGCCAGGTATTCAGGCTAATCGAGCCGTTCGGGATCTTCCACCACCCTCGTCCGCCGGTGAACCCCTGGCCGAAGTTGATGATGCCGCCGTTATCGGTGCTCATGCGCAGCGCCCACCCGTCGTTCGTCGACGACGGTGAACTGGATTTGTCGAAGATCCGACCATAGCCGTTCTCGCCCCAACCCGCCGGCTCGATCCACGCCATCACCGTCGCACCGCCGACGAATACGTCGTCCAGTTCCGCGTCAGATGTCAGGTCGACGTAGTCGTTGGACCCATCGAATTGAAGCGCATCGCCGTCCTGACCCGCGGTCCAAGAGGCACCGCTGACGGTGCCGTCATGGCCGCCCACAGAGTCGATCGCGTTCGAGCCAACACCATCGTCGAGCTTCCAATGAGCTACCGGTCCGGAGTAGCCACCTTCGGCAGCAAGATCAGCAATGTCGTCTGCGGACAGGAACCTGTCATAGATGCGAACGTCGTCGAGCACGCCATCGAAGTAGTTGGTCGAACCGGTGCGGGTGCCGAGCGACAGCGGGTTTGCGGCCGGCACCGCCAACGCGGTCGGGTAGGTCCCGCTCTTGTGCGGCAGGCCGTCAATATAGACGGCGTAGGCATCGTTGTTCGTGTCGTAGGCCGCGGCGATGTGATACCAGCGTCCGGGCACATCGATCGTCGTCGTGGTCACGAACTCGGTATTGACGCCACTGAGCCCCAGATCGAAGACCAGGCCGTAGGGAATGCCGTCCGGCGTGCCCGTCGTGACGTGGCGTATTTCCCATGTGTCATCGAGACCGAGAATACGCCCGTGCGATCCCGGCGAGCCGGAGACCTGCATCCAGAACGTGACGGTACCGACCGGAGGCGGTGTGAAATTGTTGTCCGTCGTCGCATAGTCGCCGCTGCCGTCGAAGTCGAGCGCCCCGTCGAGCGTGCCCGTGGTCCAGCTGGAACCGCCGTTCAGGGTCGCATCGTTGCCGCCCACCGAATCAACGGCGGTCGGGCCGCTGCCCTCATCCAGTTTCCAGTGCGCGATGGGCGTGGTGACCGTCGTGGCGCCAGCGGCCCATACGAGCGCCCGGCGCATAAT